>NZ_CP108458.1:7519359-7821510 GCF_036242395.1 Kitasatospora sp. NBC_01266 | reverse complement strand
GCGGCGGGCCAGCGCGGGCATCGGGCCCTCGCCGGTGAGCGGCAGGGTGGCGATCCGGTCGCTCGGCAGCGGCAGCGCCCTGGCCATGATCATCGCCACGTCGTCCTCGGTGCCGCCGCGCACCAGCGCCGAGATCACCGCGTCGCAGTGCGCCTCCAGGGTGCGGCCGCGGGCGGCCAGCGTGGTGCGGAGCTTGTCGATGCCGTTGTCGATGTCCTCGCCGCGCCGCTCCACCAGGCCGTCGGTGTAGAGGGTCAGGATGCTGCCCTCGGGCAGGGTGAACTCGACGCTCTCGAACGCCACCCCGCCGATGCCCAGCGGCACGCCCGGCGGCACCTCCAGCGACCGGGCGTCGCCGTCCGGGGCCATCACCACCGGCGGCAGGTGGCCGGCGCAGGCCACCGTGCAGCTGCGGTCCACCGGGTCGTAGACGGCGCAGACGCAGGTGGCGAACTGGCCCTCGCCGATGCCGGTGGCGGTCTCGTCGAGCCGGGCGAGCACCTGGGCGGGCGGCATGTCCAGGGTGGCCAGGGTGCGGGCGACGGTGCGCAGCTGACCCATCGTCGCCGCTGCCCGGATGCCGTGCCCCATCACGTCGCCGACCACCAGCGCCACCCGCCCGCAGGAGAGCGGCACCACGTCGAACCAGTCGCCGCCGACCTCGCTGACCACGCTGCTGGGCAGGTAGCGGTAGGCGATCTCCAGGCCCAGGGTGCGGTGGATCTCCTGCGGCAGCAGGCTGCGCTGCAGGGTCAGCGCGGTGTCCCGCTCCCGGCGGTAGAGACGGGCGTTGTCGATGCTGACGGCGGTGCGGGCGACCAGCTCCTCGGCGAGCGCCACGTCCGCCTCGGTGAACGACTCGGGGTTGCGGGTGCGGACGAACTCGGCGCCGCCGAGCACCATGCCGCGGGCCATCAGCGGGACCAGCAGGTAGGAGTGGATCCCGGCGGCCAGGCCCGGCTCGACCCGCTCCTTGCGCGCCGCCAGTTTGCGCAGCGTCGGTTCGTCCATCTTGGCGATCACCCTCGACTTCCCGCTGCGCAGGCTCTTGGTGTAGCTCCGGTTGGAGTCGTAGGCGGTGGTCTCGCCGACCGCGTCGGCCACGCCGACCAGCCCCGACCCGGAGACCTCGCCGGAGGCGACCGCGCGCAGCAGCACGCCCTCGTCGGGGGCGAGCAGGCTGGGTTCCTCGCCCTGGAGGACCGGATCGAGCAGGTCGACGGTGGCGAAGTCGGCGAACTTGGGGACCACCGAGGCGATCAGCTCCTCGGCGGTGCGCTGCATGTCGAGCGTGGTGCCGATCCGGGAGGTGGCCTCGGCGAGCAGGGTGAGCCGTTCCTGGGCGCGCGCGGCGCGGGCCTCGGCCCGGAACCGCTCGGTGACGTCGATGATCGAGGAGCTGACGCCGAGCACCTGCCCCGCCGGGTCCGCGAGCCGGAAGTAGGAGGCCGACCAGGCCCGGTCGTGGCCCGGCCCACCCGGGGTGCGGCCGTGCGAACGGGCGTCGAGCACCGGTTCGCCGGTGGCGAGCACCCCGCGCATCACGGCCTCGATCTCGGTGGTGTTGATGCCGGGCAGCACCTCGTCCAGCCGCCGGCCCAGGTGCTCCTCGACCGGCAGGCCGTTCATCTGGGCCAGCGCCTGGTTGAGTCGCACGTAGCGCAGCTCGGTGTCGTAGACCGCCAGGCCGATCGGCGACTGGGTGAAGAAGCCCTCCAGGACCGCGAGGTTGGCTTCCACCTGCTGGATCGCGCGCACGTCGGAGCCGGTGGCCAGGACCAGCGGGCGCCCGCCGGGGCCGGCGATGCCGTAGGTGCGGAAGTCCAGCTCGACCTGGTGGCCGTCCTTGTGCCGGACCGGGAAGACGCCCGACCAGCGGCGCCCGGCCAGGATGTGCTCGTACAGGTCCAGCACCTCGGCGTGGTGCTCGCGACTGGTCAGCAGGGGGGCGGCCAGGTGTCCGAGGATCTCCTCGGCGCGCCAGCCGAGCAGCCGCTCCGCGTCCTCGCTCCAGTGCAGGACCACGCCGTCGGCGTCCAGCAGGGCGGTGGCGAGCGGAACCAGGCGGTGGCCGTCCAGACGCGCGGGGGCGATCCCGGGCCGACCCGCGCCGGCTCCCGCGCCGGAGCCGCCGGACGGGGTGCCCCCTTCGGGCGGGGGGCCGGGCTGAGGTGCGTGCACCCTTCAAGACTGCCCGCTGATCGGCGGCGCGGCGACCGCGCGCGGGGCCGGATGACCCGCTGTCACTCCGGTGCGCCGTCAGCTGACGCCTCGTCGAGGGCCGTCTGCAGCATCCGCGCCCACTGGCGGACCACCCGCTCCCGGCGGGCGGCGTCGTCGGTGAGCAGGTTGGCCAGCCCCAGGCCGCGGGCCAGGTCGAGGGTGGCCTGGACGGACTCGCGCACGCCGCGCGCGCTCTCGTCCACCCCGAGGAACTCCAGGGCGGCCCGGTGCGACTCGCGCCCGACCCGGTTCTCCAGCGCGACGATCCGCTCGCGCAGCGGCTGCTCGGTGGCGGCGGCCACCCACAGGTGCAGCGCGGCGCGGAACAGCGGCCCGGTGTAGAGGCGGACGATCAGGTCGACCACGGCCTCGGTGCGGGCCGGGCCCACCGGCGGCAGTTCCTCGGTGTCGGCCCGCACGGCGGCCAGCCGCTCGGCGGTGACGTGCTCGACGGCCGCGGCGAAGAGGCCCTCGCGGGTCGGGAAGTGGTGCTGGGCGGCGCCCCTGGTCACCCCGGCGCGTTCGGCCACCACGGTGACGGTGCTGCCGTTCCAGCCGAGCTCGGCCAGGCACTCGACGGCGGCCTCCAGCAGCCGGCGTCTGGTGGCTCGGCTGCGGTCCTGCTGCGGGGTGCGGGCGGCGGTGGTCATCGCGGTGCGCTCCGGACGGGGTGTGGGGGGGGGTGGGCCCGGCTGGTTCGGGGCAGGGATCCCGGCCACCGCATCTTCGCAGATGGGGACCGGGGTACTGAGCCCAGGTCAGCGACCGCGCAGCTCGCGGCGGAGGATCTTGCCGCTGGCCGACTTGGGCACCGCGTCCAGGAAGCCGACCGCGCGGACCTTCTTGTACGGCGCGACCCGGGCGGCGACGAAGTCGATCACCTCGGTCTCGGTCAGCCCGCTGCCAGGGGTGCGGACCACGAAGGCCTTGGGCCGCTCGGTGCCGTCCGCGGCGGTGACGCCGACCACCGCGGCGTCGGCGATCTGCGGGTGGGTCAGCAGCAGCGCCTCCAGTTCGGCGGGCGCGACCTGGTAGCCCTTGTACTTGATCAGCTCCTTGAGCCGGTCGACGATGAAGAGGTAGCCGCGCTCGTCCACGTAGCCGACGTCGCCGGTGTGCAGCCAGCCGTCGGCGTCGATCATCGTGTCGGTCTCGGCGGGCCGACCGAGGTAGCCCTTCATCACCTGCGGGCCGCGGATCACGATCTCGCCGCGCTCGCCGACCCCGAGGTCGTCGCCGGCCCCGGGGCGCCCGCCGTCGCCCTCCAGCGAGCGCACCCGCAGCTCGGTGGAGGCCACCAGCTTGCCGACCGAACCGGGGGCGGGCGCCGGGTCGTCGAGCGGGACGACGTGGGTGGCGGGCGACAGCTCGGTCATCCCGTAGCCCTGCTGGACGGTGGCCAGGCCGAGCCGGGCGGCGCAGGCCGCCGCGAGGTCGGCGTCCAGCGGGGCGGCGGCGCTGCGCACATAGCGGATCGAGGAGAGGTCGAAGGCGTCGACCAGCGGGTGCTTGGCCAGTGCCAGCACGATCGGCGGGGCCACCACCAGGCCCTCGATCCGGTGCTCCTCGATGGTGCGCAGGAACTGCTCCAGATCGAAGCGGGGCAGCACCACCACGGTGGCACCGGCCTGCAGCGGGCGGTGCAACAGGATGACAAGTCCGTAGATATGAAAGAAGGGCAGTACGGCTATCAGCCGCTCGCCGGGCACGACGGGCTCGACCGCCTCGACCTGGGCGAGGTTGGTGGCCACCGAGCGATGGGTGAGCATCACGCCCTTGGGCAGGCCGGTGGTGCCGCTGGAGTAGGGCAGCACGGCGAGGTCGCTGCCCGGGTCGATGGCGACCTCGGGCTCGGGAGCGGTGCTGGCGCGCAGGTCGGCCAGGGTGCGGTAGTCGGCCGGACCGCCCTGGTCGAGCAGGATGATCTCGCGCACCTCCTTGCCCCCGGCCCCGTCGGCCAAGTCCCCGTCGGCCAAGTCCCCGTCGGCCAGGTCCACGGCGGCCAGCGCGACCGGCAGCAGCGCCGAGACGGTGATGATCCAGCTCGCGCCGCTGTCGCGCAGCTGGCCGGCCAGCTCCTCGGGGGTGGCGAGCGAGGAGACGGTGGTGACCACGGCGCCCGCCTTGCCCGCCGCGTAAAGGGCGACGGGGAAGGCGATGGAGTTGGGGCTGTGCAGCGCCACCACGTCCCCCTTGGCCAGCCCCGCCTCGGCCAGCCCGGCGGCCACCCGGCCGACCACGGTGACCAGTTCGGCGTAGCTCAGACTCTCGCCGGTGACGCCGTCGACCAGGGCGGGCGTGTCACCGAACCGGGCCGCGCCGGCCAGCACCACCTCGTGCAGCGGCCGGTCGATGACGGGGACGTCGGGGTACTCGCTGCGAAACACCATGGAAACTCCTGCGGATCGACGATCACGGCCGGGTGGGACCGTGCCGGAGGTGCTACCCGGGTGCCGGGGCGTCCACGCCCCGGCGGGGCGACATCACAGGGCGCAGGCGGCCGTCTCAGTAGGAGCGCGGCAGGCCGAGGGTGTGCTGGGCGACGTAGTTGAGGATCATCTCCCGGCTGACCGGCGCCACCCGGCCGACCCGGGTGGCGGCGAGCAGCGCGGCCAGCCCGTACTCCTGGGTCAGACCGTTGCCGCCCAGGGTCTGCACGGCCTGGTCGACGGTGCGGGTGGCCGCTTCGCCGGAGGCGTACTTGGCCATGTTGGCGGCCTCGCCGGCGGCCATGTCGTCGCCCGCGTCATAGAGATGGGCGGCCTTGCGCATCATCAGCCGGGCCAACTCGACCTCGATGGCGCACTGCGCCAGCGGGTGGGCCAGGCCCTGGTGGGCGCCGATCGGGGTGTCCCAGACGGTGCGGGTCTTCGCGTACTCCACCGCCGTGTTCAGGGCCTGGCGGGCCACTCCGAGGGAGAACGCGGCGGTCATGATCCGCTCCGGGTTGAGCCCGGCGAACAGCTGCAGCAGTCCGGCGTTCTCGTCGCCCACCAAGGCGTTGGCGGGCAGCCGGACGTCGTCCAGGAAGACCTGGAACTGCCGCTCGGGCGAGAGGAGTTCCATCGGGATCGGGCGGTATTCGAAGCCCGGGGTCTCGCGCGGCACGATGAACAGCGCGGGCTTCAGCTTGCCGGTGCGGGAGTCGGCGGTGCGGCCGACCACCAGCACCGCATCCGAGCCGTCGATACCGGAGATGAAGACCTTGCGGCCGTTCAGGAGCCAGTCCGCGCCGTCGCGCTTGGCGACGGTGGAGAGCTTGTGCGAGTTGGACCCGGCGTCCGGCTCGGTGATCGCGAAGGCCATCCGGCGGCTGCCGTCGGCCAGCGCCGGCAGCCAGGCCCGCTTCTGCTCCTCGGTGCCGAACCGGGCCAGGATGGTGCCGCAGATCGCCGGGGAGACCACCAGCATCAGCAGCGGGCAGCCGACGGTGCCCAGTTCCTCCAGCACGATCGACAGCTCGTAGACGCCGGCGCCGCCACCGCCGTACTCCTCGGGGAGGTTGACGCCGAGGAAGCCCAGCTTGCCGGCCTCGGACCAGAGTTCGTCGGTGTGCTCGCCGGCCCGGGCCTTGGCCAGGAAGTACGACGAGCCGAAGCGGCGGCCCAGATCGCCGACCGCCTTGCGCAGCGCGATCCGCTCGGGGGTCTCGATCAGCGGGCTTTCGGGGGTGCTCGATGCGGACATGGGGAGGTCCTCCGGGTCAGCTGGCTTCGGGACTGGTGGGGTGCACGGGTTCGGCGGTGTTCGGTGCGGTGGCGTCGAGTTCTGCGGCGCTCGGCTCGGGCGCGCTCGGTTCGAGGACGGCGAGCAGGGTGCCCAGGTCGACCTGCTGCCCGGCGGTGGCGCGCAGTTCGGTCACCGTGCCGTCGACCGGGGCGGTGACCTGGTGCTCCATCTTCATCGCCTCCAGCCAGAGCAGCGGCCGGCCAGCCGCGACCTGGTCACCGACGGCGACGGCGAGGCGGATCACGGTGCCGGGCATCGGGGCGAGCAGGGCGCCGGGCGCGCGCTGCTCGACCGGCTCGGGGAAGCGGGGCAGCGCGGTGAGGCTGACCGATCCTGACGGTACGTCAACTTCGATGCGGGAACCGTAGGTCGCGACCTGGAAGGTGCGGCGCAGACCGTCCAGCTCCAGGGTGACCTGGTCGGCGGTGGCGGCCAGCAGGCGCACGCCCGGGTGGCCCTCGGCCCGCAGTCCGTCCCTGGCGAATCGGTAACTGACCGTCAGCTCCTCGCCATCGTCGGCCTGGTAGCGCTTGACCTGGGACTGGGAGGGCAGGTTCCGCCACCCGGAGGGCAGCGGGCCGGGACGGGTGGCGGCGTCGGCCAGCGCGGCGGCCAGCGCGGCGAGCGGCAGCTCGCGCTTGTCGCCGGTTTCGGGCAGCAGGTCACCGGCGTGCTCGGCGAGGAAGGCGGTGCTGAGTTCACCGGCCAGGAAAGCCGGGTGGCGCAGCACCCGGACCAGCAGGTCGCGGTTGGTGGTCAGGCCGTGGATCCGGGCCCGGGCGAGGGCGTCGGCCAGCCGGCGGGCGGCGGCGGCCCGGGTCGGCGCCCAGGCGATCACCTTGGCGAGCATGGCGTCGTAGTGCACCCCGACCGTGCTGCCGCTCTCGACGCCGGAGTCGATCCGCAGGCCGTCCCGCCCGGGTGGGAACTCGATCCGGTGCAGGATTCCGCTCTGCGGTTGCCAGTTGGCCGCCGGGTCCTCGGCGTAGAGCCGGGCCTCGATCGCGTGCCCGCGCGGTGCCGGGGGTTCGGCGGGGAGCGCTTCGCCTTCGGCGACGGAGAGTTGCAGCGCCACCAGGTCCAGGCCGGTGACGCACTCGGTGACCGGGTGCTCGACCTGCAGGCGGGTGTTCATCTCCAGGAAGAAGAACCGGCCGTCGGGCGCCAGCAGGAACTCGGCGGTACCGGCGCCGGTGTAGTCGATCGCCCGGGCGGCAGCCGTGGCCGCCTCGGCCAGCCGGGCCCGCAGCGCGGGATCCAGGCCGGGGGCCGGGGTCTCCTCGATCACCTTCTGGTGGCGGCGCTGCACTGAGCAGTCCCGCTCGCCGAGCGCCCAGACGGTGCCGTGCGGGTCCGCGAGCAGTTGCACCTCGACGTGCCGGCCGCTCTCCAGGTACGGCTCCAGGAACACCTCGCCGTTCCCGAAGGCCGCTGCCGCCTCGGCCGAGGCGGCAGCCAACTCCGTTTTGATCGAGGCGAGTTCACGGATCACCCGCATCCCCCGCCCGCCACCGCCGGCCGTCGCCTTGACCAGTAGCGGCAGGTCGGCTGCCGTGGCGCCGGCCGGGTCGACCGGGGCCAGCACCGGTACGCCGGCCTCGGCCATCAGGCGCTTGGCGGCGCTCTTGGAGCCCATCGCGGCCATCGCCTCGGGCGACGGGCCGACCCAGGTGAGGCCGGCCGCCAGCACGGCGCGGGCGAAGGCCGGGTCCTCGGAGAGGAAGCCGTAGCCCGGGTGCACGGCATCCGCGCCGGCCGCCAGGGCGGCCCGGACCAGCAGGTCGGCCCGCAGGTAGGTGTCGGCGGGCGCGGCACCGGGCAGCCGCACGGCGGTGTCGGCCTCGCGCACGTGCGGCGCCCCGGCGTCCGGGTCGGCGTACACCGCCACGGTGGCGATGCCGAGTTCACGGCAGCTGCGGAAGATCCGCCGGGCGATCTCGCCACGGTTGGCGACCAGCAGGGAGTTGATCATCTGAGGGACCCTCACATCCGGAAGACGCCGTAGCCACGGGCACCTTGGACCGGGGCGCTGTGGATCGCGGAGAGGCAGAGGCCGAGCACGGTGCGGGTGTCGCGCGGGTCGATCACGCCGTCGTCGTAGAGCCGTCCGGAGAGGAAGGCCGGCAGCGACTCCGCCTCGATCTGCTGCTCGACCATGGCGCGGATCGCGGCGTCCGCCTCCTCGTCGTAGGGCGCTCCCTTGGCGGCGGCCGACTGGCGGGCCACGATCGAGAGCACGCCGGCGAGTTGGGCCGGCCCCATGACCGCGGACTTGGCGCTCGGCCAGGCGAAGAGGAAGCGCGGCTCGTAGGCCCGCCCGCACATGCCGTAGTGGCCGGCCCCGTAGGAGGCGCCCATCAGCACCGAGAGGTGCGGGACGGTACTGTTGGAGACCGCGTTGATCATCAGCGCGCCGTGCTTGATGATGCCGCCCTGCTCGTACTCCTTGCCGACCATGTAGCCGGTGGTGTTGTGCAGGAAGAGCAGCGGGATGTCGCGCTGGTTGGCCAACTGGATGAACTGGGCGGCCTTCTGCGACTCGGCGCTGAACAGCACGCCCTGCGCGTTGGCCAGGATGCCGACCGGGTAGCCGTGCAGGGTGGCCCAGCCGGTGGCCAGGCTGGTGCCGTAGCGCGGCTTGAACTCGTCGAAGTCGGAGCCGTCGACGATCCGGGCGATCACCTCGCGCGGGTCGAACGGGACCTTGAGGTCGCTCGGCACGATGCCGAGCAGGTCCTCCTCGTCGTACTTCGGCGCCGGGGCGGTGGGATCGAGGTCCGGGCCGGCCTTGCGCCAGTGCAGGCGGTGCACGATCCGGCGGGCGATCCGCAGCGCGTCCGGCTCGTCGGCGGCGAAGTGGTCGGCCAGCCCGGAGACCCTGGCGTGCATCTCGGCGCCGCCGAGCGACTCGTCGTCGGACTCCTCACCGGTGGCCATCTTGACCAGCGGCGGGCCGCCGAGGAACACCTTGGCGCGCTCCTTGACCAGCACCGTGTGGTCGGACATGCCGGGGACGTAGGCGCCGCCGGCGGTGGAGTTGCCGAAGACCACCGCCACGGTGGGGATGCCGGCCGCAGAGAGCCGGGTGAGGTCGCGGAAGAGTGCGCCGCCCGGGATGAAGATCTCCTTCTGGCTGGGCAGGTCGGCCCCGCCCGACTCGACCAGGTTGACCAGCGGCAGCCGGTTGAGCAGCGCGATCTCGTTGGCGCGCAGCGCCTTGCGCAGCGTCCACGGGTTGCTGGCCCCGCCGCGCACGGTCGGGTCGTTGGCGGTGATCACGCACTCGGTGCCCTCGATGGTCCCGATTCCGGTGACCAGGGCGGCGCCGACCGGGTAGTCGCTGCCCCAGGCGGCCAGCGGGGAGAGCTCCAGGAACGGCGAATCCTGGTCGATCAGCAGCTCGATCCGCTCGCGGGCGAGCAACTTGCCCCGGGCGCGGTGCCGTTCGACGTACTTCGGGCCGCCCCCGGCCAGCGCCTTGGCGTGTTCGGCGGCCAGTTCGTCGAGTTTGCCGAGCATCGCCTCGCGGTGGGCGCGGTGCTCCGCCGAACCCGGGTCGACCCGGGTGGGCAGGACGGTCACAGCAGGACCTCCGGGATGTCGAGGGTACGGGAGCGCAGCCACTCCCCCAGGGCCTTGGCCTGCGGGTCGAACCGCACCTGGGCGCCGACGCCTTCGCCGAGCAGGCCTTCGATGACGAAGTTGACGGCGCGCAGCTTGGGGAGAACGTGACGGGTGATCGGCAGATCGGCCGTCTCCGGTAGCAGTTGTCGGAGTTGACTGACCGTCAGAGTGTGGGCGAGCCAGCGCCAGGCGTCCTCGGTGCGGACCCAGACGCCGAGGTTGGCGTCGCCGCCCTTGTCGCCGCTGCGGGCCCCGGCCAGCCGGCCGAGCGGCACGCGGCGGGTCGGACCGGCGGGCAGCGGGGCGGGGAGGTCTGCGTCGGGTACCGCCACGGGCGTTGCGGAGGCGGCGGCCGGCGGGATCGCCCGGCGGGTGCCGTCGGGCAGCACGGCCCAGTGCTCGACCAGCTTGGCGTCCAGGTGCACGGCTTCGAAGACCCCGTACGGTGCGCCGGGTCCGGGCGGTGCGGTGAGGTGGAAGCCCGGGTAGCCGGCCAGCGCGAGTTCGACCGCCGCCGAGCTGACCGCCCGGCCCACCTTGGCCTGGTCCTGGTCCCGCACGGTGAGTTGCAGCAGGGCGCTGGCCTGCTGCTCGGTGGGCGCGTCGCTCCGGTCGGTGCGAGCCAGGGTCCAGCGCAGTTCGGCGGGGCGCTGCTCGGGGGTGAGCGCCTGCTCCAGCTGGGTGCGGACCAGTTCGGCCTTGGCCTCGATGTCCAGCCCGGTGAGCACGAAGACGACCTCGTTGCGCCAGCCGCCGATCCGGTTCAGGCCGACCTTCAGGGTGGGCGGCGGCGCCTCGCCGCGCACTCCGCTGATCCGGACCCGGTCCGGGCCCACCTGGTCGAGCCGCACGCTGTCCAGCCGGGCCGTGACATCCGGGCCGAGGTAGCGCGCTCCGCCGGTCTCGTACAGGAGTTGGGCGGTGACCGTACCCAGCGTGACGGCGCCGCCGGTGCCGGGGTGCTTGGTGATCACGCTGCTGCCGTCGGCGTGCAGTTCGGCGAGCGGGAACCCGGGGCGGGTCACGTCGTGCTCGGTGAAGAAGGCGTAGTTGCCGCCGGTCGCCTGCGCCCCGCACTCCAGCACGTGCCCGGCGACCACCGCACCCGCGAGTGCGTCCAGGTCCTGCGGCCCCCAGCCGAAGTGCGCCGCCGCCGGCCCCGCGACGAGTGCGGCGTCGGTGACCCGACCGGTGACCACCAGGTCGGCCCCTTCCCGCAGGCACTCCGCGATGCCCCAGGCGCCCAGGTAGGCGTTGGCCGCGAGCAGACCACCGGACTGGGTGAACTCCCCGGCCCGGTCGAGCAGATCGTCCCCGGTCACCTGCGCCACCCGCAGCGCGATGCCCTGCCGGTCGGCCAACTCGGATATCCGCTCGGCGAGTTGCCCAGGATTGAGGCCGCCGGCGTTGACCACGATCCGCACCCCGCGCTCGACCGCCAGACCCAGGCACTCCTCCAACTGGCGCAGGAACACCTTGGCGTAGCCGAGCTTCGGGTCCTTCAACCGGTCGCGGGCCAGGATCAGCATGGTCAGCTCGGCCAGGTAGTCACCGGTGAGCACGTCCAGCGGCCCACCGGTGAGCATCTCCCGCACGGCGGCGAACCGGTCGCCGTAGAAGCCGGAGGCATTGCCGATCCGGAGCGGAGCGATGGCCGGGGCAGCGGTGGCCGGCTCGCCGCTCGGAGCGGGCGCGGGCGTGGCGTCGGGTACCGATCCGGGGCGCGGCATACGGGGACCTCTTCGATCGCGCTGGCGGGGTCGGTACTGATGGTGGGTCAGGACCAGGAAAAAAGCAATCGTGCGTGCTTGTTTTTAACGGAACTTGGCGGGCGCCGGCGAAGTCCTGCCTGTGACTGGAAGCGATAGGTGGCGGTTGGAACCGATAGGCGGCGGCTACAGGCTCCCGCCACGCTGAGTGACTTTGTGAAGCAGCACGCTAACTGTCGTGTCGGCACGGCATCTGTGACTGAGCGCTCCAGTTGGCGGGTGAGCGCTGTTCTTGGCGGGGATCGCGCTCACCCGCGATTGTTGTCACTGGCCGCCCCGGTTCGCCGACTGCCATCATGCTGGGATGGCCCACGACATCCGGTTCTTCCTGGCTTCCGACGATGAGGCTGCGGCTACCACGCGCTTGGGGGGACCCGGTGCGGCCTTCGAGACCGTGAGCTGCCGCTTCATCGAGCCGGACACGGCCATCGCCGAATGGGACATGTACTTCGAGGAGCCTTCGGCCAAGGCTCCGTCGTCCAAGCAGCTGTATGCGTGGCGGCCGTGGCCGGAGTGGGTCATTCCTCCCGTGAACGACGGGATGGAGCTGATCGCGCTGCCGAAGCGACTGACTCGTGCGCTGGCTGGCGCGAGCCTCACCGAGCTGGAGGAACTCGCCGGTCGCTGGACCGCGCGGCTGTGGTCCGAAGACGGAGACGAGATGACGGACGACGACCTTCTGGCGGTCCTCCGGGGAGTGGCCCAGCTCGCCGTGTCAGCGGTGCAAACCGGCGGCAGCCTCTACAGCTGGAGTTTGTGACGGTTCCCCTGTAGCCCGAGCACACCCGCCACCTACAACGCTCAGTCACAGCATCAGTCGTTCCGAGGTGGCGTGGAGGTTTGCGTTGCCCTGAGCCCTAGTTCGCCGCCGCCTCGCCCTCGGCGGCGTGGAAATTTGGGCAGCTCGCCCGCACCCCGAGGCCCCGGTGAATGGAAATCCTCTGGACCGAGGGCCGGTGGCCAGCCAGGATGTCCCCCGTGCCCGAGCTACCCCGCCCCACTTATGAGGATGACCTGGTCCAGCGCCTTGCCGCATGGGCGGCAGACTGTTCGGACGAGGTACTCGCGCCGACAGCCACGTCCGCGACATTGGAGCGTGCCGAGGAGATCGTCGGCCTGCCACTCCTGCCACTGCTTCGCAGACTCTATGGGGAGATTGCTGATGGTGGATTCGGGCCGGGGTATGGCCTGACGCCTCTCTTCCACGTCGGGTTCGGAGCCGTCGACGGCTACCCAGCCAGAATCAAGTCCCGATCTGGTGGGCAGCCGTGGTGGCCGCGCGGCGTGCTGCCCGTTCTCCACTGGGGAGGCGGCCGACATGCCGCGGTGGACTGCACCAACCCACAGGGGCTGGTCCTGCACTATTCCCCTGGAGCGGGGCAGGCCGGGGCCGCCGACGCGTGGTTCGTGGAGTCCGAGACCCTAGCTGAGTGGCTGGAGTCATGGATGGACGGCACCCGATGGCAGCGGCAGCCGCGAAGCCATAGAGGCGCTTTGGATGGTCCGATCCTGTGGGATGCCCTCGCGTCCAGGCTCCGCTGACCGTGACTCGGCAGGCTCACTGTCGCATCAGCTTGGGACTTATCGTCCAGGGCGGGCTACGGCCCGAAATGATCAGACGCCCGCCGCCGGGTCCTGATAGAACCTGGTCCGGTGGCACTTCGGCCACGAGGCTTTGGGGGCGGTATGTCGGGACCGGCAGTTGGATTGTGGCTCTTCGAACCATGCGGGTTCGCGGACATCCTGGCCGACGTGGTCTCGTGGTTGGAGACCTTTTGCGACCCGGTGGAAACCAAGGCCGGCGGCGACGTGGATTTCTGGGTACGAGACGGCTCGGCCCTGGGCCTGCGGGCCTTCGATCCATCTGGCGTCGGCGTGTTCTTCCTGTCAGAGGACGAAGAGATGCCTGCCGATGACGAGGACTACTCGGCCTTCTCGCGTCAACCGGTGCAGGGGTTGGTAGTCGGCGCGGGCTGTTCGGGCTCGGTGAACCACGTGCTGCTCGGCCACTTGGCGCTCGCTCTCGCTCGCCGTCTCGATGCGCTGGTCGACTTCGACGGTCTCCTGAGCAGCCGTCCCGTCGCGGGAGACGACACGGGCAACGAGGCTGTGCTGGCCCGGGCGAGGGTACTGGCGTCAGTGCTGCCGGGGAATGTTGCAGAGGTTTCCTATGACACCGGGGGTGGAGGGCGGTGGGTTCGGCACGTCGGAGATGCTGAGTTCCTGCAGGCATGGCTGCAACACCCTGATTTCCACTTGATCAAGTAGCGCTTCGGCATCTTCGGGGTTGGTGACAACGTGCCTGCGAACGAGCACCAGCCGTCACTGCAGCCGGTTGTGGATCACTCGGCTGGGTGAAACTTGCCGGGGTAGCGTCCTCTTTCGGGAATCCTCGGCATGCCGTGCTCGCGCCGGTGGTGTCGTTGCTGCATGAGTGCGCGGACTGGGCCGGGGCTTCGGTCGGATGTGTGCGATCTGGCGTCGCTGGTCAGCCAGTTCACCGGCGATGACGCCTTCCGTCAGCGGCTGGTACTCCATGGGGACTGGCCGCAGCGGTGGGCGACGACGTGGATGTTCGACGGCGGTCAGGTCGTCTGGCCGGTGCGGGATCTGGAGTCGGTGCCGGTGCTGGATTCACGGCCGGTTCGACGCTTCACCTGGCGGCCCCGGCAACGGCACCGGCCGGGGCTGGAGCCCTTGGTCTCCACCGGTCGGCAGCACGGCTTCGAGTCGCTGGAGGAGCGGGATCTGCTGCGGGCCCTGGACTTCGTGCGCGTCCGGGAGGTGTTGCCGCAGCCGTTCCGCCTGGACTTCGAGCACACCGGTGGCCGGTCGGCCCACGTCCCGGACTTTCTCGCGCTGATGCCCGACGGCGGCTGGCTGTTCGACGTCCGCCCGGCCCCCTTGGTTCAGGACGCGGACGCGCTGAAGTTCGCCGCGACGCGCGAGGTCGCAGCTGCGGCCGGCTGGCGCTACACCGTCGTCGGAGGCTGGCGCCCGCACGTCCTCGGGGTGCTGGACGCCCTGCTGGCCAGGCGCCGGCCACGCAAGGACCCGTTGGGCCTGCAGCCGCAGCTCCTGGCCGCGGCGGCAGAAGGGCCGCGGTCCTTTGCCGAGTTGGTGGGATCGACCGAGTGGCCGGAGCTGGCTCGGGTCGAGGCGATCCACCTGCTCTGGCACCGGCGGCTGGGAGTGGACCTCGGATCGCCGTTGCAGGACGGCTCCCTGGTCTGGCTCGGACAGCCGGCCGCCCGGGGGCGGTCGTGAGCCGGGCAGCGGTGCTGGTCGCGCCGGGGGCGGGGCTGCGGCTGGGCGGCGTCGACTGGACGATCGAGGAGGTCGAGCCGCATCTGGGGCGGATCGTCCTGGCGGGGCCGGGCGGCGAACGTGAACGCCGCTCGTTGCGCTGGCTGGCGAATCACCCCGGCCTGCGGTCGGCGGCCTCGGAGGGCCCTGCGGTCTCACGGCAGTCGGTGGTGCTGTCCGACCTGACCGAGGACCAGTTGGTGCGGGCTCGGTTGCGGGCTGAGCACCTGCTGGAGGCGGAAACGGGCTATCGCAGCGGAAGCCCGCTGCGGGCCCTGCCTCACGAACCGAGGCCGGGATTCGACCCGGAGACGACCTTCCTCAAGGACCGCCGCCTGGCCAAGGCCCGGGAGATCAAGGAGATGTCGCCCGCGGAGGCGAAGCGGCTGGGGCTGGAGCACCTGAGCTTCCGGACGCTGGAGCGACTGGGCGCCCGGGCACCGGACGAGGACGTGGTGCTGGCCTGCGCGGACGGCCGTTGGACCCGGCGGGGCGGCGGGCATCCCACGGTGACGGCAGAGGTTCGGGAGGCGGTTTTCGCGGTCCGTCAGGAGTTCCTGCGCCGGTCTCGGATGAGCATGATGGCCCGACACCGGCTGATGTGTCAGTACATCCACGAGACGTTCCCCGACTTCTCGGCCGAGGACGTTCCGGGGCGCAAGACGCTGGCCGTGGTCTGGCGGGAGTGGTTCGGGTCCGACGGCTCGCGGCAGCGCTACGTCCGCACCGCCGAGATCGCTGAGCCTGGGCGGCGGGTGGTGGTGCACCGGCCGGGCCAGGTCGTCGCGCTGGACTCGACTCCGCTGCCGGTGAAGCTGCGGGAGCACGTTTTCGGCGAGCCGGTCTCCGTCGTCCTGTCGCTGGCACTGGACCTCTACACCCACTCGATCGTCGCGTTCCGGCTCACGCTGGTGTCGGACACTGCCGTGGACATCGCGATGCTGCTGCGGGACGTGATGATGCCGCTGCCGATGCGCGAGGGCTGGGGCGAGGACATGGAGTGGCCCTATCCCGGCGCCCCGGCCGCCCTGGTCGCCGAGTTCGCCGGCCATCGGGTCGCGGCCCTGCCGTTCTTCGCGCCGGAGACGGTCACCACTGACCATGGCGGTCCCTACAAGAACCATCAGATCGTCGCCGCCGAGCTGGCGTTGGGCTGCACGATCCTGCCCGCACGCACGCTGCGAGCGCACGACAAGTACGCAGTCGAGCGGGCGTTCTCCTCCATCAAGACGCTGCTGCTGGAGCACCTGCTCGGGTTCACCGGCGCCGACGTCGCCGACCGCGGCGCCGATCCGGAGGCGGACGCGGTGCTGACGATCGAGCAGATGGAGCACGTCATCGCGACGTGGGTGGTGAGGGTCTGGCAGCGGCGGGAGCTGGGTGAGTACGCGCCGAGTTGGGCGCCGGGCGAGAAGCACAGCCCGAACTCGCTGTTCGCGGCCGCTGTCCAGCAGGGGGGCCTCGACCTGGAGGTCCCTGGCCCGGAGCTCTACTACAAGGTTCTGCGGTCCCACCATGTCAAGATCCACCCGAACCGGGGGGTGAAGATCCTCGGGCTCTTCTACTACGACCCGGTGCTGGAGGAGGAGCGCTTCCGCGGCCCGTCAACGCGGGGCGGCCGGCACAAGAACCGGTGGGTGGTCCGCAGTGACCGAAGGGACCGGCGCCAGGTGTTCTTCCAGGACCCCGACGACCCGGAGGTCTGGCACGTCCTGCGCTGGACCGGGCTTCCGCCCGAGGGCGAAGTCCCCGCGTTCTCCGATGTGAACGCCCAGGCCCTGCTCGGCGAGGTCCGCCGTCGCGGACTGAAACCGCTCACGGACGCCGAGCTGCTGCCAGTGCTGCTGGAGATCCTCGGTTCGGTGATCCCGGTGGCCGAATGGCCTTCGCAGATGACCAAGCGGGAGAAGACCGCGCGTTCGCGCCGGGCCGCCCAGGCCGCGCAAGCCGCCGCCGACCGGCCCCGACCGCCGTCACCTGAACCGGCTGCGGAGCCCACACCGCAGGCGGGGGCGACGGTGGTCCCCTGGCCGCGTCAAGCGGACAGCGTCCAGGCCGCCGTCGATGCCGATCGGCGCCGCCGGCGCGAGGCCGCGGTCACGGACCGGCCGACACCGCCGCCCCGCCTCGGCGACGCCCTGCGACGGCGGAACCTGTTCCTGCTGCCGGACGACACCAGCGACACCGATGCGATCGGGGAGAACGCGTGACAGACGGCCCCGGCTCGGCCGAGGTCCTGGCCGAGCTGCTGGAGAACAAGCCGCTCCGAAGGGACACTTTCGAGGGCTGGCAGCAGTTTCGCACCACCCGGCACCGACTCGTCCCGGCGCCAGTGATCACGATCGACCAGTGGCGGACGATGAGCCCAAGGGAGCGGGCGCTTCACGACATGCACCGAACCGCCACGCACGTGAACCTGCCGCTGCAGGAGACACCGATGTCGCTGAAGGTGTCGCGTCTGGTGAACCGCAGGATCAGCAACAACGCATGGAAGCGGAACTCCTCCACGCTCTCCGGAGTGATGGTCAACGGCCTGGGTTACCACGGCAAGACCGAGACCACATGCGAGGTCGCCGCCGCTTTCGAGGACCGCTGGCTGGCTTTGCACGACCACCTCAACCCGCGCACCGTCCCCGGGACCCGGGACCTGCATGCCCCCGTCGCCTACGTCCAGACGCCGGTGACCGCGAAGCCGAAGAGCACCTGCCAGGCGGTCCTGGACTTCTTCGGCGCCCCGACGAAGGGCCTGACACTGCCCCAACTCGTCCGTCAGGTCGCCCAGTCGGCAAAGGACCACGGAGTGCAGGCCCTGATCCTCGACTTTACCGACCGCAGGTAGTGCCGCCCGTGATGTCCGTCTGGGCCTGTGACCAGGGCGTCGCGGGCTCGTTTACCGACCGTGTCCGGAGCGCCCGTCATGTTTCGGAGTCGGTACGGAGGACGAGTGGCACGGCGAGTGGTGGTCGGGGACCTGAGGGTCCAGCGGATCGAGCGGAAGGACGGGCGGCGGTCGTGGACGATCGTGTGGCCCGAGGGCGGTCTCCACGAGGAGGCGGAGCGGTTCCTGCGCGTGCACGACGGGTCGGGGACGCAGAAGACCTACGCGTACTACCTGGTGGACCACCTGCGGTGGTTGGAGCGTGAGTGCCTGGCCTTCGAGAAGGTCGTGCTGCGGGACCTTGAGCGCTACATGGGGATCGTCGGCGCGGAGGTCCTCATGCCGCTCGGCGAGCCGTGGCGGATCGGTAAGCGTCCCTACGGTCGCTCCGCACTGTCCACTGCGGCGGCCTGCCTGAAGGGCTTCTACCTGCACCAGTCCTCGCTCGGCATGAACGGTGAGCTCGGCAAGAAGCTCGACACCTCCCGGTTGCCCACGCGGGCGGACCGGCGCCGCGCATTCCTGGGACACGTGAAGAACACGCTGCCCACCAACCCGATCGCGCCGACGGGGCCGCACCGCCGGCACCCGAAGATGCTCCCCGACGGCGCGCGGGAGAAGCTCCTGGCCACCGTGAACTCGGCCCGCGACCGGCTGCTGGTGACCTGGCTGGCCGACGGCGGACTGCGGATCGGCGAGCTCTGCGGGCTGCACCTGGTGGACCTGCACCTGCGCGAGAACGCGGCCTGCGGCGAGTGCCGAACCCCGCACGTCCACGTCTGCCACCGGCCCGGCAACCCGAACCGGGCCGAGGCGAAGACCAAGCACCCCTGGCGGATCGAGCGCGGCACGGTGACGGGCGGGCTGATCAAGCGGGTCAGCCCGGCGATGGTGCACACCTACTTCGACTACCTCACCGGCGGCGAGTATCCGCGCGGCACCGCCGCGCACGGCATGCTCCTGGTCCAGCTCCACGGCCCCGGGACCGGGCAGCCGTGGGCACCTGTCGGGGCCCGCCGCATGCTGGGCCGAGCCGGGAAACGTGCTGGTCTGGGGCTCGTGAAACCCCACGCATTCCGGCACACGTTCACCTCGGCTGTTCTCGACGCCTCGGACGGCAACCTGCTGATCGCCCGCGACGCCGGAGGGTGGGCCTCGGCCACGATGGTCGACGAGGTCTACGGACACGTCGACGTCCACGACCCGGCCTTCGACGCCGCACTCCGCGCGGTCTGGGGTGAGACGAAGTGACCGTGAAATCGTTGCTGCCGCTCTACACCGACCGCCCCGACCGCGAAGGGCGCGACCGGCTGGAGATCCTCACCGCGCTGATCGGCGCCCCGGCCTTCGACCCGATCTTCCGCGACGTCATCATCCGTGTCCCGCAGGGCCACCGCGTCTACCAGTGGGCCTGCGTGGTCGACGCATGCGAGCGGGGCCGACACAGCGGGTTGGACCTGTGCTCGACGCACTTCCAGGAGTGGCGAACGGCCCGGGCATCCGGGAGGACCCGGGCAGAGTTCCTCACCACCGCCGAGCCGCTGCCGCGCGCCGAGTACGACCGGGAAGGGTCCTGCCTGATCTGCCCCGACCGACCCACCTCGCCGCGCACCGAGCTGCGGTTGTGCATCCGTCACTACGGCATGTGGAAGTACTCGGACGCCGGCCGGGACGCGTCGGTGGACTTCGACCAGTGGGTGGCAGATCAGGAGCCGTGCGAGGGCTACGGGAACTGCCAGGTCACCGTCTGTCCCGGGCTGGCTATGTCCCCGCTGGGGCTGTGCTGCTGGCACCGGCACCGCTACATGCGCGACCGCCGTCCGGGAGGGGCCGCCCTCCCGTCGAGCTGGTGGCAGCGCTACGAGAAACAGGGGCGGCCGGTTCACGTCTCCTACGCGGACCAGAACGCGTTCCGTGCCTGGTGCGCGGCCGTTGACCCGGCACCGCGGCCCGAGCAGGTCAACCTGCGCGGCCTGCGGCCACTGCTGCGGGCCGAGATCCAGTGGGCCCTGTTCGCCCACACCCAGGAAGACCGGCACAGCATCTGGAAGCTGGACTGGATCCAGAAGCTCGTCAACCTCGCACGCGAGCGCGACGCCGGCTCACTGACCGACCTGGACCTGGACGGCTTCCCCCGCTTCCACACCGCGATCGTGAAGAAGATGCTCCACTACCTGCGGTTGGTCTACTTCACCCCGCAGCAGGCACGGGAGGCCGGATTCATCGAGACCGACCACTTCGGCATCCGCTTCCCGGCCCGCGCCAGCCACATCGACCTCACCGCCATCTCCCAGCGCTGGCTTCGGGACCTGCTCTGGGACTACACCGCCGACCTGATCAGCTCACCCCGCCGCCCGCGCACCGCCGCGCCGATCGACGGCATCCGCCGGGCCTGCACCGAGCTCAGCGCATTCCTGGAGGTCGACGCCACCAGCGGCGGCCACGACCCGTCCGCCCTGCGGGCGGAGCACATGACCCGGTTCATCGCCGACCAGCGGCACCGTGAACAGAACAGCCTGCCGTCGCTGGTGATAAAAGGACTGGCCGGGGAGCCCTCCACGGTCACCCAGGTCACCCGCACCGATGTCTTCAACGGGGTACGCAAGCTCCTGCGCGACGCGCTGGAGCACGGGACCGCCGAACGACTCGCGCTGGACCGGGAGTTCATCATCGCGATGCCCTACGCCGGGAACGAGACGCTTCGGGCCCGCCGGCCGTTCCCCGACGAGGTCGCCCGCGCCCTGGCCGACGGGGACAACCTCACCCGGCTCGCCGAGGTCCACGACCCTGATGACCTGGGACTGAGGGACGTCTGGGAGACGATCGTGGTGACGGGTCGGCGCGTCGGCGAGGTCGTGAAACTGCGCTGGGACTGCATCGGCCGCTACGGCGGGCTGGCGATGTTCTGGCACGACCAGACCAAGGTCGGGAACTACGACGTGGCGATCCGCATCCCGGACCGTCTCTACGACCTGCTCGCCGAGCGCCAGCGCAAGACGCTGGACCGCTTCGTCGACCGGCACGGCCGTCGACCGACGGGCAGCGAACGGGCCCGGCTGGCCCTGTTCGCCACCAAGGTCCGCAACCCTGCCGGCACCACCGCACTGTCCTACACGTGGTTCAACCGCGGCTTCCGGGACTGGGTGAACGAACTCGACCTGGGACAGCTCGTCCCCCATCAGGCTCGCCACACGCTGGCCACCAATCTGCTGCGGGCCGGTGCCTCACTGACCCACATCCGCCGTTACCTCGGCCAGGTTTCAGACCGCATGGCCGAGCATTACGTGCATCTGACCAGCACTGATCTGGAGGACGTGCTCCAGCATATCTGGGTCGCTGGCCCCGGCACCGCCCAACCGGGCCAACTCCTGGCCGGGGACGCCACCCCGCTCACCCGCGAGCAGGCCCAGGCCCTGGCGATCGACCTGTCGCGCCGCAGCACCCCGGCCGAGGGCGGGTTCTGCACCTTCCAGCCCGTCGTCGAGGGCGGCGCCTGCCCCTGGAACCTGGACTGCCACAACTGCGACAAGTTCGTCCTGTCCGGCGCCGACCTCCTCTACTGGCGGCGCAAGCGCGAACAGTGGCGACTCTTGGCTGAAGGTGCCCCCGATGACGCCACCGCCGACTACCTCCACCGCTACTTCGAACCCACAGCCCGCGCCATCGACGGCCTGGAGAGCGCACTGGCCGGCCTCGGCCTCCTCGACGACGCCCTCGCCCTGGACCTGCGCAAACCCCAGGACTACTTCCACCGCGTCTGGTCCACCGCCTTCCGCGCAGCCGACCTCGCCCAGGCCACCGGCGACGAGCAGGACCAGGCCGACGACACCACCGACGAACAGGAGCAATGCGCGTGACCACCACCGTCCCCGACCCGCGCACAGCCGCAGCCCTGGCCGCCCGCCACCGCACCACCGACGCCGCCCTCGGACGAGTCCGCGACGCCATCACCCGGCTCCGCTGCGAGAAGACCCAGGTCAGCGTCGCCGCCGTCGCCCGTCGCGCGAACGTCTCCCGCACCTTCCTCTACGACCACCCCGATGCCAGAGCCGCGGTCGCCACCGCGATTGCCGAAGCTGGCGAACGACGGACCCAGATGCTCACCGACCAGGACGAGGCACGCGAGGCGACCTGGCGCGAACGGGCCCTGAACGCCGAGGACGCCCTCAAGGCCGCCCACGCCGAGATCCTCGCCCAGCGCACCCGCATCGGCGAACTCCTCGGACAGGTCCGCGACTTGGAAGCCGAATGGACCCAGGAGGCCATCCAGCGGATCACCACCGAGAACACCACCCTCAAGCAGCGCGTCCGCCAGCTCACCGCTGACAACCGGTCTTTCGACGAACGCCTCAAGGCCGCCCGCTCCAACCTCCGCTTCCAGGACCGCCGCGTCGCCGACCTCGAAGCCCAGATCGCGGCCACCTGATCGCTCGAGCAATGCCGCTCGATCAGCTCCGTTGACCAGGGGAAACCCTTGGTCAACGGACCGCGCGGTATGCGAGGCTCCACGATATGGAGCCCCACAACGAGCAGACAGCAGGCAAGGTCCT
Source organism: Kitasatospora sp. NBC_01266 (assembly GCF_036242395.1). NCBI lineage: Bacteria > Bacillati > Actinomycetota > Actinomycetes > Kitasatosporales > Streptomycetaceae > Kitasatospora > Kitasatospora sp. NBC_01266. Next base: position 7,799,431 of record NZ_CP108458.1, on the reverse strand, counting down.
GCATCAACGAGGCTGGCGCAAGGCATTCACCGTCCAAGAGATGGTCGACAAATGGGCCTGGCTCGTGGGCGAGGTCGAAAACGGCTACGACGACATGGTCGAGGAATACACCAACGACCTCTACAGCCGGAACTGGCTCCACGAGGCATGGCCGATCCTCGCTGAACGCGTGATCGTGATCTGGACTCCGCGGATCAAAGCCCTCGACGACCAATTCCGGGCCGCCACCGTCTTCAACGACGGCATCGCCATGTCGCAGTTCCACCGGATCAGCGGATTCGACCCCATCGACATGTGGTGGTGGCGACGCCACCCCCGCCTGCTCGTCGGTGACCTCGGTCGTAGTCTCCGCCTGGCCGGAGCTGCCGAGTCGCCCTCGTCTTCCTGACGCCGTTCCAGCTCACGTCCCCTGCCGCGTCGACGGCAGCCACTCGGCATATCTGCTGGCGAGTTGGTCGCGCACCTTGGTGCTCTCGGCGAAGAGGTCCACGCCGCCGTCATAGGGGTGGACAACCCATGCACAGACGGGTTCGGTCAGGATGACGCCGGCGGTCATGTCGTCGGCTACGCAGAGCAGGAGCCGGTCCAGTGCGGGATCGTACAGGTCCGTCGCGGAGACGTAGTGGTGCTGCCACGAGTGGAAGCCCGGCTCGATGGCCAGGTCATCGCTTCGCCAGTGCGCGGCCCCGGGCGTGGTGGCAGCGACCGCAGTGTCTCGCGGAATCGGGGAACCGGTCGCGGACCAGGAGCAGGTGATCGCCACCAATCCTCCGCCGTCGACCGTGACGTCTCCGAGGAGATCCTCCAGAAGCGCGTGGTGACGACGCAGGATCTCGGCGTGCTCGGCGTCCGAGGTCGCATACCTCTTGCCCTCCGGGAGGGCGTGGAAGCGGACCCAGCGTTCTGGGAACCGGTGACGCAGACGGCGGGCCTCCGGCGGGCACTTAGGCCACGACCTGTTCCAGGCACCATCGAGTCCAGCAATGTCCACCGACTGGTCTCTGCCTCTCATAACACCGCAACATAGTCGATCTTGCTGTTGAATGGGCAGTGAAATATCCGGCCGCTCGACGTCCCTCGTGCTCGTGGCTTTGTCCACTGGTTTCGACAGCAGTTGTTCAGTGCTTCGGGAGGCACCCGGACCGCGGCGTGTTCGATGTTCACGAGAAGCGATAGCGCCCTCGCTCGCCGACGAGAACGTTGCCGCACCAGGTAGGCCCTACGAGCTACTGGATACTCCAGCGGTGCGGATGGTCGGGATCGGTGGGGCAGGCGAAGACGTTGAGCTCGCCGAATCGGCCCACGGTGACTTCAGTGGGGGTGGCGGACCGATGGGTCGGAAGGTCTCGGTCCTCCAGCGGCTTCCAGCTGCCGCTGCCGCCGTCCCACTCCGAGCTGTCGATGGTCAGTAGGAGGTGCATCGGCGTCCTACAGGTCTGGCAGTCCATGGGGTACGGGTCGGTGGCGTGCCAGGAGGCGAAGCCACCGACGCGCCAGCCGGGCGGGATGGACAGGTCGTACTGGTAGCCGACCGGATCAGCCGCATTCTCGTCCGCCGACTGCTCGGCCTCCTCTTCCTGGGCTTCGTCCCAGGCGTCGAGCCGGGTGCACAGGTCCTCGGGCAGGAGGCCGGCGAACGGGTAGGTGGCCACCTGCTCCGGGTGCAGGACACAGGGCTCGGGTACGAACCCGGCGGATCCGACGACCAGCGGCTGCGGTGGTGCGGTCAGCATCTCGCCGACCTCCCAGGACCGCCGCCAGCGCAGGTGCAGTTCCAGGTCGTACCGGCTCGGGCCGTGCGCGTCGAAGGGGCACCAGAACACCTGGAGCAGGTCGCAGTTGCCCGGCCCGACCGGCAGGTCGGGAAGATCCCGCCGGTACAGCTGCGCGAGGCCGATCATCGGCAGCGGGTCCGTCTCCGACACCTCGGGAGGCCGGTGTTCCAGGCGTAGCTCGTCCAGGAGCTTCCGCTCCTCATCCGTGGGCCCCGGGTTCTGCTCCCGGGCCCATGCGGCAGACAGGACCTGTCGCCACTGGTGGATGTCGGCCGGGCGCCGCCCCCGCCGGCGGCCGTGTGCCTCGCTGCACACCGGCCACGGCTCGTTCGCCGGCCACAGCATCGGGCCGCCCACCGAGCTGGCCGACACCTCCGGGCTCCCCGGCCGCGGGTGGAGGCGCGTCGTCGTGCCCCGGTAGGCGGCCAGTTCCGGGAAGAGCACCTCGACATCGAGCGGGCGCGGGGGCGTGGTCCTCGTCATGGACGCGACCTTAGACACCCGACTACCACGGCCATCCAGCACCCCCAGCAGCAGCTTCTCCGTACCCGTGCTGCTGTCGAAACCCGTGAACACTTCGTTTCCTTAGCGGGCGTCGGGTGCCTCCCAAACCGATGTATATCCGCGTTCTCACGGACAGAGCCATGCTCGCGGTGACAGGGCTGGACCAGCTCAGTCCTGCGATGAAGGCATCTGGCCGTCAGACGACGAGGGCACTTGAGAACCACTCCAACGAGCGACACAAAACCACAGCACACCCCCGTCGCTGACATGTAGTCTATGAATCGTCGCAGTTCAGAGCCGGTTTCCGAGCTCCTGCGGTCGGTAAAATCGACGACATTACCCGGCTCCGATTGCACCGGGCCGACGACCAGGACGCACTGGACCTGGTCCGGGCTTTCATGAGCATGAATGTCACCCTCATCCTGATCGGTGTCGACATCGTCGGCTCGGGCCTGCTGCGGGGCGCGAAGTGGGACAAGCGGGAGCGTCAGTGGGTGGTGCCACCCCCAGAAAACGCGCGCATCCATGGCCTGGAGGTCACCCAGACCGAGCGTCGCTTCGAGTTAGTCGAGCTCGACCGCTTCCGCTACACAACTCCCCGTGATATCCAAGCCTTCCATGACTACCTCGGTGGTCTGGAGGACGGCCTCCGCCTGTTCAACGCCGAGCCCGGAATGCTCACCGAAGGCGGCATGCCCGAATACCTGATGCGCCGCACCGGCGGCGTCGTCGGGCTCCTCAACCGCCTTATCGAGGACGGCGCCAAGGAAGCAATTGACGGCGGCCGAGAACTCCTGGACGAGGACCTCCTCGACGAGATCATCATTAGCCTCGATCTTGCATGACGGCTCGTCAGCATGGCTGGCGGGCCGTTTTCGCTTGTCCGGGCCGGGGTTTCTGTCCTGTGGGCATGGTGAGGGCCCGGCTGTCGCGTCGGGTGAGCGCCGGGTTCCACAGCTCCGGAAGGCAGTGAGTGCTCGTCGGGATGGGGCGATGTCACTGGTCAGCCGGGCGCCGGCAGGATGTGTAGGCGGGCGAACGCGCTGGTGATCACGTCGGTCCAGGGCCAGTGACGGGCCAGACGGAGGTAGCTGCGGCGGCCGGTGGTGACGAGCTGGGCGGCGGCGGAGAACAGCCTCAGCCGCATGCGTTTGGGCTCCCAGCGACGGGCGGGCCCGGTCAGCGCAAGCATGGGCATCCAGGCGAGCAGATCGAGCGCGAGCTGGATGATCTCCAGCCAGACCTGGTTCTGGGCGGCATCGTGGAGCGGCAGGTTGCGCAGTCCGGTGTCGCGGGCGGCGCGGACGCGGTCCTCGGCGCGGGCCCGCCGGCGGTGCCGCAACTCCAGAGCGGCGATGGGCGTGTGCTTGGTGTTGGTGGCGAAGCAGGTCAGCCGCATGCCGTCGGCGTCGGTGAAGCGCAACTGGGCGCCTGGGTGCGGCCGTTCCTTGCGGACGATCAGCCGCATTCCCGTCGGCCAGCCGGTGAGGACATCGCCGGCGAGTTCGGCGACCCAGGCGCCCTCGCGGATCTCGCCGTCGGGTTCGACGGCCGCGGTCCAGGCCGGGGCCGGGACCTTCAGCACGGCGGCGTGGATGGCGTCGGTGATGGTCATCCCCACCGAATAGGACAGCCATCGGCCGCGTGCGGTGAGCCAGTTGAGGAAGTCGTGGGTACCGCCGGCGGAGTCGGTGCGGATCAGGGTCCGGCGTCCACGCCGGTACTTCTTCGGCAGCTGGGCCAGGGCCACGCGGGCGGCCTCGATGTGGTCGGCGGCCGTGTTGCTGCCCGCGTTCCCCGGCCGCAGCAGGCCCGCGACCGGTTCTCCGGACCCGTCACCGCCGTGGTCGACGAACGCGAACAGCGGGTGATGCCCGAACGTCTTCTTCCAGGTCTTGGCAGCGTGCTCCTTCTCGGAGTGCGCGAGGACCAACACTCCGTCGATGTCCACGATCACGTCCCCGTCTGCGTCCGGAGCCGCATCGCCGGCCAACCTCCAGACCCGACAGCGGACGTCGGCTCGTGCCCGCCGGATGGCCTCAAGGGCGCGGGGCCCGGCCGCGGCGAGGGCGTCCACCAGGCGTGAGACCGTCGGGTCAGAGGCCACCGGCCCGAACACAGCAGGCTCGGCCCGCAACATCGCGACATCGGCCAGACAGTCCCCGCCCAAGGCGACCGCCAGGGCCATGTCCAGCAGGATCTTGCCCGGATCGTGCACCGCACGCGGCTTGCGCCAGCGCTGGAGAGCCGCTGACAACGTCGTATCCAGCCCGCTTCTGCGGACCGTCTCCACCAGCAGAACCGAGCCGGCCTGTGAGACGACACCTCGACCGTTGCCCTCGACACGGACACGCGGGTACGACCCGGTAGTGTTCACTTGAGAAGTGCTTCTTTCCACGCAGCTGACTGGACCCTAGACAAGTCCCATCGTTGCAGGTCAGGAGCACTTTTCTCTTTTCTGATCATCCATCGGACAGCAGCCGCCATGAAAGCCCGAGGTTAGAGCCTCGATGACCCGGGACGAGATCCGGAAGCCGGTGAGGTTCCCACGATCCCGGCTCCGCTCCCCAGCGCGGAGAACCAGGCCGCCGCCAAACCGAGGCGTAAACGGAACACCGTCTTCGACGATGACGGCCCAGTGGCTGCTCAGGCCCAGGGGTGATCAGTGCCCGTGTCCGCCAACGAGCCAGCTCCGCTGCCCAGAAGCCTCGACCCGCTGCCGGGCGAGAGTCTTCCCGGCTTCATCCTGCGGCTCGCGCACCTCCTCGACCTGGCTCCGAGCGTTCTCATGCGCCAGGCCGGCCTGGCCACTCCAGGTGTCGGCAATCAGTCCTCCCAGGCGCGACACCTGCTGATGATGGAACCCACCGTCCTGGAGTCTTTCGCCCGTTGCACGCGCCTGACCGAGGCCGAGGCAGAAGCGCTCTCCATGCGACGTTTCGTGGGCCGCTATCCAGCTGTCACCGAGGCTCTGGTCAGCCCAGGGGGCACCACCTTGCGCCCGACCGGCAGGCCCCGGGACTGGCTCTTCCTGACCTCCAGCCGCTACTGCCCGCAGTGCCTTGCGGGCGACGGCAGCGAGATCCAACGCCGCCACGGCGGCGCCTGGAAAGTTGAGTGGCACTTTGGGCTGGTCTTCGCCTGCCTCCAGCACAACGCTCTACTGGAAGATCTCTGCCCGTCCTGCGTGCAACCCGCTCACAGCCGCGGCAACTGGAGCGCGACTCGGACACTGATTCCCTCCCAGTGGGTCGCGGGTCTTCATCCCGCGCAATGCCGCACCAAGATCCGGCAGCCGGACGGTCACCAACCCTGCGGCCAGCGACTGGACACCGCAGCCGTCCTGCCGGCCCGGCCGCTCACGCCTGAGCTTGCGTCGCTGCAGCGCAAGATCATCGGCCTGCTGGCACCCAGCCATGACCCGGCGGCCGCCTCCGCTGCAATACGCGATCTGCAGGTCATGTCAGCCGTGGTCTGCGCAACCTGGCCGAAGGCAGCAGCCCATGCAACCTTCGAACTCCCGCCCGCCCTGGATGCCTACCTTTCCTCTGCCGGAACAGGTCCTTCGGGCCGAGTGCGATGGGATGCGACACCGCCCAACAGCACTCTCACCGCAGCCCTCCTTGCCCTTGCCGACACGCTCCTCGCCCAGCCACGGCCGACGTTCCAGCGAAGCCTCGGCGTCCTGCTCCAAGACGTCGAACCAGTGGTGGCCAGCAACTGGACCAAGACCCGGGGCGCCGTCGCGTCAGGATGTACGCCTCTGACCAGACTTGATGTCGAACACGCCCTCACCCTTCGCTTCCCCAAACCCTCGATGAGGCCAGGACCGGACACCAAACCCATCATCCCCGTCCGCGAACGCGGGTACCTGCCCGAACATATTCCCCAATGGCTGCCAGATGGCTGGCTCAGCCTTCTTATCAGCGACGGCGCCAGAGCCCGACTCGGAAGTAATGACAGGTTCCGCAGGACTGCCGCCGTTCACCTCGTCCAGGCCGCAACCGGCTCGTCGCTGTTCAGTGCCGCCCAGTTCCTCGGAATTCCGGCATACTGCCTCAGCGGACGCGGACGCACGCTAACCCAAATCACTTCCCCTGACGGCCAGGTCGCCCCACGCCGGGACCTCACGGAAGCTTTCGAGACCCTCGCACAGCACATCGCCCGTCTCCCCGACCCTCCCGACTACAGCCACCGCCGGCATCAGCGCGCCTTCTGGAACCTCCGCCTTGACGAGTGGCACACCATCGCGGACCAACTTCCGCCTTTGACCAGCAGCACGTCAAAGCCGAAACAGGACGGCCTCATTCGTGAATGCGCGTCGGCCTACATCTGGGCCAAGGCCACTGGCAGCGAATGGGCTCTGGCCCCGTGCTTCCATCCTCCTTTCGCCACCCGCGACCGCCCTGTCTATCCAAATCTCCCTGAATACCGAATGCTCAGTCGAATCTATTACGCAGAGAAAGCCTCGGAATACTTCCAGGCCCTGCGACAGGCCCTCGACACATACGCGCACCACCTGGCACTGTCGATCCCAAAATCTCCATGACCTACTTTATGTGCGAGTTATGGCGGTCGGCAAATGAAGGACCAAGCAGGCGTTGACCTTCTACTCCCTGCGACAATGCATCCTGACTCGCGAGCCGAACATGGCGTCACGGCTAATTATTTGAGGAGTCGGAAGCTCGGTTGAACAGCCCATGCCCGCAGGAACTCTGCCGTCCCGAAAACATTCGGCCACGGGCTGTCCGTCATAGCGATCACACCCGGAAGACCTGCCACCACGTCAACCTGGTCATCCAGTAGCTCAGCATTAGCGACGCCGCCGACCACGTCCATGATGGCAGCCGTCAACAGGGCCGTGGTGATGTGATCGATCGGCCTATTGCATCCGGCGATGACGTCCACTGCGTGTGTCGGGCTGAAGCCGATGAGCGGTTCCAGATTGGGGCCATCCGCGTGCTCGGCCTCGAAAATCTCCTCGTCCCCGATTCCGGGCCCCATGATGTAAACCAGAAATGGCCGGCGCACGTCGACTTCGCCCAGGTCCGCGACGCCGATTCGATCGGCGACTATGTTGAGGTCGTAGCCACCAGGACGCTTCTCCACAAACCAGGTCGACGAGCCCACCAGGACGTCCCGGAGCCGCTCGACTGTCGCGACAGGAACCGCCTCGGCCAACTCAATCACCAATACTGGACCACCCATAGCGGGAGCCTACTGAACTTGAACTCCTGATGTTGTCGGGGCACTGACTCCTGTGCCCAGGTAAGTACAAGTTCGCGCGCTCAGATGGTGTCCTCGCCTGGGGTCATGTCGTACTCGTCCACGTCGAGCTCGGCGTCGACTGCGGCGAGGAAGTCCAGGGCATCGCGATCCAGATGCCAGCCGAAGAGGTTAGCCTCGATCTTGCATGACGGCTCGTCAGCTCGACTGACGGGCCGTTTCTGCTTGTCTGGGCTGGAGTTGCTGCCTGTAGAAACGCCGAGGGCCCGACTGCCGCGTCGGGTGGGCACCGGGTTCCACGACTCCGGAAGTGGTCCACTGCTCGTCGGGATGGGGCGATGTCGCTGGTCAGCCGGGGTCCGGCAGGGCGTGTAGGCGTGCGAACGCGCCGGTGATCACATCGGTCCAGGGCCAGTGGCGGGCCAGGCGGAGGTAGCTGCGGCGGCCGGTGGTGACGAGCTGGGCGGCGGCGGAGAACAGCCGCAGCCGCATGCGCTTGGGCTCCCACCGGCGGGCGGGCCCGGTCAGCGCGAGCATAGGCATCCAGGCGAGCAGGTCGAGCGCGAGCTGGACGATCTCCAACCAGACCTGGTTCTGGGCGGCGTCGTGCAGGGGCAGGTTGCGCAGGCCGGTGTCGCGGGCGGCGCGGATGCGGTCCTCGGCGCGGGCGCGCTGGCGGTGCCGCAGCTCCAGGTGCGCGATCGGGGTGCCGGTGGTGCTGGTGGCGAAGCAGGTCAGCCGCATGCCGTCTGCGTCGGTGAACCGCAACTGCGCTCCGGGGTGCGGCCGTTCCTTGCGGACGACGAGCCGCATCCCCTGCGGCCAGCCCGTGAGGACATCACCGGCGAGTTCGGCCACCCAGGCACCGTCGCGGATCTCGCCGCCGGGTTCGACGGCCGGGGTCCAGGCCGAGGCCGGGATCTTCAGCACGGCCTGGTGGATGGCGTCGGTGATGGTCATCCCGACCGAGTAGGACAGCCATCGGCCGCGTGCGGTGAGCCAGTTGAGGAAGTCGTGGGTTCCGCCGGCGGAGTCGGTGCGGATCAAGGTGCGGCGTCCGCGCCGGTACTTCTTCGGCAGCTGGACCAGGGCCAGGCGGGCGGCCTCGATGTGGTCGGCGGCTGTGTTGGAGCCCGCGTTCCCCGGCCGCAGCAGCCCGGCGACGGGTTCGCCGGACCCGCCTGGGCCGTGGTCGACGAACGCGAACAGCGGGTGGTGTCCGAACGTCTTCTTCCAGGTCTTGGCTGCATGCTCCTTCTCGGAGTGCGCCAGGACCAGCACCCCATCGATGTCCACGATCACGTCACCGCCCGTGTCCGGGGCCGCCTCGCCGGCCAACTTCCAGACCTGCTCGCGGACGTCGGCTCGTGCCCGCCGGATCGCCGCGAGGGCGCGGGGCCCGGCTGCGGCGAGGGCGTCGACCAGGCGCGAGACGGTCGGGTCGGAGGCCACCGGACCGAACACGGCGGGCTCGGCCCGCAGCACCGCGACATCGGCCAGACAGTCCCCGCCCAAGGCAACGGCAAGGGCCATATCCAGCAGGATCTTGCCCGGATCGTGCACCGCACGCGGCTTACGCCATTGCTGGAGAGCCGAAGACAGCGCCGCAGCCAGACCGCTTTTGCGGACCGTTTCCACCAGCAGAACCGAGCCGGCCTGGGAGACGACCCCACGACCGTTGCCCTCGACACGGACACGCGGGTACGACCCGGTAGTGTTCACCTGAGAAGTGCTTCTTTCCACGCAGCTGACTGGACCCTAGACAAGTCCCATCGTTGCAGGTCAGGAGCACTTTTCTCTTTTCTGATCATCCATCGGACAGCAGCCTCCGTGAAAGCCCGAGGTTAGCCTCGATCTTGCATGACGGCTCGTCAGCTCGACTGACGGGCCGTTTCTGCTTGTCTGGGCTGGAGTTGCTGCCTGTAGAAACGCCGAGGGCCCGACTGCCGCGTCGGGTGGGCACCGGGTTCCACGACTCCGGAAGTGGTCCACTGCTCGTCGGGATGGGGCGATGTCGCTGGTCAGCCGGGGTCCGGCAGGGCGTGTAGGCGTGCGAACGCGCCGGTGATCACATCGGTCCAGGGCCAGTGGCGGGCCAGGCGGAGGTAGCTGCGGCGGCCGGTGGTGACGAGCTGGGCGGCGGCGGAGAACAGCCGCAGCCGCATGCGCTTGGGCTCCCACCGGCGGGCGGGCCCGGTCAGCGCGAGCATAGGCATCCAGGCGAGCAGGTCGAGCGCGAGCTGGACGATCTCCAACCAGACCTGGTTCTGGGCGGCGTCGTGCAGGGGCAGGTTGCGCAGGCCGGTGTCGCGGGCGGCGCGGATGCGGTCCTCGGCGCGGGCGCGCTGGCGGTGCCGCAGCTCCAGGTACGCGATCGGGGTGCCGGTGGTGCTGGTGGCGAAGCAGGTCAGCCGCATGCCGTCGGCGTCGGTGAACCGCAACTGCGCTCCGGGGTGCGGCCGTTCCTTGCGGACGACGAGCCGCATCCCCTTCGGCCAGCCCGTGAGGACATCACCGGCGAGTTCGGCCACCCAGGCACCGTCGCGGATCTCGCCGCCGGGTTCGACGGCCGGGGTCCAGGCCGAGGCCGGGATCCTCAGCACGGCCTGGTGGATGGCGTCGGTGATGGTCATCCCGACCGAGTAGGACAGCCATCGGCCGCGTGCGGTGAGCCAGTTGAGGAAGTCGTGGGTTCCGCCGGCGGAGTCGGTGCGGATCAAGGTGCGGCGTCCGCGCCGGTACTTCTTCGGCAGCTGGGCCAGGGCCAGGCGGGCGGCCTCGATGTGGTCGGCGGCGGTGTTGGAGCCCGCGTTCCCCGGCCGCAGCAGCCCGGCGACGGGTTCGCCGGACCCGCCTGGGCCGTGGTCGACGAACGCGAACAGCGGGTGGTGTCCGAACGTCTTCTTCCAGGTCTTGGCTGCATGCTCCTTCTCGGAGTGCGCGAGGACCAGCACTCCGTCGATGTCCACGATCACGTCCCCGTCTGCGTCCGGAGCCGCATCGCCGGCCAACCTCCAGACCCGACAGCGGACGTCGGCTCGTGCCCGCCGGATCGCCGCGAGGGCGCGGGGCCCGGCCGCGGCGAGGGCGTCCACCAGGCGTGAGACCGTCGGGTCGGAGGCCACCGGCCCGAACACGGCGGGCTCGGCCCGCAACATCGCGACATCGGCCAGACAGTCCCCGCCCAAGGCGACCGCCAGGGCCATGTCCAGCAGGATCTTGCCCGGATCGTGCACCGCACGCGGCTTGCGCCAGCGCTGGAGAGCCGCTGACAACGTCGTATCCAGACCGCTTTTGCGGACCGTTTCCACCAGCAGAACCGAGCCGGCCTGTGAGACGACACCTCGACCGTTGCCCTCGACACGGACACGCGGGTACGACCCGGTAGTGTTCACTTGAGAAGTGCTTCTTTCCACGCAGCTGACTGGACCCTAGACAAGTCCCATCGTTGCAGGTCAGGAGCACTTTTCTCTTTTCTGATCATCCATCGGACAGCAGCCGCCATGAAAGCCCGAGGTTAGGCGTGTCGGGAGCGTCCGGGTGGCTGGGCGATTCGTCGTGGTCAGTGTCGTTGAAGTAGCGCACGACCTGCAGGACTGCCCCGCCGCCGCCGTCGGCCAGTTGGCTCACGAGCTCGGCTATGCGGGCCGTGTGGGGCCGGAGCCTGTAGAGAAGCCGGGCGATCTGTTCGTCGACGCTCAGGCCGGCGTCCCGGCAGACGACCTTCCAGCGGTGGCTGACGGGAATCGTCTTCGGCTCGGTGAAGCGGCTGCCGCGGACGGACACCTCGTCAGGGGTGATGCCCAGTTGCGAGGTCATCTCGTCGGCGGAGACGTGCTGGCTGAACAAGGCGAAGTACGCGTACTGGCGGAGAGGCATCCGGGAAGGATAGCGGCGCGAGGAGCGCGCCGAGCGGGATTTGTGCAGGTGGTCCCAGGGCCGGCGGAGACGCGAATTCGGCGTCACCTGAGCAGTCCCCTTCGCCGCAGCTGCAGCCGCGTGGGACCATCCGGTCATGCGTCTGATCGCCGATGGGACCACAGCCGCCTCACGCTTGGTGCTCGTGAACGAACTCGAAACCGATGACGGATACGCCTTCGAGCTGGACAGCCCACTGTTCTTGGCAGTTGGCGATCGGGTCAGCTTCGAGGCCAGCAACCTCGTCATCGCTCGCGCGAGCGGTGAACGGATCCGGCGTGCCGGCTCCTGGTCCACACGCTGCCGGATCGGCAATTGCCGCCCCGCCGCCACCTCTTGAGCTCGATGTCGGGCTCAAGAGGGTGGCCGCAGCCACCGACGCGCTGCGGCAAGATTCACCTCGACGTCACCGCTCCATGAGCAGACCTCCAGCCACGACAGGTAGCCTCCCTGCGCGAAGACCAGGACCTCGCCAGGGCACTCGCCGGATTCAGTGAAGAGCCGTGCATCAGCCGCTACCACGGTGCCGGGGCCGGTCGGTGCGGGCACCACCTCGCTGGTGTCGAGTTCGAAATAGGCGGTACCGCACCCGCATGTGCAACGAGATTTCACGCTAAGTCCTGGAACCTGCTGTCGAAGCGCAACGTGAACTGGCTCGTCCGTGCTCAGGACGAGCTCAAGCACTTCGGCTACGTCATCAGGCAGGCTCTCGGTCATGCCGTCACCGTAGCTGACCAGCACCTTCTGGCTCCGGCCACTCCCGGCTCGTTGACCGTGTGTCGGCAACGGGTGAAACGAGGTTCTGGCTCAACTTCCGTGCCCTGCAAGAGCTGAGTGACGATTGCTGTGCCTCATGCTGTCCTGGAAAACCAATTGGCTGGCCGCTGCCGAGCTGCGATGATGCCTCCGTTTCCCAGACGGAGGACATTTGTTCGTTTTTGTGTGTGCGGGGTGCGGCGCCGAGTTGACCACTCCGTTGTCCCAGGTCGCACTGCCGGTCCACGCCCATCAGAAGTACGGGAACGGGATCCAGCTCCCGGTACTCATGGAGTCGGGCACCTTCGCCGTGGACTCGGAGCCCTGGGGGCCGCCGTGGCGGACGTGGGACGAGATCCATCCGGACGAGGCGGCCGCCCGCGGTGTCTACGCTCCGGTCTACGCCTTGTCCGACGGCGCGCCGGGCGCGATCGTCATCGCGCCCGGCGACGCCCGCGGAACCGTGCTGATCCCGGAGAATCGTGGAGGCGGCTACTGTTGCGGCCTTGACGGGGCCGACGGCCCCAACGTGGCCTGCGTGGAGTGTGCCCTGCCCGTGGCCAGCCGGATTGACGACTGTTCGCTCTGGCAAGCGATGTGGCTCGCCCCGAACGCCGTTCGCCGCCTTCCCGTCGACGACACCGACGCAACACCGCTCTCCTGGGCGGAGCTGATGGCGAACGGGAAGGGCACACCCCCGTTCGAGCCGATTGCCACGTGGGGGTCGCGGATACGGGCAGGTCACTGGTCGAACCACTGGTGGTCGTGGAGCCCGCAGTGGGAGGCGGCGGCCGGCCGGGCACTCGCCCACCTGTTGCTGGCATCGGAGGGCTGGCCGGTGACGGTCCCGGATGGCTTGGTCGGGGAGGTGTTCCAACGCACCCTCGACGCCCTGCTGCCCGCAGGTCCGCTGGCGCGGCGCGCCGTTCTGGCCGGACCGGGACGGCCGGCTCCTGGCGAGGGCGCCGACATCCTCCTCGTGCCATCCCATCCGCAGACGGGGGAGGTCTGGACCCCAGCCGCCACCGCGGACTACCTGGTGCCGTTGCCGTTCGGGGTGTGGCTGTGGCTAGTCTTCCCCGAGCCGGACCTGCCCGTCCCCGCGTCAGGCGGCCTACCCGACGGCGTCCTCCGCGACGACTTCGACCCGCCCGCGCCACGCCCCCATCACATGTTCCGGGCTGACTGGGAGGTGTTCCGGCGCACCCTGGTTCGGCTGCCGGCCGTCCGCAGCCCGTGGCTGCGCGAGATCCTCGATGGCCTCATACAGCACAATCGCGCAGGTATCTTCTAGCCCGTGACCTGGTCACCGGTCGACAGGCCCTGCCGACTCGAGCCGTGGCTGACGGCGCGGTACAGATTTACGTCATTCAGCGTGCCCCCTTCACGGAAGTCGAGCCAGAACCGCTTCAGGTGAACGACGCCGGGGGCGCTCGAACGGCCAGGGCCAGGTCAGTGCCCGCGAGGCAGCCATCGATGACCTCCGGTCGGCACATCAGCATCTTCAGCTTCGAAGCGGCCACGGCCAGCCAACCACCCCCAGCCTCCGCTACCTTCCGTGAGCGAGTACCCGCGGCATTGGCCAACTATCGCTGCCCAAAGTGGCCAACCATCACTGCCAACTCACTCCACCACCCGCGCAGAGCTCGCGTCGACTGGCCAACTATCCGTGCCAGTCACAGGAACCGATCGCACGGCAGGTCTTCGACTACGACGGGGGCCACGTGGCGCTGATTCCCCGCGCCGAGGGTTCACTTCCGGAGCGGCTGGTTGAAGCGCAACAGGTTGCCGGCGGGGTCGCGGAACGCGCAGTCGCGGACGCCGTAGAACTGGTCCATCGGCTCCTGGAGCACCTCGCCGCCCGCGGCGCTGATCCGCTCGAAGGTGGCGTCGCAGTCGTCCGTCGCGAAGATGACACCGCGCAGCATGCCCTTGGCCATCAGCTCCGCCATGGCCTGCCGGTCGGCCGGTGAGGCGTTCGGGTCCGCGAGGGGCGGTTCCAGGACGATGTTCACATCGGGCTGCGAGGGCGACCCGACGGTCACCCAGCGCATCCCCTCGAACCCGACGTCGTTGCGCACCTCGAGGCCGAGCACGTCGCGGTAGAAGGCAAGCGCCTTGTCGTGGTCGTCGACGGCGATGAAGCAGTTGGACAGCGTGATCTCCATACCGTTCACGCTACGGCCCGGCGGCGGGGCTTGCTTCTCCGTTCCTGACCGGTCGGGTGTGGATTTTGGCCATGCAGGCCGGGATGGCGGCGGCGTGGTCATGGCTCCGGGCCCGGTAGGTGCTGGGGCTCTCGCCGACCAGTTCGGTGAAGCGCGAGCTGAAGGACCCCAGCGAGGTACAGCCGACCGCGAAGCAGACCTCGGTCACCGTGAGGTCGCCGCGCCGCAGCAGCGCTTTGGCCCGCTCGATGCGGCGGGTCATCAGGTAGCTGTACGGCGTCTCGCCGAAGGCGGCGCGGAAACTGCGGGAGAAGTGGCCGGGCGACATCAGAGCGCCACGCGCCAGCGCCGGGACGTCGAGCGGCTCGGCGTAGTCGCGGTCCATCCGATCGCGGGCGCGCCGCAGTCGGACCAGGTCGTCGATGTCCGGCTGTCTCACCTGATCAGTTTCCCACAGCGCCCGGGAGCGGCGGCGGGGAACCGGGCGCGGAACCGGCGGCCGGACCGGTCAGGATTCGAGAAGCACGGGTCACCCGGCCGGAACTAGCCTGATCGCCAGTGGGGATCAGCGCCCACCCCGGCCTGCGCCGGTTACCGCCCTGAGCTGGTTAGATCGAGCCGAGCGTCGTGCCGGAGACCGCGCAGGCGGCCGCGCCCCACAGCTCCCGCCCAACACCTGGAGAGACGATGAGCAGGGCCACCAGGACGGCCACCCAGTCGCCCGCGCCGCACAGTGCCGACAGCCACGATCTGATCCGCGTGCACGGCGTGCGCGTGAACAACCTCAAGGACCTGAGCGTCGAGATCCCCAAGCGCCGGCTGACGGTGTTCACCGGCGTCTCCGGCTCGGGCAAGAGTTCGCTGGTGTTCGACACGATCGCCGCGGAGTCGCAGCGGCTGATCAACGAGACGTACAGCGCCTTCGTCCAGGGCTTCATGCCGACGCTGGCACGGCCCGAGGTGGACGTCCTCGCCGGGTTGACGACCGCGATCATCGTCGACCAGCAGCGGATGGCGGCCGACGCCCGCTCCACGGTCGGCACCGCCACCGACGCCAACGCGATGCTGCGCATCCTCTTCAGCCGACTCGGGAAGCCGCACATCGGCTCGCCCAGCGCGTTCGCCTTCAACGTCCCCTCGGTCCGGGCGAGCGGGGCCATCACCGTGGAGCGCGGTGCCAAGAAGGCGGTGAAGGCGACCTTCAACCGCACCGGCGGGATGTGTCCGCGCTGCGAGGGCCGGGGCGCGGTATCCGACATCGACCTCACCCAGCTCTACGACGACTCCAAGTCGATCGCCGAGGGCGCGTTCACCATTCCCGGCTGGAAGTCGGACAGCTTCTGGACCGTGCGGGTCTACGCGGAGTCCGGGATCCTCGACCCGAACAAGCCGATCCGCAAGTTCACCAAGAAGGAGCTGCACGACTTCCTCTACGGGGAGCCGACCAAGGTCAAGGTCGAAGGCGTGAACCTCACCTACGAGGGCCTGATCCCGAAGATCCAGAGGTCGTTCCTGTCCAAGGACAAGGAGTCGCTGCAGCCGCACATCCGGGCGTTCGTGGAGCGGGCGGTCACCTTCACCACCTGCCCCGAGTGCGAGGGCACCCGGCTCAGCGAGGGGGCCCGGTCGTCGAAGATCAAGCGGATCAGCATCGCGGACGCCTGCGCGATGCAGATCAGCGACCTGCTCGCCTGGGTCCGCGGCCTCGACGAGCCGTCGGTGGCGCCGCTGCTCGCCGCGCTGGCGCACACCCTCGACTCGTTCGTGGAGATCGGCCTGGGCTATCTCACCCTCGACCGGGCGTCGGGCACGCTGTCGGGCGGCGAGGCGCAGCGCGTCAAGATGATCCGCCACCTGGGCTCCTCGCTCACCGACGTCACCTACGTCTTCGACGAGCCCACCACCGGCCTGCACCCCCATGACATCCAGCGGATGAACGAGCTGCTGCTGCGGCTGCGGGACAAGGGCAACACGGTGCTCGTCGTGGAGCACAAACCGCAGACGATCGCGATCGCCGACCACGTCATCGACCTCGGCCCGGGCGCCGGTGCGGCGGGCGGCACCGTCTGCTTCGAGGGCACCGTCGAGGGACTGCGGGCCGCCGGCACCACCACCGGCCGGCATCTCGACGACCGGGCCACCGTCAAGGCGACGGTGCGCGAGCCCAGCGGCGCGCTGGCGGTCCGCGGCGCGACGACGCACAACCTGCGTGACGTCGACGTCGACATCCCGCTCGGCGTGCTGGTCGTCGTCACCGGCGTGGCCGGCTCCGGCAAGAGCTCGCTCGTGCACGGATCGATCCGGGACGACGCCGGTGTGGTCCGCGTCGACCAGGGCGCGATCCGCGGCTCGCGGCGGAGCAACCCGGCCACGTACACCGGGCTGCTCGAGCCGATCCGCAAGGCGTTCGCGAAGGCCAACGGCGTGAAGCCGGCCCTGTTCAGCGCCAACTCCGAGGGCGCCTGCCCCACCTGCAACGGCGCCGGCGTCGTCTACACCGACCTGGCGATGATGGCCGGGGTCGCCAGCACCTGCGAGGAGTGCGAGGGGAAGCGGTTCCACGCGTCGGTGCTGGAGCACCACTTGGGCGGTCGCGACATCAGCGAGGTGCTCGCGATGTCGGTGACCGAGGCCGAGGAGTTCTTCGGCGCCGGCGAGGCGCGCACCCCGGCCGCGCACGCCGTCCTGCGCCGGCTCGCCGACGTCGGGCTCGGCTACCTCAGCCTCGGCCAGCCGCTCACCACGCTGTCCGGTGGCGAGCGGCAGCGGCTCAAGCTGGCCACCCACATGGCGGAGAAGGGCGGCGTCTACGTCCTCGACGAGCCGACCACCGGGCTGCACCTCGCCGACGTCGAGCAGTTGCTCGGCCTGCTCGACCGGCTCGTCGACTCCGGCAAGTCGGTCATCGTCATCGAGCACCATCCGGCGGTCATGGCGCACGCCGACTGGATCATCGACCTCGGCCCCGGGGCCGGACACGACGGCGGCCGGATCGTCTTCGAGGGCACGCCCGCCGATCTGGTCGCCGCCCGCTCCACCCTCACCGGCGAGCACCTCGCGCAGTACGTCGGGAGCTGACCCGGGCCCCCCTTCCGCCGCCGGTCACCCGGGTCACAGGACGGCGGCGTAGCGGCGGACCGGCCGGCCCGAGCGGTGGACGGCGGCCCGCTCGTAACCGAGACCGGTCTTCTCCGCCACGCGCTGGGAGGGCGTGTTGTCCGGGTGGATGATCGCGATGAGGCGCTTGGCCCCCAGGGCGTCGCGGGCGTGGTCCCGGCAGGCCGCGGCCGCCTCGCCGGCGTAGCCGCGGCCCTGGAGGTCGGCGCGGACGTGGTAGCCGACCTCGAGGTCGGTGGTTCCCTCGATCTCCTGGGGTGTCAGGCCGCAGTCACCGACGAACTCGCCGGTGGCCCGCAGGGTGACCAGCCAGAGCCCGAAGCCCTGCTGCCGGTAGAGGCGCTGGTTCCACTCGATCCAGGCCAGCGCCTCCGCCCGGTCCTTGGGGCGCGGGTAGTACCGCATCACCTCCGGGTCACCGAGCAGGGCGGCCATGTCGTCCAGGTCGTCCGGGGTCATCCGGCGGAACGCGAGTCGCGCGGTGGGCGCCGGGGTGCGGCGGGCGGTCGGGACGGTCCCGGGTGCCGGGTCGGGTGCCATGGCAGCCACCGTAGGCGGCGTCGGCCCCGGCGGAATCCGCCTGCGGGGGGGGTGCCGAGACGGTGCCCCGACCGCGATGATCGGCCCAGGTACGGGTAGGTGCGCGTCAGCCGCGCGCTTCGAGCCGCTCGATCCGCTCGACCAGCGGCTGCAGCTCGCCGCGCACCAGGGCGGCCAGCGCCCGCAGTTGGTCGGCCGACGGCTGGGGCGCGGCCGGCTGCTGGACCTGCTGGGCGTGGTTCGCCCGCAGGTGCACGTATCCGGCCAGGGCCGCCGCCACGGCGCGGCGGGTCAGCCGCTGCTCGGCACCGGCCTCGCGCAGCAGGCGACCGCCGACCCCGTCCGACTCACCGATCAGGCCGAGCAGCAGGTGCTCGCAGCCGACGTAGTTGTGGCCGAGCCCGATCGCCTCGTTGACCGTCAGCTCCACCGCCGCGGCCGCCGGGCCGCTGAGCCGCAGCGCGCGGGCCGCCGACTGGCCGGTGCCGTCCGGGGCGGGGGGCGCACCCGGCGACCGGCCGCCCGGTTCACCGGCGAGTCCGGTGCGGGCCAGCGCGTCAGTGAGCTGGCCGGGGCTGATCTCCAGGGCACCGAGCACCTGGAGGGCGAGGTTGCCCCCCTCCGCGAGCAGGCCGGCCAGCAGATGGCCGGTACCGACGTTCGGCGCTCCTTCGGCGCCGGCCCGCTCGGCTGCCAGCCGCAGGACGGTGCGGCTGCGCGCGGTGAACCGGGCGAGGCCGCCGGACTCCCCCAGGTCGCCGAGGTCGTGGGCGACGGTCTCGCGGATCGCGGTGACCCGGCGGACGGCCTGCTCCAGCGCCCGCTGGCAGATCGGCGAGACCGACAGCCCGGCCTCCTTGACCGCCTCGGCGAGCTCGTCGGGCAGATAGACGTTGATCTTGGGCATGACTGACGCCTCCAGCAGCGGATGCGGATCGGATGCATCAGTTGTACCCCTAGTGGGGTCATGGATCTATAACCCCACATCGGGAGCTAAGGTTCGCCTTGGTTCGCCTGGGAAGAACCTGGGAAGTCGGTAAGCAGACTCCCAGGTTGTTCAGGAACGAATCCGGACATACCGGGATGTCATCACTGCCCCGCGAGGTCGGCATCGACGGAGCGGGGTCGGCGGATTACCGGAAGCTCCCAGGATGACCCAGCTTCCCTAAACGACGGTGCTGTTGAGTCGAGCGTGCCGTTGGCGTCAAGCCCCCGCTGCGCCAACGGCACCAGATGCTCGTCCCGCACCGAATCAGGAGGCACCGGCCCTTGTCCCGGACCACCATCCGCACCGCAGGCGCAGCCGCACTGCTGGCCGCCGGCCTGCTGCTCACCGGCTGCTCCTCGTCGTCCACCACGGCCTCGACCTCCTCGGCGGCCTCGCCCTCGCCGTCGGCCGGCGCCTCGGGCGGTCGCTCGCAGGCGATGGCCGCGTACGCCTCCTGCCTGCAGCAGCACGGCGTCACGATGCCCACCGGTCGGCCGGGCGGCCACCCGAGCGGACGGCCCAGCGGCAGCCCGGGCGGCGGCGGTGGCTACGGTGGCGGGTACGGCGGTGGCGGGTTCGGCGGCGGTGCCTCGCCCGACCCGGCGCGTCAGGCCGCGATGACGGCCTGCGCCTCGCTGCGTCCGCAGGGCGGGCAGGGCGGCAAGGGCGGCGGCCTGAACAGCAGCGCCATGGCGGCCTTCACCGGCTGCCTGAAGGACCACGGTGTCACGCTGCCGACCAGCGGCGCCGGCGGCGGCCTGCGCGGCCTCAACACCGCCGACCCGAACACGGCTGCCGCTTACAAGACCTGCGCGCCGCTGCTGCCGGCCCGCCCCTCCGGCGCTCCCTCGGATGGTGCTTCGGCGGCGCCGTCGTCCTCCTGAGCCGACGCCCGGGCGGGCACTGCCTCGCGAGGCGGTGCCCGCCCGGGCAACTCCGGCTGATCGACCGTCACTCGCCCGCCAGCGCCGCCGCCAAGGCCGCTCGGCGGGCGAGGACGTCCGCGCGACGGCGGGCCATCTCCCGTAGCGCGGACCTGCGGGCGCGGGCGGAGAGCCGCTCCAGGTAGAGCCGGCCGAGCAGGTGCTCGGTCTCGTGCTGCAGGCAGCGGGCGAAGTAGCCGGTGCCCTCGATCACCAGCGGGCGGCCGTGCTGGTCCCGGCCGTGCACCACGGCGCGATCGGGACGCGCCAGGTCGCGGTACGGCCCGGGCACCGAGAGGCAGCCCTCCCCCGCCTCGGCGAGCCGGCGCCGATCCGCCGGCAGCTCGTCCAGCACCGGGTTGGCGAGGTGGCCGACATGCCGGACGCCGTCCTCGTCCGTACAGTCCCAGACGAACAGGCGCAGGTCGACGCCGATCTGATTGGCCGCCAGACCCGCGCCCTCGGCGGCGGCCTGGGTGGCGAAGAGGTCGTCGATCAGGGCGGCCAACTCGGGGGTGCCGAACTCGGCTTCGGTGACGTCCCGGCACGGGCGGTGCAGCACCTCCTCCCCCACCTCGGTGATCCGCCGGACCCGGCCGCGCAGCGCCTGCGGCGGCAGCTGCGGATAGTCCGGCACCGGCCGGCCCTGCACGAGGGTGTACTGGCCCATCCGAACCCCTCCCGGGTGGTTTCCCGCAGGTTTCCCGCGTGGTGTTTCCCGTCGATGCCGATCTTTGCAAAGTTTGCAAAGCTCAGTGGCTTTGCAAAGGATAGCGCTTTGCATAGCCCGGGCGTCACTTGACGACAGGTCACCTCAGGCAGCACGCTCAGCCACGTGACACGACGACTGACGGCCGCCGCGCCCGCCGAACACCCGGTTCGCATCGCCCTGCTCAAGCTGATCGGCGAGGCGGGCAGTGTCACCTCGACCGAGGCCGCGCAGCGGCTCGGCCACAGCTCCGGCCTCTGCTCCTTCCACCTGCGCAAGCTGGCCGAGCACGGGCTGATCGAGGACGCGCCACGGCGCGGCGGCCGGGCCCGGCCCTGGCAGCTGGTCCGGACCCCGCCCGAGGCCCCCGAGGGCTCCTCGCTCTTCCACCGCGAGCTGGAGGACACCAGCTACCGCCTCTGGATGGAGCGCCGTGACCAGGCACCCGAGCAGTGGCGCCAGGACGACGCGTTCAGCGCGGTGCTCCAGCTGACTCCCGCCGAACTGCGCGAACTCGGCGAGACCATGCGCCAGGCCCTGCGTGGCTTCCGGCACCGGGATCCGAACCGCCCCGGCGCCGCCCCGGTGGCGGTGCTGGCCCGCCTCTTCCCCCTGCTCACCGAGCCGGAGAACGTGGCGGGTGACGCGGCGGATGGCACCTTCCCGACCCAGGGCCCGCGTCCGGAGGAAGGTGCGGCGCCGGTCGCGGAGCAGGCATGACGAAGGCCGGCCCGTCGACCAGCCGCCGTCAGCCCGCCGCCGTCACCCGCTGGACGATCAGCTCGCACAACTCGTGGGTGCGCAGCGCGTCGTGGGCGTCGATGGTCCTGCCGGCCCGGACGGCGTCCAGGAAGGCGAGGACGACCTGCTCGATCCCCCGCTGCTGCGCCACCGGCACCCAGTCACCACGGCGGCGGACCGTCGGCTGGCCCCGGTGGTCGATGACCTCCGCGAGGTTCACCACCGCACGCTTGGAGTCACCGCCGGAGACCTCCAGGACCTCCTCGGTCGAGCCGCTCATCCGGTTCATGATGCCGAGCGCCGTGAAGCCGTCCCCGGCCAGCGTGAGCACCAGGTGCTCGACCAGACCGGCCCGGCTGCGGGCGCGTACGTCGACCTGCTCGATCTCGCCGGGGACCAGGAAGCGCAGCAGATCCACCACGTGGATGAAGTCGTCGTACACCAGGGTGCGGGCCGCTTCCGGCAGTCCCTCGCGATTCTTCTGCAGCACGATCAGGTCGCGCGGACGCTCCTTCGCCTGGACGTAGCCGGGCGCGTGGCGGCGGTTGAAACCCACCATCAGCGAGCGGCCCTGACGGTCCGCCAGGTCGACCAGCCGACGGGCACCGTCCAGGGTGTAGTCGAGCGGCTTGTCCACGTACACCTCGACGCCCGCCGTCAGCAGCTGCTCGACGATCGGGACGTGCTGGTCGGTGGCGGCGTGCACGAACGCGGCCCGGATGCCGCTGTCGATCAGCTCGCCGAGGTCGGTGAAGCGGTGCTGCGGGTCGATGCGGTAGGCGCCGCCGAGACGGTCGAGCTTGGCCCGGTCGCGGGTCATCAGCCGCAGATCGAGACCGGGCAGCGCCGCGAGGACCGGTAGGTAGGCCTTCTGCGCGATGTCCCCCAGGCCGATCACCCCGACCGGAAGCACGACGTCGAGGGCAGCGGTGGGACTCATAGGATCTCCTGGCGTGCTGACGATCACCTGCGCACCCACCCTACGCGCTGGGCGCTCCCCGCCCGCAGAGTGCCTCGCCCTAGCCCGATTGCGTGGTCTCCGCACCCGAATGGGCCTCCCCCGCGTGCTGTTCCGGCCCTTGCACGTCCCACGGTGCTTTGGTCCCGGGAGAGGAAGAGCCCGGGCGGAGTGCGGCGAAGCGACGGCAGTTGGCGACCGCCCACCAGGCAGCCCGCCGATCCGAGGGAGCAGTCGTGGCAGGTAGTGGCAGTGCGAATCACGGGACGATGCCCGCGCACCTTCTCAAGGGGCAGAAGGCGCTGGTGACCGGTGCCAACTCCGGAATCGGCAAGGCGACCGCGATCGCGCTCGGCCGGGCCGGCGCGGACGTGGTCGTCAACTACGTGGTCGGCGCCGACGAGGCCGCGAAAGTGGTCGCCGAGATCGAGGGCTTCGGGGTCCGCTCCTACGCCCACGAGGCCGACGTGTCCAAGGACGACCAGGTCAGCGTGATGGTCTCCCGGATGGTCGACGAGTTCGGCACCATCGACATCATGGTCGCCAACGCGGGCCTGCAACGGGACGCCGCCGTCACGGAGATGACGCTGGCGCAGTGGCAGAAGGTGATCGACGTCAACCTCACCGGCCAGTTCCTGTGCGCGCGGGAGGCGGTCAAGGAGTTCCTGCGCCGGGGCGTGGTCCCGGAGGTGTCCCGGGCCGCCGGAAAGATCATCTGTATGAGCTCGGTCCACCAGATCGTGCCCTGGTCGGGCCATGTGAACTACGCGTCGTCCAAGGGCGGGGTCGGCATGCTGATGCAGACCCTGGCCCAGGAGCTGGCACCGAAGAAGATCCGGGTGAACTCGGTCGCCCCCGGTGCCATCCGCACCCCCATCAACAAGGACGCCTGGGAGACTCCCGACGCCGAGGCCGACCTGCTGAAGCTGATCCCCTACGGCCGGGTCGGCGACCCGGACGACATCGCCAACGCCGTCGTGGCGATGGCCTCCGACCTGCTCGACTACGTGGTCGGCGCCACGCTCTACGTGGACGGCGGGATGACGCTCTTCCCCGGCTTCGCCACCGGAGGCTGACACGTGCTGGAGGACCACGTCACACCCCGCCGAGTGGTGATCCTCGGCGGGGGATTCGCCGGCCTGTTCGCCGCCCGGGCGCTGCGCCGGGCACCGGTCGCCGTGACCGTCGTCGACCGCTGCGCCCACCACCTCTTCCAGCCGCTGCTGTACCAGTGCGCCTCCGGGATCCTCTCCGAGGGGCAGATCGCCCAGCCGCTGCGCGCGGTCCTCCGCCGCCACCACAACGTCCGCTGCCTGCTGGCCGAGGCCACCGAGGTCGACGTGCCCGGCCGTCTGGTGCACGCCGTGCGGCCGGACGGCGGGACCATCGCCCTGCCCTACGACGATCTGATCGTCGCGGCGGGCGTGCGCCAGTCCTACTTCGGCCACGACGAGTTCGCCGAGCACGCCCCCGGGATGAAGACCCTGGCGGACGCGCTGGACATCCGCCGAAGGCTCTACCGCGCCTTCGAGATGGCCGAGTCGGCCACGGATCCGCAGGAACGGCAGGAGTGGCTCACCTTCGCGCTCGTCGGGGGCGGGCCGACCGGGGTCGAGCTCGCCGGGCAGATCCGCGAGATCGCCGGCCACACGCTCGACCGGGAGTTCCACGCGATCGACGCCGCCGGGGCGCGGGTGCTGCTCTTCGAGGGTTCCGACGCCGTGCTGGCCGCGTTCGGGCCCACGCTGGCCCGCCGGGCGGCCGGGACCCTGCGGTCTCTGGGGGTCGAGGTCCAGCTGGGAACGATCGTCACCGGCGTGGACGAGCGGGGCCTGACGGTGCGCGACCATGACGGGCGGACCACCCGGATCGATGCCCGCACCGTGCTCTGGACGGCGGGCGTCGAGGCGCCGCCGCTCGCGGGGGCGCTGGCCCGGGCCACCGGCGCGCAGCAGGACCGGGCCGGGCGCATCCTCGTCGAGCCCGACCTGACGATCGCCGGCCATCCGGAGATCCGGGTGGTGGGCGACCTGATGAGCCTGGACAAGCTACCGGGCCTGGCCGAGGTCGCGATGCAGTCGGGTGCCTACGCGGGCCGCATGATCCGCCATGCCGTGGAAGGCCGGACCAAGCAGCCCAAGCCGTTCAAGTACCTGGACCTGGGCAGCGCCGCCTACATCTCCCGGGGACGGGCGGTGGTCAAGGTCGGAAAGCTGAACGTGTCGGGGGTGACGGGCTGGCTGGCCTGGCTGTTCATCCACATCGGCTTCCTCACCGGCTTCCGCAGCAGGTTCGGAGCACTGCTCAGCTGGCTGATCGTGTTCGCCTCCGGCGCGCGCCGCGAGCGGGCCTTCACCTCCGGCGGCCGGAACGCGCCGGCCGGGCCGGGGTCCGGCCCGCCCCCGCCGGCCAGCACCCCGCCCGTTCACTGACACAGCGCCACCCGGCACGAGCCATCGAGGCACACATGTACCGCAGCACGGTTCTCCTGGCGAACGCACCGGCCCAACTCCTGCCGGCGCGCGAGCTCATGGCCTTCACCCTGGCCTCGCACATCCTGCTGGTCCCGCTCGGCGTGGCGCTGCCCTTCGTCACGCTGCTGATGCACTACCGCGGGCTTCGCAAGGGCGATGCCGTCGCCCTCAAGCTGGCCCGGCGCTGGTCGGCGGTGATGGCCGTGCAGTTCGCCATCGGGATCGTCACCGGCACGGTCCTCTCCTTCGAGTTCGGCCTGCTGTGGCCCAGGATGATGGGCCGCTGGGGGGACGTCTTCGGGCTCGGGTTCGGCGTCGAGGCCTGGGCGTTCTTCCTGGAGGCCGTCCTGATCGCGATCTACCTTTACGGCTGGCGCCGGCTGCGGCCCTGGCAGCACTTCTGGCTCGGTGCGCCGCTGCCACTGGCCGCCCTGCTCGGCGCGTTCGGCATCATCGCGGCGAACTCCTGGATGAACACCCCGCAGGGCTTCACCCTCGACGCCCAGGGCAACCCCGTCAACGTCACGGTGCGGCAAGCCGTGTTCACGCCGATCTTCGGCCCGGAGTACTGGCACTTCGCGGTGGCGATGTTCCTGACCGCCGGCTACGTGGTCGCCGGGGTCTACGCGGTCGGCTGGCTGCGCGGGCGCCGCGACCGCTACCACCGGCTCGGCTTCACCGTGCCGTTCACCGTCGCCGCGATCCTCACCCCCGTCCAGTTCTTCCTCGGTGACAACCTCGCGCGGCAGATCTTCCACAAGCAGCCGGTCAAGTTCGCCGCCGCCGAGATCGTCTGGAACACCAGCACCCACGTGCCGGAGTACCTGTACGGGCGCCTGAACGAGGACGGAACCATCTCCGGCGGCCTCAGGATCCCCCAACTCGACTCCATCCTGGCCGGATTCAAGCCCAGCACCCAGGTCACCGGCCTGACCTCGGTGGCCGCCGACGACCGCCCCACCGCCACCCAGGCGACCATCGTCCACTGGACCTTCGACACCATGGCGATCATCGGCAGCCTGCTCATCCTGCTCGCCCTGTGGTACGCGTGGTGCTGGTGGCGCCGCCGCGACCTGCCCAGATCCCGGTGGTTCTTCCGGTGCGCCGCCATCGCGGGGGCCGCCAGTCTGCTGACCGTGGAGTGCGGCTGGATCACCACCGAGGTCGGCCGCCAACCCTGGATCGTCTACTTCAACATGCGGGTCTCCGACGCGGTCACCGCCACCCGCGCGAGCTCGCTGTGGACCATGTTCGGCATCGTGGCGGCCGTCTACGTGCTGGTCTTCTGGGCCTTCCTGGCCGTCGTGCTGAAGATGCGCACCCGCTGGCGGATCGCCGACGAGAACCCGGCCGGTCCGCCGACCGTGCTGAGCCCGGAGGCCGACACGCCGTACGGCCCCAGGGAAGCCGTGGCGAGCGGCGGCGACCAGCGGACAGCCGGCGGTGCGTCATGATCGCCGACGTCATCGCCTGGGTCCTACTGCTCGTGATCGCGGCCTACGCCTGCGCCGGGGGGACCGACTACGGCGCCGGATTCTGGGACCTGCTGGCGGGCGGCGCCGAGCGCGGCGAGCGCCCGCGCTGGCTGATCGACCACGCCATGGCGCCCGTCTGGGAGGCCAACAACGTCTGGCTGATCTTCGTCTTCATCCTCATGTGGACCGGCTTCCCCACCATGTTCCAGGCCGTGTTCAGTGCCATGTGGCTGCCGCTGGCGCTGGCCGCCATCGGCCTGGTGCTGCGCGGCGCCGGGTTCGCGCTGCGCAAGCCGACCCGGCGGCTGGCCGGACGGCGGATCTACGGCGCGATGTTCGCCGTCTCCTCGCTCCTCACCCCCTTCTTCTTCGGCGCGGTCATCGGCGGCATCGCCTCCGGCCGGGTCGCGCCCGGGACCACGGCCTCCGCCGATGCCTGGGCCAACCCGACCTCCGTCATGGCCGGGCTGCTCACCATCGCGGCCACCGCCTACCTCGGCGCCGTGTTCCTCACCGCGGACGCGCGCCGCTTCCACGCCGAGGACCTGGTCCGGTACTTCCGGCTCCGCTCGCTCTACAGCCTCGCGGCCATCGTCGTACTGGCGGCCATCGGCATCCCGGTCACCCACCATGACGCCGCGTACGTCTGGCACGGCCTCACCCACGGAGCCGGGCTGGCGCTCGTGATCGCCGCCGTCGTGGTCGCCGCCGGCACCGCGCTGCTGCTCGCGCGCCGGGCCTACCGCTGGTGCCGCTACACCTCGGTGGCGAGCGTTGCGCTGACCGTGGCCGCCTGGGGCTTCGCACAGCGCCCGTACCTGCTGCCCACCTCACTGACCGTGGCCCAGGCGGCCGGGGCCGACCACACGCTGCACTGGCTGGTGATCGTCACGGTGATCGCGGTCGTGGTGGTGGGACCCGCGCTCGTCCTGCTCTACCGGCTCGACACGCTCGGCGACCTGGAGCCCCTCACCGACGCCGACACGCACGGGACCACCGCGCCGGGCGAGCACCTGTAACGACCCGCGGGCCGTCAGCCCAGCCGCTCGATCAGCTGGTCGCCGACCCGCAGGGCGTTGGCGATGGCCGTCAGGGACGGGTTCACCGCGCCGATGCTCGGGAAGAAGCTGGTGTCGACGACGTAGAGGTTGTCCAGGTCGTGGGCCTTGCAGGTGACGTCCAACGCCGAACTCTTCGGGTCGGTGCCGAACCGCACGGTGCCGGCCTGGTGGGCGGTGGCCCCGATCGGCATGCCCTTGTGCAGGTAGATGCTGTGGTCGAGCAGGTGGTGCTCGTGCATACCCAGCTGACCGAGCATGCCCCGCAGCTTGTGCTGGAGCTTCTTCAGCCCGGTGATGTTGTTCTTCTCGTCGATCGACAGGTGGACGTTCCCGTCGCCGTCGAGGGTGACCCGGCTGTCGGGCAGTGGGAGGTCCTCGCCGCAGAGCCAGAAGTCGACCGCGTGGTGGGCGAGCACCTCGAACGGCATGTCCGGCGCGATCTTGCCCGCCCACCGCGGCGCCTCACCGTGGATCTGCTCGGCGTCCGACTTGCCGAGCATCTGGATGCCGCCGAGCGGGTAGTCGCAGTCGTCCGCGCCCAGGTACCAGTCGTTGAGCGCCAGGGTCTTCTGGAACACGGTGGGGTTGGGCTCGTCCGAGACCGCCATCAGCGCCAGGTTGTTGTGCCGCATGTAGTGCCGGCCCACCACACCGGAGCTGTTGGCCAACCCGTCGGGGTGTCTGTCGTTGGCCGAACGGAGCAGCAGCGCGGCGGAGTTCACCGCGCCGCAGGCGACCACCACGAGGTCCGCGCCGAAGCTCGTGGTCGAGCCGTCCGCCAGCTCGGCGACCACGCCGGTCACGGTGCGTCCGGTCGGATCGGTCTCCAGGCGGCGCACGTTGACGCCGGTGAGCATGCTGACGTTCGGGTGCTTCAGCGCCGGGTCGACGCAGATCACCTGGGCGTCGGACTTGGCGTTCAGCAGGCAGGGGAAGCCGTCGACCCGGGTGCAGCGGATGCAGGCGCTGTCGTGGGTCGCCCAGCCGTGCGCGTCCTGGGTCAGATTCACGCCGATCGGCAGGTGGAAGGGGTGCAGGCCCTGCTTCACCAGGTCGTCGTTGAGCTGCTGGATACGCGGCTCGTGCTCGACCGGCGGATAGGCGTACTGCGCGCTGGCCGCACCCTCCGTGGGGTCCTCGCCGTGCCTGCCGTGCACCAGGTAGAGGTGCTCGGCCTCGGTGTAGTACGGCTCCAGGTCCTCGTAGCGGATCGGCCAGGCCGGCGACACGCCGCCGTGGTGCCGCAGCTCGCCGAAGTCCTCGGGGCGCAGCCGGAACAGGGCAGCGCCGTAGAACTTGGTGTTGCCCCCGACGTAGTAGTTGACCTCCGGCGTGAACGGCTGGCCCTGCCGGTCGTACCAGGTCTCCTGGGCCAGGTACTTGCCCTTCACGAACACCTGGGTGGAGTCCCAGTTGTCGATCTCGCGCGGTAGGTAGTCCCCGCGCTCCAGGAGCAGCACCCGCTTACCGGAGGGGGCCAGCCGGTGGGCCAGCGTGCCGCCGCCCGCGCCGGTGCCGATGATGATCACGTCGTAGTGCTGAGCGTCGGTCACGATGGCTCCTGTTCCAGAACTGTTCGGATGGCGTGCGGGCGTGGTCGGAGCTCACAGGATCGCGATCGGATTGACGGGTGATCCGGTGGCCCCGGGCAGCCGGAGCGGGGCGATCACGCAGAGGAACGACCAGCGGTCCGCCGCCTCGCAGATCGGCACCAGCTCCTCGAAGGACAGGTAGTCCAGCAGGTGCAGGCCCATCGCGTGGATGCCCAGGACGTGGACCGGGAAGGCCACGCCCTGCGTCGTGCTGGGGGCGGTGTCGTTGTTGCCGTCACTGCCCAGCACCGCGACCTGCCGGTCCGCCAGGAACTCCATCGCCGTGGGATGGAGCCCGGCGCGGGCCTCGGCCGCGTTCCACGGCCCGAGTTCGCTGCCCCGGCGGCGATGGCCGACCCGGACGAAGAGCAGGTCGCCCTGGCCGACCCGGAGCCGCTGCGCGGCCTCGGCGGCGGCGAGTTCGTCCCCGCTCACGTGATCGCCGGGTTCGAGCCAGCGCACCCCGCGCAGGCGCGGGATGTCGAGCAGCACGCCGCGCCCGACGATGCCGTCCCGCGCCACGTCGACGGACAGCTCCCGCGCGCCGTCGGGCGTCAGGCTGTCCGCGCTCACGCCGTTGTACAGGGTGCCGTCATAGATGACGTGGCAGAGCGCGTCGAGGTGGCTGTCGGCGTCACCGTGCACGCTCATGGCGAACCAGTCGGTGGCGAACTGCAGCCCGCTCGGCTCGATGCCGCCGGCCACGGTGCCGGTCATCCGGTACTCGCACGGCTCGGGGTTGTCCGGTGCCGGGCGGGTGCGGACCACCCCGGCGAGCGTGACGCTGCGACCCGATCGGACCTCGGCGACGGCGGCCAGCCGCTGCGCCGCGGTGATCCGGTCCAGTGCCCCGCGGTCGGCGGTGCCCCACGGCGCCTGGCGTCGCACGCGCTGGTACAGCGCGCGGAACTCGGCCGCACTCAGGGGAGGCGGTCCGCCGGATCCGCGGTGCGTGGCCACGGGTCCGTCAGCGCCCCTGTTCCCGGTCGAGCACCTCATCGAGGGTGGTGGCGGCCATGATGAGCGAGAGGTGGGTGAACGCCTGGGGGAAGTTGCCCAGTTGCTCCCCGCTCGGGCCGATCTCCTCGGCGAACAGGCCGACGTGGTTGGCGTAGGTCTGCATCTTCTCGAAGGCGTAGCGCGCCTCGACGGTGCGGCCGGCCCGGGCCATGGCGTCGACGTAGAGGAAGGTGCAGAGGCTGAACGTGCCCTCGGAGCCGCGCAGACCGTCCGGTGAGGCGGCCGGGTCGTAGCGGTAGACCAGGCTGTCGGAGACGAGCTTGCGGTTGATGGCGTCCAGCGTGTTCAGCCAGCCGGCACCCTTCGGCGCGAGGAAGCCGACCCGGGGGATGAGCAGCAGCGAGGCGTCCAGGACGTCGCCGTCGTAGTGCTGGACCAGTGCCTGCTCCTTGTCGCTCCACCCTCGGGTCATCACCTGGTCGAGGATGGCGTCGCGGGCGCCGGTCCAGCGCGCGAGGTCGGCGGGCCTGCTGAACTCGGTGGCCAGCCGCAGCCCGGCGTCGAAGGCGGCCCAGCACATCACCCGGCTGTAGGTGAAGTCCTTGCGCCCGCCGCGGGTCTCCCAGATGCCCTCGTCGGGACGGTCCCAGGAGTCGGCGAGCCAGTCCAGGGTGGCGGCGAGCCCCTTCCAGCCGTGATAGCCCATGTGGAGGCCCACTGTGCGCCCCTCGGCGAGGGCGTAGAGCGCCTCGCCGTAGATGTCGAGCTGCAACTGGTCCATGGCGGCGTTGCCGGCCCGGACCGGGGCCGAACCCCGGTAGCCCTCGAAGTGGTCGAGGATCACCTCGGGGATGTCGGGGTCGCCGTCCACCCGGTACATGATCTGCAGGCGCTCGCCCTCGGATCCCGCCCGTTCGCTCCAGCGTTCGCGCAGCCAGTGGGTGAACCCGGTGGCCTCCTCGTCGAAGCCGAGGTCGAGCAGCGCCCGGACGGACAGTGAGCCGTCGCGGATCCAGGTGTAGCGGTAGTCCCAGTTGCGCTCGCCGCCGACCTGCTCGGGCAGGCCCATGGTCGCCGCGGCGACCGGAGCGCCCGTGGGGCGGTAGGTGAGCAGCTTGAGCGTGATGGCGGAGCGGCCCACCATGTCCGGCCACCGGCCGCGGTACGTGGAGGTGCGCAGCCAGGCCTGCCAGAAGTTGCCGATCTCGAAGAGCTGGTCACTCAGGCTCTGCACGGTGACCGGTGCGGGCGGCACCCCGTCCGGGTCGCAGACGGTGAACGCGGCGGCGGCCTCCTCGCCGACGTTCAGCGTGACCTCCCCCCGCACGTCCTTCCCGTTGCGTTCCACCGGGAAGCTGCTCTGCAGATATCCGGTCGCCCCGGGGGCGCGGAACACGGCGGTGTCGCCGCCGAGATCGAGATCGAGCTCGTGAGCGGCGCGGCCGTAGTCGAAGCGCGGCCGGCAGTCCAGGACGAAGCGCACCGTGCCACGCACGGCCCGCACGACGCGGATCAGGGTGTGCCGGTCGGTGGGCGTACCCGTGCGGTCGGGCGGCATGCAGTCGATGACCTCGCCCACGCCGTCGGGGGACATGAACCGGGTCACCAGGACGGCGGTGTCGGGGTAGTAGAGCTGCTTGCAGGTGACTTCCGGTTCCTCGGGCGCGAAGAGGAAGTAGCCGCCGTGGTCGTGGTCGAGCAGGGCGGCGAAGATGCTGGGCGAGTCGAAGCGGGGAGCTGCGAACCAGTCGATGACCCCTTGGGAGGTGACCAGAGCGGCGGTCTGCAGGTCGCCCACCAGGCCGTGTTCGGCGATCGGCGGATAGCGGTCCATGGTGTCTCCGAAATCTCAGGAGTACCCCTTCTCCAATATCCGCCCAGTTGCGGCCACGCGCTCCGGCTGGCGACCGGTGTCCCGCGGACCCCGGCGTGACCAGCCACGATGCCTCGGGCGGCGGGACCGCCCCGGCCCGCCCGGGCCCGCCGCGCCGCTCGGCTTGCCGACGACGGCCTGCGCGGCGTTACTGGCTGCGGGCGCTCCGTGGTGCCGTGCGCGGGCCGGATACCGGTCCGCGCGCGGCACCCGCGCCCGGGCCACGCCACTCGAGTCACGGAGGTCTGCATGGAGATGATCCATCTCCGTCTGGTGAGTCCTCCGGGCCTCACCGACGAGACGGTCGGCATGCTGGCGGCCGATCGCTGCGTCTTCAACCTGGTCGTGCTCGAGGGCATGGCACGCCACCCGGACGGCGACGCCCTGGAGTGCGACGTGCTGGCAGGTGCGGCGAACGAGGTCCTGCGCCGGCTGCGTGAGCTGCGGGTGGACCGGCACGGCTCCGTCGTGATCGAGCCGGTCGACACGGTGCTGTCCGGACTCGCGGCCGAGGCCGAGAAGCAGCAGCTGGGGCCGCTCGCCCATGCGCCGGTGTGGGAGGCGGTCGAGGCGCGGATCCGGGCCGAGGGGACCTACCTGCCGAGCTTCTACGTCTACCTGATCATCGCCGGGCTGATCGGCGCGGTGGGGATCATCACCAACTCCCAGATCCTGATCGTCGCGGCGATGGTCGTCGGCCCCGAGTACGGCGCCATCACCAGCGTCGCGCTGGGCATCGACCGGGGCATCGGGGGGCGGATCCGGCAAGGGCTGCTCGCGCTCCTGGTCGGCTTCTCGCTGGCCATGCTCTGCACGTTCCTGTTCTCGTTGCTGGTCCGCGGCTTCGGGCTGCAGCCCATGGCGTTCACCCTGGGCGTCCGGCCGGTCTCCAACCTGATCAACACACCCAACTTCTTCTCCGTGGTCGTCGCCGTGCTGGCCGGCATCGTCGGGATCGTGTCGCTGACCCAGGCCAGGACGAGCGCCCTGCTGGGCGTGTTCATCTCGGTCACCACCATCCCGGCCGCCGCCGACATCGGCGTCTCCTGCGCGTTCACCAGCTGGAGCGAGGCACGCGGCTCGCTGATCCAGCTGCTGCTCAACATCGTCGTGCTCATCGCGGTGGGCGTCCTGATGCTCAGGTTCCAACGGGCCATCTGGCAGCGGATCGGTCGACGCAGCAGCCGCTCCCGCCACCGGTGAACCGCCGGCGGCTGCGGCTCGGGCACGAGCACCGCGGGCGCCATGAGGTCCGGACGGGCGAACGCGCCGCCGCATCGCGCGGCGCGGTCGTGTCTCGCTTGACTCGGCCCAGGTGCGCCCGCAGTCTGCGGACTGAGCGGGCCGGCCTCAGCAGGCCATCGAGGCGCCCGGGTTCGCGGGTTCTGCCCGCCCTGTGGCAGAACGAGGAGACCGCGTGCACGAGAGCCGGACGGGACACCAGGTGATGCTGCATCACGGTGACCAGAGCGCCGTCGTCGTCGAGTTGGGCGGCGCCCTGCGGTCCTACACGGTCGGCGACCGCCCGGTTCTCGACGGCTTCGCGGCCGAGGACCGGATCACCGGGGGTCGCGGCCAACTCCTCGTGCCGTGGCCCAACCGCATCGGGGGCGGGCGCTACCGGTGGGACGGGCAGGACCTGCAACTGCCGTTGACCGAGCCGACGAGCGGCAACGCGATCCACGGGCTGCTCCGCTGGGCCTCCTGGCAGGTCATGGACTTCGACGTGAGCCGGGCCGCCCTCGAGGTCACGCTCTGGCCGCA
The DNA here is from genome assembly GCF_036242395.1 of Kitasatospora sp. NBC_01266. Taxonomy (NCBI): domain Bacteria; kingdom Bacillati; phylum Actinomycetota; class Actinomycetes; order Kitasatosporales; family Streptomycetaceae; genus Kitasatospora; species Kitasatospora sp. NBC_01266. Next base: position 7,765,909 of record NZ_CP108458.1, on the reverse strand, counting down.
GCCGGGCTATCCCTTCCACCTGCGGGTCCGGGCCGAGTACACGCTGGGTGACCAGGGCCTCGAGGTGGCCGTGGCCGCGATGAACCAGGGCGAGAGCGTCGCGCCGTACGGCGTCGGTCAGCACCCCTACCTCACGGTCGGTACCGGCACGGTCGACGAGGCGGTGCTGACCGTCCCGGCGCGGACCTGGATCCGCACCGACGACCTGGGCCTGCCGGTAGCCACCGAACCGGTCGCGGGCACGCCGTACGACTTCCGCACGCCTCGGGAGATCGGCGCCCAGCACCTGGACACACCGTTCGGCGACCTGGAACGGGACGCCGACGGTCGCGCGGTGGTCCGCCTCGCGCACCCGTCCGGGGAGCACGGTACGGATCTCTGGCTCGGCGAGGGCGCGGAGTTCCTGCAGATCTACACCGGCGACACCCTGCCGGGGCCGGAGCGGCGTCGTGCGGTCGCCGTCGAACCGATGTCCTGCCCGCCGGACGCCTTCCGCACCGGTACGTCGGTCGTCGCCCTCGCACCGGGCGCACGGCACACCGTCCGCTGGGGCATCACACCGTGGGGTGAGTGGACCCGGCGCCGATGATCCTCGACCTGATCCTGATCGGCCTGGCGATCACCCTGGAGCCGGTGCCCATCACCGCGTTCATCCTCGTGCTGTCGGCGCGCAAGGGCCTGCGCGCGGGTCTGGCCTTCGTGCTGGCCTGGCTCGCCTGCCTGGTCGGCGTGATGGCCGCCGTCCTGCTCTCCACCGGCGGCTCGCCGCCCGCACTGCACTCCACCCCCTCGACCGCCTCCATCGCCGTCAAGCTGACCATCGGCGTGGGGCTCATCGTCTTCGGCGAGTACCGGCGCCGCCGGGCCGGCCGGCCGCACCGGGACCCGGCGTGGCTGGCGAAGTTGAACGACGTCTCCCCGTGGACCGCCGCCGGGCTCGCGGTCCTCCTGCAGCCCTGGGCGCTGGTCGCGGCCGGGGCCGCGACCGTGGTGCAGGCCAAAGTCTCCAGCTTCGAGTCCTACCTGGCGCTGGTCCTGTTCTGCCTGCTCTCCTCCGCGAGCCTGCTCGCCATGGAACTCCACGTGGCCTTCTCGCCCGAGTCGGCCGGGGTCCGGCTCGCGCGACTGCGCACCTGGCTGACGAACCACCAGGACCAGGCGATCGTCGTCCTGTCGCTGCTGCTCGGCCTCTGGCTGGTCGGCCGGAGCATCGCCCAGCTGGTCCAGTGAAGCGACCTCCAGGAGGCAGGACGTGACGGCGGACCAGGTCTTCATCGGTGTGGGCCTGATCCTCGTGCTCGCCGTCGGCTCGCAGATCCTGGCCAGCCGCCTGCACATCCCCGCGCTCATCGTCCTGCTGCCGGTCGGGTTCGCCGCCGGCGCGCTGATCAGCGACGTCAATCCCCAGCGGCTGTTCGGCGCGGCCTTCTCGCCGCTGGTGTCGCTGGCCGTGGCGGTGATCCTCTACGACGCGGGTCTCGGCCTCGACCTGGCGAAGCTGACCGGCCACACCCGCCGCGTCGTGGTGCGGCTGATCTGGATCGGGGTGCTGATCACCTGGGCGATCACCACAGTCCTGTCGAAGCCGCTGCTCGGCATGGACTACCGATCGGCCCTGATGCTCGGGGTCATCGTGGTGGTCTCCGGACCGACCGTCGTCGGCCCGCTGCTCGCCTCCGTGCGCCCGAGGGACCGCCTCCAGCACATCCTGATCTGGGAGGGCTCGCTGATCGATCCGGTGGGCGCGGTGCTGGGCGCACTGGTCTTCCACGCGATCGACGCGAGTACCCAGCATTCGGTCAGGGGCGGGCTCGGGCAGTTCCTCGCGAGCGTGGGCGTCGGCCTGGCCGGCGGGGTCGTCGGAACGGGTGTGCTGTGGCTGCTGCTGCGTGGTCTGCGGCTGGGCGAGGTGCTCGGCACCGCCGCGCAGCTCGCCACCGTGGTCGGTGTCGCGGCGCTCTGCGACGTGATCCGCGACGACACCGGACTGATCGCCGCCGTCGTGATGGGCCTGGCCGTCTCCAACCTGCGCCAGTTCGACATCCCGGCGCGCCGGCAGTTCTTCGAGACCCTGGTCTCCTTGATCATCGGCGTGCTCTTCGTCTCCATCTCGGCCACCGTGACGCCGCAGTCACTGCGGCACCTGCTGCTTCCGGCACTCGGCCTGGTGGCGGCCCTGGTGATCGTGGCCAGGCCGCTGGTGGCCCTGGTGTCCACGCTGGGCACCGACCTCTCGGGCGGGGAGCGCGGCCTGATCGGCTGGATGGCGCCACGCGGCATCGTCGCGGCATCGACCGCCTCGACCTTCTCGGCCGCCCTGGTCACCAAGGGGATCGGCGGCGCCGCGAAGATCCTTCCGGCCACCTTCGTGGTCATCGTCGCCACCGTGACGCTGTACGGGCTGACCGCCAAACCCCTCGCCCGGCGCCTGCGGGTCATGCGCTCGGCCCGTTCCCGGCCGCTGCTGGTCGGTGGTGAGCCCTGGGTGGTCGACCTGGGGCGGGCGCTGAAAGCCGCCGGCCTCGAGGTGCTGATGTGGGCCGGCCTGGAACGACAGCGGGCCGGCATCGAACGGGCCGGGCTCGAACTGGTGCCGGGCGAACTGCTGGCGGCGGCCACCCGCGAGGGCGCCGCACTGGAGGGCATCACGACGGTCCTGCTGCTCACCGCCGAGGACGACTTCAACGCGCTGGCGTCGGAGGTGCTGCGGGGCAGCATCGACGGCCCCGTCTACCGGCTGGGGCCACCAGTGGCCAGCCACGGCGTGGTGGCCCCGTTCATGGGCGGTGACATCCTCTTCGGTGCGGCGCTCAGCAGGCCCGATCTGAACCGCCGTTACGGCCAGGGAGCCACCGTCGTGGCGCAACCGACGCAGGGGGCGATCCCGTGCGGGCACGACGTGCTGTTCGTGGTGCGCAGCGACGGGCGCCTCGATCCGGTCACCGCGCACGGCACTCCCCCGCCGGCGACGGGAGACACCGTCGTGCTGCTCGGTCCGGCCGCCGCCGACCGGGCGGACGGCACCTGAACCCCGTCCAGGGCGGACCGGCCGGCGACCTCGGGCTCAGCAGGGGCTCATCCCCGGCGGGGCCACCGTCACCTCGTAGTGGACCGTGCGGTAGCCGTTCAGCCGGTGGGTGATCGGGGTCACCAGGCCGTGTGCCACCGGGTACTTGCGGACGAGGCGGCGCGAGGCCCGCCGTGCCTCGGCGCCCTCCAGCACCCGGGCCTGTCCGCTGACCGGCGCGCCGGTCGGGACACCGCGCAGGGTCGCCGGGGCGAGGGTGACGCCGGGGTTGTTGCGCAGCCGTTTGGCCTTGCCCGTGGAGGTGGCGGTGCGGAAGTACCCGCGCTCGCCGTCCACCGCCAGATAGACCGGGGTGCCCACCGCCGTGCCGTCCCGCTTGAAGGTGGTCAGCAGCACGGTGCGCTGCTCCGCGAAACCGGCCAGGCTCGGTCGCGGCCCGGCCGGTGCCGTCGTCGTCACCCTGGCGGCTGAACCTGTGCCGTCGTCAGGACCTGCGCTCACCAGGTGGCCCGCTCGGAGGTCATGCCGGTCAGGCTATCCGGTGCCGCCGACGCAGGCCGCCAAGGTGAGCGCCGTCCGTGCGCCGTCGTCAGCCCAGCTCCACCGCTGCCTTCTGCAGGGCGCTGAGTACCGGACGGATCAGCGGGTGCCGCTCGGCGCCGCCACGCACCGCCGCGAAGACCTTGCGGGTCGCCAGGTCGCTGTCGACCGCGCGCACCGCGACCCGGGTGAGGTCCACACCGCGCAGTGCCGAGCGGGGCACCAGGGCCACCCCCGCGCCGGCCGAGGCGAGCGCGACCACCGCGCTGAAGTCGTCGGAGGAGTGCACCAGGCGCGGGGTGAAGCCGGCGTGCTCGCAGGCGAGCAGCACCACGTCGTGGCAGGGGTTGCCGGGGTAGGGGCCGATCCACGGCTCGGTGGCCAGCGCGGCCATCGCCACCGGGCCCGGCTGCCCGGCCAGCCGGTGGTCCAGCGGCAGCACCGCCTCGAAGGGCTCGGCGTAGAGCGGGAACCGGGCCAGGCGCTGGTCGTCGGCCCGTGGCGCGCCGCGGTACTCGACCGCGACCGCGAGGTCGGCCTGCCCGTCCAGCAGCATCGGCAGGCTGGCGTCGCCCTCGGCGTCCAGCACCTTGAGCCGCACGCCCGGCGCGCTGTCGGCCAGCGCGCCGATCGCCGGGGCCAGCACCAGGGAGATGCCGGTGGCGAAGGAGGCCACGGTGACCTGGCCGTGCGCGCCGGCCGCATAGGCGGCCAGGTCGGCCTCGGCGCGTTCCAGCTGGGCCAGCACGGCGTCGGCGTGGCTGAGCAGGATCTCGCCGGCCGCCGTCAGCCGCACCCCGCGCCCGTCCCTGGCGAGCAGCGCGTGACCGGTCTCCTGCTCCAGGGCGGCCAGCTGCTGGGAGACCGCGGAGGGCGTCAGGTAGAGCGCGGCGGCCGCGGCGGTCACCGTTCGGTGGTCCGCCACGGCTCGCAGGGTCCGCAGGCGTCTGGCGTCGATCACGCCTCAATTCTGCCAGCGTTGATCAGCGGTTCTCCCCGCCCGCCCGGCCGGGGCGGCCGGTCAGCTCTCCAGCGCCGCCCGGGCGTCGATGAAGGCCGCGACAGCGCGCTCGACGTCCTCGGTGGAGTGGGCCGCCGAGAGCTGCACCCGGATCCGGGCCTGGCCGTGCGGGACGACCGGGAACGAGAACCCGATCACGTACACGCCGCGCTCCAGCAGCAGTTCGGCGAGCTTGCCGGCCTTGGCCGCGTCACCGATCATCACCGGGGCGATCGGGTGGTCGCCGGGCAGGATCTCGAAGCCCGCCTCGGTCATCTTCGAGCGGAACAGCGCGGTGTTGGCGCGCAGCCGCTCGCGCAGCTCGTGCGAGGTCTCCAGCAGGTCGAGCACGGTCAGCGAGGCCGCCGCGATCACCGGGGCCAGCGAGTTGGAGAACAGGTACGGGCGCGAACGCTGGCGCAGCAGCGCGACGATCTCGCGGCGGGCGGCGACGTAGCCGCCGGAGGCGCCGCCGAGCGCCTTGCCCAGCGTGCCGGTGATGATGTCGACCCGGTCCATCACGCCGTGCAGTTCGGGGGTGCCGCGCCCGCCGGGGCCCACGAAGCCGACCGCGTGCGAGTCGTCGACCATCACCATGGCGTCGTAGCGGTCGGCCAGGTCGCAGATCTCGCGCAGCGGGGCGACGTAGCCGTCCATCGAGAAGACGCCGTCGGTGACGATCAGGCGGCGCCGGGCGTCCTGGGTCTCCTTGAGGCACTGCTCCAGCTCGGCCAGGTCGCGGTTGGCGTAGCGCTTGCGGGTGGCCTTGCACAGGCGGATGCCGTCGATGATGCTCGCGTGGTTGAGCGCGTCGGAGATGACGGCGTCGCGCTCGTCCAGCACGGTCTCGAAGACACCGCCGTTCGCGTCGAAGCACGAGGAGTAGAGGATGGTGTCCTCCTGGCCGAGGAACGCCGACAGCCGCGCCTCGAGCTCCTTGTGCACGTCCTGGGTGCCGCAGATGAAGCGGACGGACGCCATGCCGTAGCCCCAGCGGTCCAGCGCCTCCTTGGCGGCGCCGACCACGGCGGGGTGGTCGGCCAGGCCCAGGTAGTTGTTGGCGCAGAAGTTCAGCACCTCACCCGGGCGCCCGCCGCCGGTGACCGTGACGGCGGCGCTCTGCGGGCTGCCGATCACCCGCTCCGGCTTGAACAGGCCGGCCTCGGTGATCTCGGCGAGGGTGGCACTGATGTCCTCGCGGACGGAATCGAACATCGCAGCAGGCTCCTTGATGGGGTGTCGGTCCGGGGGCGGGCTGAGGGGCGTCAGATGGTCGACCAGTCGAGGATGATCTTGCCGCAGCGACCGCTCGCCGCCTCGTCGAACGCGGCCTCGAAGTCCTGGGCGGCGTACCGTCCGGTGATCACCGGGGACAGGTCCAGCCCGCCCTCCAGCAGCACCGACATCGCGTACCAGGTCTCGAACATCTCGCGGCCGTAGATGCCCTTGATGGTGATCATCGAGGTGACCACCTTCGCCCAGTCGATCGAGAAGTCCTCGGCGGGCAGGCCGAGCATGGCGATCTTGCCGCCGTGCGTCAGGTTGTCGATCATCGAGCGCATCGCCTCGGGGCGGCCCGACATCTCCAGGCCCACGTCGAAGCCCTCGCGCAGGCCGAGCTTCTGCTGGCCCTCCTCGATGGTGTGCTGCGAGACGTCCAGCGCCAGCGAGACGCCGACCTTGCGGGCCAGGTCCAGCCGGTACGGGCTGACGTCGGTGATCATCACGTGCCGGGCACCGGCGTGCTTGGCGACCGCGGCCGCCATGATGCCGATCGGGCCCGCGCCGGTGACCAGCACGTCCTCGCCGACCAGCGGGAAGGAGAGCGCGGTGTGCACGGCGTTGCCGAACGGGTCGAAGATCGCCGCCACGTCCAGGTCGACCGGCACCCGGTGCACCCAGACGTTCGAGGCGGGCAGCGCGACGTACTCGGCGAACGCGCCGTCCCGGTTGACGCCCAGGCCGATCGTGTTGCGGCACAGGTGGCGGCGGCCGGCCAGGCAGTTGCGGCACTTGCCGCAGACCAGGTGGCCCTCGCCGCTGACCAGGTCGCCCACGTTGACGTCGGCGACCGCCGGGCCGAGCGCGACGACCTCGCCGACGAACTCGTGGCCGATGGTCAGCGGGGTGCGGATGGTCTGCTGCGCCCAGCCGTCCCACTTGCGGATGTGCAGGTCGGTGCCGCAGATGCCGGTGCGCAGCACCTTGATCAGCACGTCGGTCGGGCCGATCTCGGGCTCCGGGACATCGGTCAGCCACAGTCCGGGCTCGGCCTGCTTCTTGACGAGTGCCTTCACGACTGCGGCTCCTGACGGCGTAACGAGAGGGGGGCCCGGCTGCGGCGCCATTCCGCGCCGGGCAGGAGCAATCTGCCTGGTGGGAGGGGTCCTGGTCCATCGAGGAATTCTTAACGACGGCGACAGCTGGGCTTCACGATCGTGCCCGAGCTGTGCCGGGGCGGCCCGGCACCATGCCGGTCCTCACCCGTTCGGGGGATCACGGATCGACCGGGATCGTTAGCCTGGTGCGTATGACGATCATTCAGCAGCACACCCTGGCGGACTTCCTGGCGGACGCGGCCAAGGGCGTGTTCCCGCCCTCGGACGGCGGGGTGACGGTGGTGCCGCAGCCCGGACCGCGGGCGGCCGGGGTGCTCTCGTTCAGCGCGCACGCGGTGGTCTTCACCGACGAGGACCCGGGCTGGGTGCGGGAAGCCTTGGCCCGAGCGGTGGCGGAGCCGCTGGCGGAGCCGCTCTGCCCGGGGTTCCTGACCGAGTTCGGTGAACGAACCCGGCGGCGGATCGGCAACATCGACCTGGTCACGGTGGCCGGGCGGCTGCCCGGGGAGCCGCCGCTGCCGCTGGTGGAGATCGAGGACCGCGAGCACCCCCGGGTGGTGCGGGCGCTGCGCTTTCGCGACGCGGTGCGGGTGTGGACGGTCCCCGGTGGGGTGCTGGTGCTCGGGCGCGGGGTGGCCGGGCGGTGGGAGGCGGCGATCGAGGTGGACGCCGGGGCGCGCGGGCGCGGGCTGGGGCGGGCGCTGGCGGTCAGCGCCCGCCACCTGCTGCCCGAGGGCGACACCGTCTGGGCCCAGCAGGCGCCGGGCAACGCGACCAGCGTGCGGGCCTTCCAGGCGGCGGGCTACCGCCCGGTGGGCGCCGAGGTGCTGCTGACCCGGGCCTGAAGGCCTGACGGGTCAGCAGCACGGCGTCAGTTGAACTTGGCCTTGCCCGGGCCCTCCTCGACGAAGCTGCGCATGCCGATCTCGCGGTCCTCGGTGGCGAAGAGGCCGGCGAAGAGCGAGCGCTCCAGCGCCAGACCGGTGTCGAGGTCGCTCTCCAGGCCGCGGTCCACGGCCTCCTTGGCCGCGCGCAGCGCCCAGGCCGGGCCGGCGGCGAGCTTGCCGGCCCAGTCCAGGGCGGCCTGGTAGACCTCCTCGGCCGGGACCACCTGGTCGGCCAGGCCGATCCGCAGCGCCTCCTCGGCGCGGACCTGACGGCCCGTGAAGATCAGCTCCTTGGCCTTGGCCGGGCCGACCAGCCGGGCCAGGCGCTGGGTGCCGCCGGCGCCGGGGATCAGGCCGAGCAGGATCTCGGGCTGGCCGAGCTTGGCGTTCTCGGCCACGATCCGGATGTCGGCGCAGAGCGCCAGTTCGCAGCCGCCACCCAGGGCGTAGCCGGTCACCGCGGCGACCACCGGCTTGGGGATCCGCGCGACGGCGGTGAACGCCTCCTGCAGCGCACCGCCGCGGGCCACCATGTCGGTGTAGGTCATGCGCTGCATCTCCTTGATGTCGGCGCCGGCCGCGAACACCTTCTCGCCGCCCCAGATCACCACCGCGCGCACGTCGCTGCGCTCGGTGGCCTCCTGGGCGACCTCGCGCAGCTGGTCCTGCATCGCGATGTCCAGCGCGTTCATCGGCGGACGGGCCAGCCGGATGGTGCCGATGGCGTCCGCGACGTCCAGGGTGACGAACCGGGTCATGGGAGGGCCTCCGTGTCTGAAGGTAGAAACGTCAGGGGTGGTTAACGACCGTGAACCCTGACAGTAGCGGGCCGGGTGCCGCCGGTGTCAGGGTGCCGGTGCGGTGGCCTTCAAGGTGTGCACCGCCAGCCCGATCTGCTCGTCCGTCAGGTCGGCGCGGGCGGTCAGCCGCAGCCGGGAGAAGCCGTCCGGGACGGACGGCGGACGGAAGCAGCCCACCGCGAGGCCCGCGGTGCGGCAGTCGGCGGCCCAGGCGAGGGCCTGCTCGGGGCCCGGCGCCCGGACCGAGACCACGGCCGCGTCCGGGGTGCTGGCCTCGAGGCCGGCGGCGGTGAGGCGGGCGGCCAGGGTGTGGGCGACCTCGCGGGCGCGTTCGGCGCGCTGCGGTTCGGCGCGCAGCAGGCGCAGCGCGCCCAGTGCCGCGCCCACGGCGGCCGGGGCCAGCCCGGTGTCGAAGATGAAGGTGCGGGCGGTCTCGACCAGGTGCCGGATCACCCGGCGCGGCCCGAGCACCACGCCGCCCTGCGCGCCCAGCGACTTGGAGAGCGTGGCGGTTGCGACCGCGTCCGGCTCCCCCGCCAGCCCGGCGGCCGTCAGCGCGCCGCGACCGCCCGGCCCGAGCACGCCGAGCCCGTGCGCGTCGTCCACCAGCAGCGCGGCGCCGTGTGCGCGGGCGGCGGCGGCCAGCGCGGGCAGGGGGGCCGCGTTGCCGTCCACCGAGAAGACGGTGTCGCTGACCACCAGGGCGCGCGGCTCGGCCCGGGCGGCGAGCGCGGCGGCCACCGCGGCCGGGTCGGCGTGCGGGGCCCGGTGCACGGCGGCGCGCGAGAGGCGGCAGCCGTCGATCAGCGAGGCGTGGTTGTAGGCGTCGGAGACGATCAGTGTGTCGGGATCGGTCAGCGCGGTGAGCGCGGCCAGGTTGGCGGCGTAGCCGGAGGAGAAGACCAGCGCGGCCTCCACCCCGTAGAAGTCGGCCAGTTCGACTTCCAGTTCGGTGTGCAGTTCGGTGGTGCCGGTGACCAGGCGGGACCCGGTGGATCCGCCGCCCCAACGCAGCGCCGCCTCGGCGGCGGCCCGGGTGACCTCGGGGTGGTGGGTCAGGCCGAGGTAGTCGTTGCTCGCCAGGTCGAGCACCGGGTCCTCGGCGGGGCGGCTGCGCAGCGTACGGGTGAGTCCGGCCCGGGCGCGCTGCTCGGCGGTCTCGTCGAGCCAGTCGAAGACGGCGGCCGGTGCGGCCGGACGGGCGGGCGCGGCGGGTTGCTGGATCATGGGCCGCAGCCTGGCACGGCCGGTGGGAACGGGGCAATGTGCGCCCTCGCACAGCGCGCGGGCGGGTGACTGTGGGGTCGGTACAGTCACCCGCCCTCACGTGCTCCTCCAGCACGACCATCCGACCCCGTTCGGGGGCCCGCTCCCGGCCCGGCTTGATCACCGGTCTTTGCCCAGGTAGAGGGGCAGCAGGCAAGATAGGCCGGTGACCCTCCTTGATCTGATGCCCAGGCCCGCCGACCCCGACGCGCTGTACACCACCTTCGCCGCGTGGGCCGAGGAGCGGGGCATCACGCTCTATCCCGCTCAGGAGGACGCGCTGATCGAGCTGTTCACCGGCGCGAACGTGATCCTGGCGACCCCCACCGGATCCGGAAAGTCGCTGGTGGCGGCCGGTGCGCACTTCGCCGCGCTGGCGGAGGGCAAGCGGACCTTCTACACCGCTCCGATCAAGGCGCTGGTCTCGGAGAAGTTCTTCGACCTGTGCAAGATCTTCGGCACCGAGCAGGTCGGCATGATGACCGGCGACGCGAGCGTGAACCCGACCGCGCCGATCATCTGCTGCACCGCCGAGGTGCTGGCCAACATCGCGCTGCGGGACGGCGCGCGGGCCGACATCGGCCAGGTGGTGATGGACGAGTTCCACTTCTACGCCGAGCCGGACCGCGGCTGGGCCTGGCAGATCCCGATCCTGGAGCTGCCGCAGGTGCAGTTCCTGCTGATGTCGGCGACGCTGGGCGACGTACGCCGGTTCGAGCAGGACCTGACCCGGCGCACCGGCAAGCCGACCACGGTGGTGCGCTCGGCCACCCGCCCGGTGCCGCTCTTCTACGAGTACCGGCGCACCACCCTGCACGACACCCTGGAAGAGCTGCTGACGACCGGTCAGGCCCCGGTCTACGTGGTGCACTTCACCCAGAAGGAGGCGGTGGAGCGGGCCCAGTCGCTGATGAGCATCAACATGTGCTCGAAGGCGGAGAAGGACGCGATCTCCGACCTGATCGGCAACTTCCGCTTCACCACCAAGTTCGGCCGCAACCTCTCGCGCTTCGTGCGGCACGGCATCGGCGTGCACCACGCGGGCATGCTGCCCAAGTACCGCCGCCTGGTCGAGCGGCTGGCCCAGGCGGGCCTGCTGAAGGTGATCTGCGGTACCGACACGCTGGGCGTGGGCGTCAACGTGCCGATCCGCACGGTGCTGTTCACCGCGCTCTCCAAGTACGACGGGGTCAAGGTCCGGGTGCTACGGGCCCGGGAGTTCCACCAGATCGCCGGGCGCGCGGGCCGGGCCGGCTTCGACACGGTCGGCCAGGTGGTCGCACAGGCGCCCGAGCACGTGGTGGAGAACGACAAGGCGCTCGCCAAGGCCGGCGACGACCCGAAGAAGAAGCGCAAGGTGGTGCGCAAGAAGGCGCCGGAAGGTTTCGTCGGCTGGAGCGAGGAGACCTTCGAGCGGCTGATCGGGGCCGAACCCGAGCCGCTGGTCTCCCGGTTCCGGGTCAGCCACGCGATGCTGCTCTCGGTGATCGGCCGCCCCGGCAACGCCTTCGAGGCGATGCGCAAGCTGCTCACCGACAACCACGAGGAGCGCGGCGCCCAGCGCCGGCACATCCGTTCGGCGATCGCCATCTACCGCTCGCTGCTGGCCGGCGGCGTGGTGGAGCGGCTGGACGAACCGGACGCCGACGGCCGGATCGTGCGGCTGACCGTGGACCTGCAGGAGAACTTCGCCCTCAACCAGCCGCTCTCCACCTTCGCGCTGGCCGCCTTCGAGTTGCTCGACCCCGAGTCGCCGAGCTACCCGCTGGACGTGGTCTCGGTGGTCGAGGCGACCCTGGACGACCCGCGCCAGATCCTGGCCGCGCAGCAGAACAAGGCGCGCGGCGAGGCGATCGGCGAGATGAAGCGCGACGGGATCGAGTACGAGGAGCGGATGGAGCGCCTGCAGGAGGTGACCTATCCGAAGCCGCTGGAGGAGTTGCTGAACCACGCCTACGAGGTCTACCGCCAGGCGCACCCGTGGATCGGCGACTACGCGCTCGCGCCCAAGTCGGTGGTGCGCGACCTGTTCGAGCGGGCGATGACCTTCGTGGACTACGTCGGCCACTACGACCTGGCCCGCACCGAGGGCATCGTGCTGCGCTACCTGGCCGGCGCCTACAAGGCGTTGGAGCAGACCGTCCCCGAGGACAGCAAGACCGAGGCGCTCAAGGACGTGATCGCCTGGCTGGGCGAGCTGGTCCGCCAGGTCGACTCCAGCCTGCTGGACGAGTGGGAGCAGCTCGCCAACCCGACCGAAGAGGACGAGGAGGAGCGCGAGTTGGAGGCCAAGCCGCTGCCGGTCACGGCCAACGAGCGGGCCTTCCGGGTCCTGGTGCGCAACGAGATGTTCCGCCGGGTGGAGCTGGCCGCGCTGGAACACTACGCCGCGCTGGCCGAGTTGGACGGCGAGTACGGCTGGGACGCGGACCGCTGGGCGGACGCGATGGACGGCTACTACGAGGAGCACGACGACCTGGGCACCGGTCCGGACGCGCGCGGGCCCAAGATGCTGCTGATCGAGGAGGACGAGGCGGACAGCCTCTGGCGGGTGCGGCAGATCTTCGACGACCCGGCGGGCGACCACGACTGGGGCATCAGCGCGGAGGTCGACCTGCACGGCTCGGACGCGGAGGGCCGGGCGGTGCTGCGGGTCACCGCGGTGGACCGGCTGGGCTGACGGCGCGTCGGGCGGGCCCTGGCGCCGTCGGCCAGGGCCCGACGACGGGAGGTGCCCGGCTCGGGACCTGAGCTCGGGACCTGAGCTCAGGACCAGACGAAGGTGAGCCCGGCGGTGTAGGCGGCGGCCCGGGTGGCCGCTGCCAGGTCCTGCTGGTCCTGCGGGCCGGCCGGGCTGTGCCCGTTCGTGAAGCGGGAGCTGGTCACGGTGACGTAGTGCCGCACCGCTTCGACCCGAGGCGCCGGGTCGGTGCTCTTCACCGCGGGGCCGCCCGGGGTGGCGGACGGGGTAGCGGACGGCGAGGGCGAACCGGCGGCGCCGGGCGACGGTGCGACGGCGCCCAGCAGGGTGCCGTCCGTCTGCACGAACCCGACCAACCCGCTCTGCCCCTGCATCGCGTTCGCCACGGCGACGCTCGTCGCGTCGGCGCCGAACCGAAGCACCGTCACGCTGGTCTCCACCTGGCCGTCCTGACGGATCAGGTCGACCGCGAGGTAGCCCTCGCAGGCCGCGCCGTGCAGCAGGGCCTGCCCGGCGCTCTGCAGGATCTCGGTGCAGTCGCTGCCCTGGCGGGCCGCGGTGAACCGCCCCTGGTAGGTGTCCAGGTCGACCAGCTTGGTCGGCGGGAAGAGCCGCTTCACGTCGAAGGCCGCCGGATTGGCGCCGGAGGTCGACGGCGGGTCACCGACCACCGCCGCGTACTCGGTTTCGCCGCTGGAGGGACCCAGTCCCGGGAGCCAGTCACCGGGATGCTTGAGGGAGATCACCCAACCGCCGGAGCCGAGCAGGACAACCGCTACAGAACCGATCAACAACCGCCGGGCGCCGAACCGTGAACCCGTTCTGCCCCGCCCCGGTATGTCCTCGGGCTCGTCGGGACCGCCGGGCTCCTCGGGGGCGACAGGCTCCTGCGGGTCGGCGGGCTCGGCGGGTATCGAGCGGGTGTCCCCCTTGGTTGTCATGGCCCAGATTCTATGCGTCGCGACGACCCGTCTGAGCAGCGGGGACGCGTCGGACGGTCAGTCAGGGAGCGCTGGGCGAGGGCGGACCGGCCGACCGGGCGGTCGCGCGGCAGGACCACGGCGATCGTGCTCGAACCGCGCCGCCGCGGTGCCGCCGCCGGACCGCCGGCCGGAGCACATCGGCCCCGGAGAACGCAGGCGAACGACCCGGTCAGGCGGCACTGTGACAACTCGCACATCCGCGCGGAGATCTTCTGGTCGATTCGGTATGGCGCGGTTCAAGGTCATCCAGGCAGGATCAGCTTCATGGATCTGCTCGACACCCTTACCGCCAAAGGCCTGAACCGCGAGCTCCCCACCCGGGAGGAGGCCCTGGCCGTCCTGGCCACCACCGACGACGACCTGCTGGACGTGGTCGCGGCCGCCGGGCGGGTACGCCGACAGTGGTTCGGCCGCCGGGTCAAGCTCAACTACCTGGTCAACCTGAAGAGCGGCCTCTGCCCCGAGGACTGCTCGTACTGCTCGCAGCGGCTGGGGGCCGACACCGGCATCCTCAAGTACACCTGGCTGAAGCCGGACCAGGCGACCGAGGCGGCCACCGCCGGCGTCAAGGGCGGCGCCAAGCGGGTCTGCCTGGTGGCCAGCGGGCGCGGCCCGACGGACCGTGACATCGACCGGGTGACCAGCACCGTGGCGGCGATCAAGGAGCAGGAGCCGGCCGTCGAGATCTGCGCCTGCCTGGGCCTGCTCTCCGACAACCAGGCCGAGCGGCTGCGGGCGGCGGGCGTCGACGCCTACAACCACAACCTGAACACCTCCGAGAACACCTACGGCGACATCACCACCACCCACACCTACGCGGACCGGGTGGACACCGTGCAGAAGGCGCACGGCGCTGGCCTGTCGGCCTGCTCCGGGCTGATCGCCGGTATGGGCGAGAGCGACGAGGACCTGGTGGACGTGGTCTTCGCGCTTCGCGAGCTGGGCTCGGACTCGGTGCCGGTCAACTTCCTGATCCCGTTCGAGGGCACCCCGCTGGCCAAGGAGTGGAACCTCACCCCGCAGCGCTGCCTGCGGATCCTGGCGATGGTCCGGTTCGTGAACCCGGACGTCGAGGTGCGGATCGCCGGCGGACGCGAGGTGCACCTGCGCAGCCTGCAGCCGCTGGGCCTGCACATCGCCAACTCGATCTTCCTGGGCGACTACCTGACCAGCGAGGGCCAGGCCGGGCAGGCCGACCTCGACATGATCAAGGACGCGGGCTTCGAGGTGGAGGGCCAGGGCGAGGCGACGCTGCCCCGGCACCGGGCCGACGCCGTGCAGGCGGTCGGCGGCGGGTGCGGCACGGGCGGCGGTGGCTGCGGCGGGCACGAGACCGAGCCGCAGGCGGCTGCGGTCGGCGGCTGCGGCGGCCACGCGGCGGCCGGTGGCTGCGGACCGTGCGGCGGCCACGCGGCGCCCACGGCGGACGCCGCGACGGACGCCGAGGCCGAGGCCGACAACGGCCTGCGCTCCGACCTGGTGCGGGTGCGCCTGCGCGGCGCCGGTACCGAACTCGCTCCGAACGCCTGAGGCACTGCTGATGCTCCCCGAGATGGACACCCGAACGCTGCTCGCCCTGGACCAGGCGCACGTCTGGCACCCGTACGGTCCGATGCCCGGCACCCAGCTGCCGCAGCTGGTCGAGTCGGCCGCCGGCGTCCGGCTGCGACTGGCCGAACCCTTCGGCGGGAACCGCGAGTTGGTCGACGGCATGTCCTCCTGGTGGGCGGCGGTGCACGGCTACAACCACCCGGTGCTCAACGAGGCGGTCCAGCAGCAGCTGGGCCGGATGAGCCATGTGATGTTCGGCGGGCTCACCCATGAGCCCGCCATCCGGCTGGCGACAACGCTGGTCGAGATCACCCCGGAGCCGCTGCGGCACGTCTTCCTCTCCGACTCCGGCTCGGTCGCGGTCGAGGTCGCGATGAAGATGTGCCTGCAGTACTGGCGCTCGATCGGCCGCCCCGCCAAGCAGCGGCTGCTCACCTGGCGCGGCGGCTACCACGGCGACACCTTCCACCCGATGTCGGTCTGCGACCCCGAGGGCGGGATGCACCAGCTCTGGGGCGGGGTGCTGCCGCGCCAGCTCTTCGCCCCGGAGCCGCCGGCCGGTTTCGACGCCGAGGTGGACCCGCAGTACGCGGCGGTGCTCGCCGAGCTGATCGAGCGCAACGCCGGGGAACTGGCCGCCGTGATCGTGGAGCCGGTGGTGCAGGGCGCGGGCGGCATGCGGTTCCACTCCCCCGGCTACCTGCGGCTGCTGCGCGAACTGTGCGACCGGTACGGCGTGCTGCTGGTCTTCGACGAGATCGCCACCGGTTTCGGGCGCAGCGGTGCGCTGTTCGCCGCCGACCACGCGGGCGTCTCGCCGGATGTGATGTGCCTGGGCAAGGCGCTGACCGGCGGCTACCTGAGCATGGCCGCGACCCTGTGCACGAGCGAGCTGGCGGACGGGATCAGCCAGGGCGAGGTGCCGGTGCTGGCGCACGGGCCGACCTTCATGGGCAACCCGCTGGCCTCGGCCGTCGCCAACGCCTCGATCGGCCTGCTGCTCGGGCAGGACTGGCAGGGAGAGGTCAAGCGGATCGAAGCCGGTCTGCTGGACGGCCTGGCCGGGGCCGAGGAGTTGCCGGGCGTCGCGGACGTGCGGGTGCTGGGCGCGATCGGCGTGGTCCAGCTCGACCACCCGGTGGACATGGCGGCGGCCACCGAGGCGGCGGCTCGCGAGGGCGTCTGGCTGCGGCCGTTCCGCGACCTGGTCTACACCATGCCGCCGTACGTGACGGGCGAGGAGGACCTGGCCCGGATCGTCGCCGGGGTGCGCGCGGCGGCGCTGGCGGGCTGACCGCCGTGGCCCGTGAGTGAAGTTGAAGCAGCTGAAGTGACTGAAGTGACTGGAGTTCTCGTATGAGTCGGGTGCTGTTCGTGACCGGCACCAACACCGAGGTCGGCAAGACCGCCGTGACCGCGGCGGTGGCCGCGCTGGCGGTTCGCGCCGGCCTGCGCACGGCGGTACTGAAGCCGGGCCAGACCGGCGTCGCGCCGGGCGAGCCGGGGGACGCCGAGGAGGTGGCCCGACTGCTCGGCGGCGCGCCGCTGACCACCCGTGAGCTGGTCCGCTACCCGGAGCCGCTCTCCCCCGAGCGGGCCGCCCTGCGGTCCGGGATGCCGTTTCTGACGATCCCTCAGTTCATCGATGCGGTCGATGACCTGACGGACAGTCACGATCTGGTGCTGGTCGAGGGCGCGGGCGGCCTGCTGGTGCGCTACGACGCCGAGGGGCTGACCCTGGCCGACCTGGCGCAGTCGGTGACCGGCGCCGAGCTGCTGCTGGTCGCCCACCCCGGGCTCGGCACGCTCAACACGGTGACCCTGACCGCCGAGGCGCTGCGGGCCCGCAAGGTGGCCACCGCCGGTGTGGTGATCGGCAGTTGGCCGAGTGAGCCGGATCTGGCCACCCGCTGCAACCTGGCCGACCTGCCGGTGGCCGCCGGCGCCCCGCTGCTCGGCGCGCTGCCGACCGGCGCTCCGGCGGCCGGCCCGGGGTTCACCGAGCTGGCCGCCGTCTCGCTGGCGCCGGCCCTCGGCGGGCGGTGGGACGCGGCGGCGTTCACACAGGCGTTCGCCGTCCCGTTCGCCGGGTAGTCGGGTAGCCGGGCAGCCGGGTAGCCGGGCGGGCTCTAGCGGGGCAGCCGGGTAGCCGGGTAGCCGGGCGGGCTCTAGCGGGGCAGCCGGGTAGCCGGGCGGGCTCTAGCGGGGCAGCGGCTTGACCCAGCGGCGCCACTGCTCCTCGCTCCGGTACCCGGCGGCCTGCCAGGCGTGCTGCCCCAGCTCGTTCTCGACCAGCACCATCGCGTCGGCGCGGCGACCGCCCAGCGCGGCGAACCGCTCCTCGGCCGCCGCCAGCAGCGCGGCACCGATGCCCTGGCGGCGCAGCCGCGGATCGACCGCGAGGCGGTAGAGGCTGGCGCGCCAGCCGTCCCAGCCCGCGATCACGGTGCCGGCCAGCGCGCCGTCGCGTTCGGCGACGATCAGCGCCTCGGGGTCGCGGTCGAGCAGGCGGGCCAGGCCGGCCGGGTCGTCGGTGATGCTGGTGCCCTCGGCCGCGCGGGACCAGAAGGCGAGCAGGGCTGGGATCTCGGCGGCGAGCGCCGGGCGGATGATCAGATCGGTCATCCCGTCGTCCTATCAGCCCGCCCAGGGCGGCCTCAGCGCATTTCAGCTGCTGGACAGCCGCCACACCGTGGTGCGCTTGACGGCGCGGTCCTCCAGGTCCGCCAGCACCGGCACGTCGTACTCGGCGAGGGCCGTGAACCGCTCACGCGGCAGGTACGCCCGCCCGGGGTCGCCCACCAGCACCAGCGCGCCGCGGGCGTGGGCGCGCTCCAGGAACGGCAGGAACCGGGCGGCCATCGACCGCTCGTAGAAGACGTCGCCGGCCAGCACCACCTCGGCCGGTCCACCGTCGCCGTCCAGCAGGTCCGCGCACTCGGCCGTGATCCGCACCTGGTTGGCGGCCGCGTTGAGCCCGATCGCCGCCACCGCGTAGGCGTCGATCTCGGCCGCCCGCACCGAGCCCGCCCCGCGCAGCGCCGCCGCCACCCCGACCAGCCCCGAGCCCGCCGCCAGGTCCAGCACGGCCCGCCCCGTCACCAGTTCAGGATGATCCAGGACATATCGGGCGACTCCGAGGCCGCCGGCCCAGGCGAAGGCCCAGAACGGCGGAGGCAGGCCGATCTCGCCGCGCTCGGACTCGGTCCGCTCCCACAGCTCGATCGCCTCGTCCGCCAGGTGCAGGCTGAGCTCCGGCACGAACGGGACCGGCGACAGGCGGGTCTGCGCCCGCACGAACTCCGCGCGGGCCGCGGCCTCGTGCTGGGCCTGGACGGTGACGAGATCGGACATGGTGCACTCCTCTGCTCGTGATGGGGGGTGGCCTTCGCGCCGGTGATCTCCGGTGGCCTTCACGCTGCCGACCTTCACGCTGCCGACCTCTGCGCTGCCGGCCTTCGCGCTGGTGAGCAGACCCTAGTGCACCGGGCCGCCCACCTTGACAATTCGTCAACCGGGCGCACCCCGGAACGCCCGCCCGCAGCCGGCCGCCGGGCGGAGGCTAGGTCAACTTTCGATCTCGAACCGGTCATGAGCTGCGCATTTACTCGCGGGCACGATGCCTCGCGGGTACGATCCGGCTGACGCCCTCCGGCGTGCGACACACCGCAGTGGCGCCGCCGGGCGGCCCGTGCGGTGGGGCGACCGGACGCCTCCGCGCACTTGTCATCGCGCGCCACTGCAGTCGCGCGAACGCGGAAAGGCAGTGTCTTGGCGGATCGGCTCACCGGAGGGGACTCCTCCCTGCTGCGTCGGATCAACGCCGCGGTCACCCTGCGCTCACTGCGCGACGGACAGGCCGTCACCCTCACCCAGCTGGTCGGCGAGACCGGGCTGTCCCGACCCACCGTCGAGGGCGTGATCGAGGGCCTGGTCGAGTCCGGACTGGTCGCCGAGGTGGAGCAGGCGCAGGAGAACGGACGCCAGCGCGGTCGCCCCGCCCGCTGGTTCCGCTTCCGCGCCGAGGCCGGGCACACCCTGGGCATCGAGATCGGGGTGCACGCGATCCGCGTGGTACTCGCCGACCTCACCGGCCGCCAGGTGGAGAGCCACGCCCGTCCCGTCGACGAGACGCTCGAGGCCGAGGAGCGCCTGGGCGCGGTGCGCGGCGCCGTCGCCGAGGTGCTGCGCAAGGCCGGGGTCTCCCGGGACAGCCTGTGGGCGGTGGGCGTCGGCAGCCCCGGCATCGTGGACCGGGACGGCTCGGTGCGCCTGGGGACCGCGATGCCCGGCTGGACCGGCCTGGACCTCGGCGCCCGGCTGCGCCGCTCGTTCCGCTGCCCCGTACTGATCGAGAACGACGCCAACCTGGCCGCCATCGCCGAGCACTGGCAGGGCGTGGCGGTGGGCATGGGCGACGTGGTCTTCGTGCTGGCCGGCCTGAGCCCCGGGGCCGGCTCGCTGATCAACGGCCGGTTGCACCGCGGCTTCGGCGGCGCGGCCGGCGAGATCGGCGCGCTGCACCTGCTCGGCCAGGAGGCCACCCCCGAACGCCTGCTCTCCACCAGCGGCACACCGCTGGACCCGCTGGACGAGGCGGCCGTGGCCCGGGTGCTCACCCTGGCCCGGGAGGGCGACGAGGTGGCCCGGGTCGCGATGGACCGCTTCCTGCGGCGCCTGGTGCACGACGTGGCGGCCCTGGTCCTGGCGATCGACCCGCAGCTGGTGGTGATCGGCGGCTGGGCGGCCGGCCTGGACGACGTGCTGGAGCCGCTGCGCGAGCAACTGGCGCTCTACACCCTGCGCGCGCCGGAGGTGGCGCTGTCGACCCTGGGCGAGGACGTGGTGGCGCTCGGGGCGCTGCGGGTGGCGCTGGACCAGGTCGAGGAGCAGCTGTTCGCGGTGGACCAGCCGGGCACCAGGCACTGACGGCCGGCTCCCCGGTGAGCTGACCGCCCGTCAGCAAGGCGGTGGGCGGCAGCCAGTGCCGCGTCAGGCAGCCTTCGCCCCGTCGCGACGTCCGGCACGCACTCTCGCCGCACCGGCCGAAAGCCCAAGTACGTCCAGTACGAGGACTTCCGGCCGGCACGCCGATAGCACGCACCGGACGCCGCTCCTTGACGGGCAAAGGCTGCCTGGCGCGGCACTAGGGTCGACTCAATTTCGACCAACCGAGGGGCAATTCTCATGACGGACCGTCAGAACACAGACCGCGCCCGCCGTTGGCTGATCACGGGCGCCAACAGCGGGCTCGGGGCCGCCTTCGCACGGGCCGCGCTGACGGCCGGCGACATCGTGATCGCCGCCGTGCGACGGCCGGAGAGCATCGATGCGCTGGCGGCCGAGTTCCCGGGGCGGATCACGCCGGTGCGACTGGACGTGACCGATGCCGAGCAGTGCGCGCAGGCGGTGAAGAGCACCGATCGAAGCGCACGGCCGGATCGACGTACTGGTCAACAACGCGGGGTACGGACACGTCGGCTCCATCGAGGAGACCAGCGAGGAAGAGCTGCGCGCCGCGATGGAGGTGATGTTCTTCGGTGCGCTGCGGCTCACCCGCCTGGTGCTGCCGCACCTGCGAGCCCAACGCAGCGGGACGATCGTGCAGGTCACCAGCTGCGGCTGGCGCTGGGCGAGGACGCGGTCACCGCGATCCGCGGCAAGCTGGCGGCGGTGGGCGCCGACCTGGACGCCACGGGCGAGCTCAGCCTGAGCACGGCGATGAGCAGCTGACGCTGCTCGGACCCGAGGGGCGTACCGCACCGGAAAACGGGCGAGGCCCGGTCCCCGCGGCTGCGGGGACCGGGCCTCGCCCGGCGCGAAGAAGCTCAGGAGGCGGTACGGACCGGCGCCGCCGGCCGGACCTCCACCAGACCGGTCTCACCGAAGGTGAGCCGGCAGGTGTCGGCGCGGTAGGTGGAGACCGCGAGGGCTGCCAGCCGCCCGCCGGCGGCGAACTGGGTGGTGACCACCAGCACCGGGGTACCCGGCGGGCGCTGCAGCAGCGCGGCCTCCTCGGCCTCGGCGACGCCGAGTTCGACGGCCCGCGACTCGCCGTCCATGGTCAGCCGCTCGAGTCGGCGCAGCACCGCTCGGGCCTGCTCCTCCCCCGTGAGGGCCGCACCCGACAGCCGGATCTCGGGGACCTGCTCCAGCGAGCGGTCCGGCACGTGCAGGGACTCGGTGGCCACCGTCTGCCCCTGCTCGACCCGCACCCGGCGCACCGTGTGCACCAGCTCGCCGGCCGGGACGCCGAGCGCCCCGGCGAGCTTGTCGGCGGCCGGAGCGGTCACGCAGTCGACGGGCTGCCAGGCCTCGCCCTCCTCGCGCCGGCTGACCGGCACCCCGACCCGCGGGGCCGCGACCAGGGTGCCGATGCCACGGCGGCGGACCAGCCGGCCCTCCAGCTCCAGCTGGTCCAGGGCCTGCCGCAGGGTGGCCCTGGCCACCCCGAAACGGGCGGACAGCTCACGCTCGTTGGGGATCACCTGGCCGGTGGCGAACTCCGAGTCGATGGCGCGCAGCAGCACCGTGCGCAGGTGCCAGTACTTCGGCTCCGGTACCGCCGCGAGCTGAGCTGTCCCCACCGTGTCCTCCGCCCTGTCCGACCGTCGACCGCTGTGGACGGGACCGCCGGCATCCTGAAGGAACTGGATGGGCTCCGGCCGTGGCCCGGCAGGCGTGCCAGGTGAGGACGCGGACTTTATCCGTCCTTCTTTATTAAAGGTCTTTGCAGTAAGTGACCCTAGGTGGTCCGCCGGAAGATGGTCAAGACCAATGACGAGTCCTTGACCGGGCGGCGCGCGGCGCCCGGTAGGCTGCCCCGGTGATCGTCGTAACCACTGCCAACGTCAACGGGATCCGAGCCGCCGCGAAGAAGGGCTTCGTCGAGTGGCTCGCGGCCACCGAGGCGGACGTCGTCTGCCTCCAGGAGGTTCGCGCCGAGAGCGACCAGCTTCCGCCCGAGCTGCGCGAGTTGGCCGGCTGGCACGCTTACTGGGCGCCGGCCGCCGCGAAGGGCAGGGCCGGGGTGGCCGTGCTGTCGCGGGCCGAGCCGCAGCGCACCCGGATCGGATTCGGTTCGGCCGAGTTCGACGCCTCGGGCCGCTACCTCGAGATCGACCTCCCCGGCCTGACCGTGGCCAGCCTCTACCTCCCCTCCGGCGAGGTCGGCACCGAGCGCCAGGAGGAGAAGGAACGCTTCATGGCCGAGTTCCTCACCCACCTGACCGCCCTGCGCACCCGCGCCGCCGCCGAGGGCCGCGAGGTGGTGGTCTGCGGTGACTGGAACATCGCCCACCAGGAGGCCGACCTCAAGAACTGGAAGGCCAACCAGAAGTCCGCCGGCTTCCTGCCCGAGGAGCGCGCCTGGCTCACCCGGGTCCTGGACGAGGCCGGCTACGTCGACGTGGTCCGCCGGCTGCACCCGGACCAGGCGGGGCCGTACTCGTGGTGGTCGTACCGGGGGCGCGCGTTCGACAACGACTCGGGCTGGCGGATCGACCTGCAGTGCGCGACAGCGGGACTGGCCGAACGGGCGGTCCGGGCCGAGACCGAGAGGGCGGCGACCCACGCCGAGCGCTGGTCCGACCACGCTCCCGTGACCGTCGCGTACGAGTACCCGGTCTAGGGGTCGCCCAGGCCTGTCCGACAGGTCGCCGGTCGGCATCCTGCTCCGGCGGCTCACGCGCAAGGGACCGGTGTCACGGCCTGGTCCCCGGGCGCACGGTTCGTGGCGTCCAGGACGTTGTCCGCAGTGCGTGTGTCGACTGTAAGATCACCGCAACATCCGTGCCTTGGAACGAGAACAATGAGCGAGCGTCCTGACCCCGTGCGTTTCAATCTGCTGGGGCCGGTGAACGTCACCCTCCCGGACGGCAAGGTGGTGTTGCCCTCGGACGGTCCGCGCGCCGCGCTGGTGATGCTGTTGGTGAACGCGAACCGGGTCGTGTCGACGGAGCAACTGGCGTCGGCGGTGTGGGGCGAGCATCGTCCGTCCACCGCCACCGCGAGCC
Source organism: Kitasatospora sp. NBC_01266 (assembly GCF_036242395.1). Taxonomy (NCBI): domain Bacteria; kingdom Bacillati; phylum Actinomycetota; class Actinomycetes; order Kitasatosporales; family Streptomycetaceae; genus Kitasatospora; species Kitasatospora sp. NBC_01266. The sequence continues at coordinate 7,742,799 of NZ_CP108458.1, read as the reverse complement.
TGCGCAATCACATACTGCGCCTGCGACGGACGCTCGGTGACGACAAGGGGCTGCGGCTGCGCACCGTGGCGCCGGGCTACCTCATCACGACGCATCCAGGTGAGCTGGACGTGGAGGTGTTCCTCGAGGGGTGCCGGCTCGGCGCGGAGCAGTTGCGTGCGGGTGAGGTTGCGACGGCGCGGCAGACCCTGAGCACCGCACTGGACCTGTGGCGCGGCGCGCCGTTCGCCGACCTGCCACCCTGCGTGGACGGCGCCGCGCGGGCTCACCAGCTCGACGAGGTCCGCATGAAGGCTTGGCAGGACCGTGTCGACGCGGACCTGCGGCTGGGTCGGCACCGGGAGCTGGTCGCCGAACTCCGCGGGCTCACCCGGTCCCACCCGCTGCGGGAGGCGCTGCACGGGCAGCTGATGCTGGCGCTGTACGGTGCCGATCGCCAGGCCGAAGCTCTCGCGGTCTACCAGGAACTGCGCCGGCGTCTGGTCGCGGAACTCGGGGTCGAGCCCTCGGCGCAGGTCACGGATCTCCAGCTGCGGATCCTCGCCGCGGACCCCTCGCTGCTCGAGTCGGCGGGGCAGTCCGAGAGCCGCGGGACGGCACCGGGCCGGATCGCGGGCACTGGACACGGCGGCAACGAGCCGGGCTCCGGGGCCTCGACCACCGAGACGGCCGAGACGACCGGGACGACCGGGACGACCGGGACGACCGGGACGACCGGGAATGCTCCGGCCGGGTACACGCCCCGCAACAGCCTCCCGCGAGACGTGGCCGACTTCACCGGCCGCGGCCCGGAAACGGATCGCCTGTTGGCGGCTGCGGCCGCCCCGGCGACGAGCGCCGTCGTGATCTCCGCGATCGACGGGATGGCCGGGGTCGGCAAGACCGCGCTGGCCGTCCACGTCGCCCACACCCTGGCCGATCAGTACGCCGACGGCCAGGTCTTCATCGACCTGCACGGCTTCACCCCGGGCCAGACCCCGCTGGAGCCCGGCACCGCGTTGGCCCGGCTGCTGCGCGCCGTCGGGGTGAGCGAGGACACCCTTCCCTCGGACCCCGAGGAGCGCGCGCTGCTGTGGCGCGGCGTGGCCGCCGAACGTCGCCTCCTGATCGTCCTGGACAACGCCGTCGACGCCGCACAGGTCCGGCCGCTGCTCCCCGGATCCCCCGGCAGCCTGGTTTTCGTCACGTCGCGGCGCCGGATGCCCGCTCTCGCCGGGGCCGGCGCGCTCTCGCTGAACGTTCTCGAGCCGGACACGGCTGCCGCCTTGTTCGGCCAGATCTGCGGCCCGGACCGGATCGTCGGTCAGGAGGACGCCGTCGCCGAAATCGTCAGGCTCTGCGGATACCTGCCCCTCGCCATTCGCATCACCGCCGCGCGCCTGGCGCACCGTGGCGCCTGGACCCCCTCCCACCTCCTCGCCCGGCTCCAGGACCGGATCAGCCTGCCCACCGAGCTCAGGACTCAGGACCAGAGCGTCGCCGCCGCCTTCGCCGTGTCCTACGACGCCCTGACCCCCGACCAGCAGCGGCTCTTCCGCCTCGCGGGACTGCACCCGGGCGACGACTTCTCCGCCTACGCCCTGGCGGCCCTCGCGGATCTGCCGCTGACCGAGACCGAGGACCTCGTCGAGGAACTCCACGACCACCACCTGCTCATCGAGCAGTCCGCCGGCCGCTACACGTTCCACGACCTGCTGCGCCAGCACGCCCACGGTCTCGCCCGCTCCGAGGAGTCCGACGCCACCAGGCAGGCCGCGCTGGAACGGCTCTTCGACTACTACAGCCACACCGCCGCGGCAGCGGCGGACATCCTCTACCCCCACGAGGCGCACCGGCGCCCGCATCCCCCGAAGCCCGCGACGCCCACTGACCCGCTGCGCGGCGAGGAGAACGCCCGGATCTGGCTCGACACCGAGCTGACCAACCTGATCACCGCCGGCACGCACCCCACCGCGGCCGCCACGCGGCACAGCAGCGACCTCTCCGCGATCCTCGCCCGCTATCTGGAGTACTACGGCCACTACGGCAAGTCCCTGACCCTCCACACCGCGGCCGCCGAATCCACCACGACCACCGGCAACTCGGCCGGACACGCCACCGCCCAGACGAACCTGGCGGGGTCGTACTGGCTGCTGGGCCGCTACTCGGATGCCATCGACTGCTTCCAAGCCGCGCTCCTCGACTTCCGGAACATCGAGGACCGGGCCGGAGAGCGCCGGGTGCTGACCAACCTCGGCGTGACCTACGCCCACCTGAGCCGCCATCAGGAAGCCATCGACCACCTCACGCGGGCGATGGCCGCCTACGGAGCGGCGGGCGACCGCGCGGGCCAGGTGATCGTCCTGAACAACCTCGGCTCCACCTGCGAGCAGATGGAGGACTTCGAGCAGGCGGCGGAGTACCACCGTCAGGCCCTCGCCCTGGCCCGGGAGGTCGGCGATCACGTCACCGAGGGAAGGGCCCTGGCCAACCTCGGTACGTCGCTGCACCGCCTGGGCCGGCCCGCCGAGGCCGCACAGATGCTGCACCAGGCCCTGGCGATGGCCACCAACGCCGGCGACCGGAACCGCCAGGTGGTCGCACTCAACGGCCTCGGCGACATCGAACGCGCAACGGACCCCGCCCAGGCACTCGCCCGCCACCAGCAGGCCCACGAGATCTGCGCCACGATCGGCGACCGGTTCTCACTGGCGGGCTGCCACCTGCGAATCGGCGACGACCACCAGGCGATGGGCGATCCCGGTATGGCCCAGGACCAGTGGGAGCAGAGCGCCGCCCTGTACACCGAACTCGACGCGATCTCCCAACTCGAAACGGTCCGCGTCCGACTCGACGCACTGTGACCTTGCGCCTGCCGAACAGGGACCTTGGCCCGGTCCTGGGTGCGACCCGGGTGCCCGCGCGGGTCGGGGCCGGGCCGCTCCTGCCCCTGGGTCAGGCCCTGGTGATGTCCCTGCCCGGCATCGGCTCCGCGAGTGCCGTCCGCCAGTCAGGCGCACCGAAGGCGTCCGCGAAGTACTGCGTCTCGTGCACCACTTGCCCGTCGGCGAACTCCATCATGCTCACCGAGTAGCTGGGCACCCCGTCGTAGGTGATGACGCACTCGCTCACCCACAGGGCCCCGCTGCCGGCGATCCGGTGGACGGTGAAGTGCCGATCGGCGGGGTGCCCGCCGCGCTGCGCCGAGATCTTCGCGCGGCCCCGGAACCGTTCGCCGGACTGCGGGTAGTCGAGGATCGCGTCCACGGCGTAGATGGCGTGCTCGGCTTCGGTGTCCCCCCGTTCCGAGGCGCGCCAGTGCTCCTCGAGTGCGGCCCTGGTCCGGGTATCGGGATCCATCGCGTTGTCCCTTCTGCGGGCGGCTGGCGAACGGTGACAGCGTAGACCGGCCGACGCGGCGACCCGGCGCCGTGACACCCGTGGATCGCGATCCCGGCGGTCAGCCCCCGGCCGTGGCGTAGCGGGCGAGGAACATCCGGACCGCCGCGCCGATGTAGCGGTCGATGGTGGCCTGGTCGGGCGGGCTGCCGAGTTGGAGCATGGCCTGGTCGGGGATGAGGACCATGCTGTGGGCGTAGAGCATCACGGTGACCTGGGGGTCGTCGAGGCGCAGCAGGCCGCGGTCGGCGAGGCGGCCGAAGGCGCGCAGCAGGAGCTGCTGGAGGCGTTCGGGGCCGCGTTCGTTCCAGGCCTGGGCGAGGTGCGGGAAGGTGGTGGACTCGCCGATGATCAGCCGGCGCAGCGCCAGCACGTGGGGTTGGAGCATGACGCGGACCCAGGTGGTGCCGAGTCGGGTGAGGTCGGCTTCCAGGTCGTCGGATTCACCGAGGGCCGATTCCTCGACCTGCTCGGCGAGGGTGTCGAGGACCTCGTCGAGCACGTCCTGGACGACGGCGCGGAAGAGCCCCTCCTTGCCGCCGAAGTGGTTGTAGAGGGTCTGCCGGGAGACGCCGGCCTCGGCGAGGATCGCGTCGATGCTGGTGCCGGCGTAACCGTGCCGCAGGAAGACCCGCATCGCGGCCCGGCGGATCGCGTCCTGCTTGGCGTTGCGCCGCCCCGCGGGGGCGGGCGGCGTGAGGGGTGCTGGCATCGGGGCTCCCGTGCTGACCTGCGGACATCCACCACTAAATAGATTGCTCAGTCTAACAGTATTCATCACAGCTTCTCAGTGCTAGCCTCTGGATTAGACCGTCTAGTCTAATTTGGAGTTGATCATGGCAGTTCGAGGCGCAGACGTCGTGATACGGGCCGCAGCAGTACACACCCTGGTGGCCGGGCAGCGGCCGCAGCGGGCGCTGGCGGTGGTCGGAGACCGGATCGCCGCGCTGTCCGAGGATCCGCACGGCCTGGACGGTCGGATCACCGAGCGCACCACGGTCATCGACCGGCCCGACGCCACCGTGCTGCCGGCCTTCGACGACACCCACACCCACCTGATCTTCGCCGGGCTCGCCGCCCACGACGTGCCGGTCCACCAGGCCCGCAACATCCCCGAGTTCCTCGACCTGATCCGGCAGCGGGCCGCCAGCACGCCCGAGGGGCAGTGGATCCGCACCACCGTCAACTGGCAGGAACTCAACCTCGCCGAGCGCCGGATGCCCACCGCCGCCGAACTCGACCGGGCCAGCGACCGCCACCCGATCCTGGTCAAGCGCGGCGGCCACAACGACGTCGTCAACACCTTCGCCCTGCGCCTGGCGGGCATCACCGAGGACTCCCCCACCCCGCCCGGCGGCGTGATCGGCCGCGACGAGCACGGCCGCCTCAACGGGCGGCTGATCGACAACGCGCTGGGCCTGGTCGAGCACCTGCTGCCGCCGTCGGACCTGACCACCCGGATCGACGGGCTGCGCCGCGCCTCCCACGACTACGCCGCCACCGGCATCGGCACCGTGCGCGACTGCGCGGTCCCGCTGCCCGACCTCGCCGTCCTGCAAGCCGCCCGGGACGAGGGCGCGTTGAGCGTCCGGATCCGCGCCCTGGTCTCGGCGATCGGCCTGACCGACCCGGCCCAGGTCGAGGACCTGCTGGACGGCATGGCCCCCTGGCGCTACACCGCCGACCCGCTACTGCGCGTCTGGGGCGTGAAGTTCATCCTCGACGGCGGCCTGGAAGCCGGTGCCACCGAAGAACCCTACTGCGACCACGGCGACTTCTACGGCACGCTCACCTGGGAGCCGGACGCCCTGGTCCGCTCGATCGAGGCCGTGGTCCGGCGCGGCTGGCGGGTCGGCACCCACGCCTACGGCGACCGCGGCGTGCGCACCCTGCTCGACGCCTACCAGCGGGTCCTGGAACGCAACCCCGGCCTGCCCGCCAACACCCTGGTGATGGAACACGGCGGCCTGGCCGACGCCGAGCAGCGCGAACGCGCGGTGAAGCTGGGCATCCCGGTCACCGTCCAGCAGCCGCTGCTGCACGACACCGCCGAGGTCGAGGACGGCTTCTGGGGCCCCGAACGCGTCAACCGCCTCTTCCCCGCCCGGCAATGGCTCGACCAGGGCGCCCTCGTCACCGGCGGCTCCGACTTCCCCGTCGGCGCCTACGGCGCGATGCGCTCGGTGTGGGGCATGGTCACCCGCCAGACCGTCACCGGCGTGCGCGGCCCCCAGCACGCCATCACCCGCGCGGAAGCCGTCGCCCTGCACACCGTCAACGCCGCCCGGCTGCTCGGCGAGACCGACCTGCGCGGCACCCTCACCCCCGGGCGCCTGGCCGACCTCACCCTCTGGCCCGCCGACCCCACCAGCTGCGCCACCGACCGGCTCCGCGACCTCAACCCGACCCACACCCTGCTCGGCGGCCGGACCGTCCACGCCCCGCAGGAGTGAGCACCCGCTCCCGTTTTCGAGGACTTCGCCACCCGTCCCGTCCTCGAACTGGACTGACCCGCCGGCCCACCGCCTTCCCGTCACCTTCTTGAAGGGCCTTGATGACCCGCCACACCCCGCCCCGCCCCGTGGACGTCGAACAGCTCTTCCCCGAGCTGGTCCCGCTGCGCCGCACCACCACCCGGCTGCATCCGCGCACGGGAACTCCCGGGGTGCACGAGAGTTCGGTGGGCGGCCCGCTCAACTGGCCCGCCGCCGAGCCGTGGCCGCACTGCGTCCAGCGGCACTACGGCCCCGGGGACGAGCAGGCGCCGCCGGGCGGGAGCGCGCTGGTCCCGGTCGTCCAGCTCTACCGCCAGGACGCACCCGAGGTCCCGTTCCCCGACCGGACCGACCTGCTGCAGGTGCTGTGGTGCCCCTTCGAGCACGAGGAGTGCGAGCCCAGGCCGCAGGTCTTCTGGCGCTCGGCCGCCGACGTCGCGGCAGTCATCGACCCGCCACCCGTGCCGGCCGGCGCGCGGCCGCACTACGTCCCGCGGCCGTGCACGGTCCATCCGGAGCCGTTCACGGAGTACCCCAACAACGATCTGCCGCTCGACCTCGTCCACGCGCTGGAGGACCGCTTCGACCGGTTGGAGGCGCGGACCGGCCTGAGCTACTGGGGTGAGCTGTCCACCGCCGAGGGCATCAAACTCGGCGGCTACCCCGGCTGGACCCAGGAGCCGGACTGGCCCGACTGCCCGACCTGCGGCGACCCCATGGCGCACCTCCTCACCGTCGCCAGCTGGGAGTACTCCGGCGGCGCCTGGCGAGCCTGGCTGCCCCTGGAGGACCGGACGCTGGTGGACGGGCAGGAGACCTGCGGCGAGGTCGGCCGGGCGGCCATGGACGCGGCCGGGCTCATGCTCGGCGACGCGGGCGGGGTCTACGTCTTCGAGTGCCGTGCCTGCCCCGACCGCCCCGTCGACCACCGCTTCGACTGCCCCTGACGGGCTGCGACGAAGACCGGCTGCATACCGGAATCCTTCCGCACCACCGGCGGTCGCGAATGCGTCTGCCGACAGCGAACTCGGGGTCGGGGTACGGGTGGCCGTCCCTGGGGCGGTCGCCTGGATCGGCCGCCCGATCCTGCTCGGGGCTGGTCCAGGGCTGGTCCGGGGCTGGTCCGGGGCTGGTCACAGTTCGCAGGCGTTCCTGCGGCGGGCAGGGGTGTCCGCGCGGGCGGGCGGCGGCAGGCACTATTGTCGGGGCATGTCGAACCCCGATGCCCTGCTCGTCGACATCGCCGCGATGGTGGAGTCCGAGCACAGCAATCAGATGGCTCTGACCGTGGTCGTGCCAGGCGCCGTGATCACCGGCCGACTGGCGCCGGAACGCCTGTGGCGTGTTCGGGTCGCCGAAGTCCTGGCCGCCTCCGAGCACTTGAAGCCCTTCGCGGCGCTGTTCATGGCTGCGGAAGCCGACGGAACCACGTCGCCGGACGCGTCCGGCACCGCGACCGCCGCGCGGCCCGCTCATCTGCACCTGCACCTCGCCAGGATCCTGCAGGGCAGCTACGGTCTGCCGCACACCGGCGGCATGTACCGCATCGCCATCGACAGCGTGAGCAGTTGGACGGTGGGAGACCTCAGCTACTCGGACCAGCCGCAGAACTCCTGAGGGAGAGCGGGAGTGCGGTCACGAGCGGGACAACGCCGGCTGGCGACCAGCCGAACCGGCTACCCCGCTGCCGCCGCCGCGATGGCCGCCGCCGTGTCCAGCGGGCCCGACACCAGCTCCACCGTCCGCCGGGCCAGCGGCGCCGGGTCGGCCAGGAGAGCCGCGAGCACGGCCGCCACGTCCTCGCGGGGCACGGCGCCCCGGCCCGTGGTCGCGGCCAGCTGGACCAGTCCGGTGCCCGGCTCGTCGGTGAGCCGGCCGGGGCGCAGCACGGTCCAGTCCAGTGCGGCACGCGCGCGCAGGTTGTCGTCGGCGGCGCCCTTCGCCCGCAGGTAGGCGCCGAAGACCGGGTCCGCGACGTCACCGGCGTGGGCGTCCGCGCCCATCGACGAGAGCATCAGGTAGCGCCGCACGCCCGCCAGTTCGGCGGCGTCGGCGAGCAGCACGGCGGCGCCGCGGTCGACGGTGTCCTTGCGGGCGGCGCCGCTGCCGGGCCCCGCGCCGGCGGCGAAGACGACCGCGTCGGCGCCGTCCAGGATCTTGGCGAGCTGCTCGGGTGCGGCCGACTCCAGGTCGAACAGCACCGGTTCGGCACCGCGCCGCCTCAGGTCGTCGGCCTGCTCGGGACGGCGGATCAGGCCTACCGGCTGGTCCCCGCGAGCGGCGAGCAGGTGCTCCAGGTGGAGCGCGATCTGACCGTGGCCTCCGGCGATGACAATGCGCATGCCGCCACGGTACCGGGCGGTGCGACGCGGACCGTGGACCTGGCGGGCGGTCAGCGTGGTGGCCGGCCCGATGCTGGTGGCCGACCGGGTGGTGGTCGCCGCGATGGCGGCAGGCAAGATGGTGGGCATGAGCGATCTGACATCGAACGACGGCACCACCAGCTACCTGCTCGACAACCGGCAGCGCGAGGCGGGGCAGCGCTTCGCCGCGATCGCCGAGCTGTTCGACCCGTGGACGCTCACGCACCTGGAGCGGCTGGGGCCGATGCGCGGCTGGCACTGCTGGGAGGTCGGCGCGGGCGGGCCCGCGCTCCCGCTGGCGCTGGCCGAACGGGTCGGGCCGAGCGGGCGGGTGCTGGCCACCGACCTCGACACCTCCTGGCTCGACGGCCTGGACGGGCTGGACGGTCCCGACAGTCGGCAGGCGCCGGGCGCTCAGGGGGAGCGCGCGGAGTCGGCGCCGATCGAAGTGCGCCGCCACGACGTGGTCCGCGACGCGCCACCTGCGGGGCCGTTCGATCTGGTGCACGTCCGCCTGGTACTGGTGCACCTGCCCGAGCGCGCCGAGGTGCTGCGGCGGTTGGCCGCCGCCGTCCGACCGGGCGGCTGGCTGGTGGTGGAGGACGCCGATCCGGCGCTCCAGCCGCTCGCCTGCCCGGACGAACGCGGACCGGCCGAGCAGCTGGCCAACCGGATCCGGCGCGGCTTTCGCGCGCTGCTGGCCGAGCGCGGCGTCGACCTGGCCTTCGGCCGCACCCTGCCGGGGCTGCTGCGCGAGGCGGGCCTGCGCGAGGTGCGGGCGGAGGGCTACTTCCCGGTCACCTCGGCGGCCTGCCGGACCCTGGAGGCGGCGACGGTCCGTCAGTTGCGCGAGCAGCTGATCGCCGGCGGGCTGGCGACCGACGCGGAGATCGAGCGTCACCTGGACCGGCTGGTGAGCGCGACACCGGGCGAGGACGCCGCGGCAGGAGCCGCCGAGGAGCTGGATGTCACGACCGCTCCGCTGATCACCGCCTGGGGACGGCGGGCGGCCGACGAGGCGTGACGGGCGAGCCGCACCGGGTGCTCCCCAAACCATTGGCCCCGCCCGCCCCCGCGCTGGCATGCTGGCCGTGTGGAGAGCGTGCAGAATCCCGAGATCTCGCTGACCGTCGCCCCTGAGCTGCGGCTGTTCCTCAGCTCAGGGAGGCGCCGCGCGGAGCACTCGCTGGTCCGTATCGACGGCGCCGCGACCCTCGGGCACGTCGTGGAGTCGCTCGGCGTGCCGCTGACCGAGGTGGGCGCGCTGCTCGCGGACGGGCGGCCGGTGGCACCCGGGCACCTGCCCGAGCATGGTGAGCGGATCACCGTGCAGGCCGTCACTCGCCCGCAGCAGGTCCCCGGGCCGCTGCGCTTCCTGCTCGACGTCCACCTCGGCACGCTCGCGCGCCGCCTGCGCCTGCTGGGAGTTGACGCCGCGTACGAGAACCCGGACATCGGCGACGCCGCGCTCGCCGCCCGTTCGGCGGCCGAGCGGCGGGTGCTGCTCTCGCGCGACCGGGGGCTGCTGCGCCGCCGCGAGCTGTGGGCCGGCGGGTACGTGTACAGCCACCGGCCGGCCGAGCAACTGCGCGACGTGCTCTCCCGGTTCGCGCCTCCGCTGGCGCCGTGGACCAGGTGCACGGCCTGCAACGGGCCCCTGCGGGAGGCGGCCAAGGACGCGGTGCAGGAGCAGTTGCGCGACGGCACCGAGCGCTCGTACGACGTGTTCGCGCGCTGTTCCGACTGCGGCCAGGTCTACTGGCGGGGCGCCCACCACACCCAGCTGGCGGCCATCGTGGACGAGGCACTGCGCGAGTTCGGTCCGCCGGCCCGCCCGCTGCCCAGCTCCGCGCACTGACCGGGTACCACCGGGCGGCCCCAGCGTCTACCCTCCGGTAACAAGGGCCGGGAGCCCGACCGCGCGGAGCCACCGCCGACCCGCCGCCCACCCTGGAGGCACCGATGCCCGCTTCTCCGCAGCGCTCCGCCCGGCTCCTCGGTGGCCTGCTGATCGGGGCCGGCGTCACCCACTTCGCCGCACCCCGGCAGTTCGACGCGACCGTGCCGCGCGCGCTGCCCGGCAGCCCGCGCACCTGGACGTACGCCAGCGGCGTGGCCGAACTCGCCGTCGGGGCGGCCGTCCTCGCACCGCGCACGCGGCGGCTCGGCGCGCTGGCGGCGGCGGGATTCTTCGTTGCCGTCTTCCCGGCCAACCTCAAGATGGCCTACGACGCGCGCCACCGGCCGGCGCCGCTGCGCGCGGCGACCCTCGCTCGGCTGCCGCTCCAGGTGCCGCTGGTGCGCTGGGCCCTGCGGGTGCACCGCGCCGCGCGCACGGCCTGAACCCGACCCCCTGCGCCGGAACCGAGCTCGGGCCCCGAACCCGGGCCTCGAGCGCGGGCCTCGAGCGCGGGCCCCGAGCGCGGGCCGCCGCGTGCAGGCTCCGGGCGCAGGCCTCGGCTGTCAGCATCCCTTCAGAAACAGGCGCGCAGCCGAGTAAACCTGACGAAGACACGGCAACTGCACAGCGTCAGCAGTGCGCACACCCCACGTGCCACGCCCGGCCACCCGGACTCCCCTCGTCCTTCACAGGAAACAGACAGGATTCCGGGTGTGGTCCAGTCGCGGCGGCAGCCGTTTGCCGACCGGCCGGTCGGCCGTCAGTACGAGGCGGTGAGCTGCCCGGCAGGGCCGATGAAGCGTCAGGAACGCTCGCCAGCTGCTGTTTTGAGTCATACCAATGAGTTCGATCAGACGCCCTGTCAGCCAGTCTTCAGTATTTCTCAGAAATAGAACGGCTGACTCAAAGAATCCCAAGTCCGAACGTTGGGATACTTAAAATCGGACAGGAAAGACAGGAAACGCTTCACAACTCAACTCGACGCTCGCTAGTGTGGCCGTTACGTACAGCGACGCACTGCAGTAGCCGTCCAGCCCGAGGGGGGATCTTGGCCGTCTCCGGTGTCACCGCCACGAGTCGCAGGTTCGGTAGCGCCCGGCCAGTTCGGGTCAGCCGTACCGGCGCGCCGGGGCCGCGAAGACACGCGGCCCCGCCCCGTGGCCGAGGAGTGCACCACAGCCGACGGTCGTAACCGGCCTTCAGCACGCACGCCATCGCGGCCGACCTGTTCCGGTCGGCCTGCCATCAGCACCACGTCACCATGAACGGGCCGGGCGGCCGTGCCCACCCACCGTCGGGGTTCGCCAAAACCCCGTACGGCGCCACGGGTTCACCGAACCCGCCAGGGTTCACCGAACCCACCGGTGGCACCCGGCCGCCCACTTCGTGCCCATCACTCCACCCGTACGGATCACGACCGTCAGGGCGTCATGCCCGACGGCGCCGAAGGGTGCGTCAACCGCGCTGCCAGGCGCGGCTCCACCGACTCCACGTGCCAGCGCGGAGTCGTACCGTCCAGCGATGATCTCCGCCTGCCAGAGGAGCTCACTTGAACACTCTGTCGATCGTCATACCCGCGCTCAACGAGGCCGAAAACCTGCCCGCCGTGATGGCGAGCATTCCCTTCCAGCACCTCAAGGAAGAGGGCTGGGAGACCGAGGTGGTGGTCGTCGACAACGGCTCCACCGACGGGACCGGCGAGTTGGCCCGCACGCTCGGCGCCCGGGTGGTCCACCAGCCCGCGCGCGGCTACGGCAACGCCTACCGGGCCGGCTTCGATGCCGCCACCGGCGAGGTGATCGCCACCGGCGACGCCGACCGCACCTACCCGTTCGACGCGCTGCCGCACCTGCTGCGCACGTTACTCGACCACGACGTCGAGTTCATGACCACCGACCGGCTGGGTCGCGCCAACAGCGCGGCCATGAAGCCCTCCCACACCCTGGCCAACCGCGTGCTGAGCGCGATCAGCCGGGTCCTGTTCCGCAACGACCTGCGTGACTCGCAGTCCGGGATGTGGGTGTTCCGCCGCTACGTCTGGTCGCGGCTGGATGTCCGGTCCACCGGCATGTCCTTCTCCCAGGAGATCAAGAACGCTGCCACCAGGGCGGGTTACCGCTACCTGGAGCTGCCGATCGAGTACCGCAAGCGGGGCGGCGAGGTGAAGCTCAACGCCTTCCGGGACGGCACCCAGAACCTGCGCCAGCTCTTCGAGCACAACTTCCGCAAGAGCCGGCCGGTGCTGCACCGCGCGATGACCGGCTCGCCGGAGTACGACAACGCATGACCTCCACTCTGAGGCGGGCCGAGGTCCGACCCGCAGGGCCTGCCCGGTCGTCCAGGCGACCGGGCGGGCACCGGGGACCGGGGCACGGCCGGCCCCCGCGCGGGCGGCGGCTCGCCGTGCCGGTGGTCGTGATCCTGGCCGCGGCGCTCACCGGGGCACTGCTCTGGTCGCAGCCGGCGGTGCGGCTGGCGGTACGGCAGTCCTTCACCGAGATCCCCGCGAACTACGACGAGTTGTACTTCACCCAGCTGCCGACCGCCGCCGGCGGCCAGGCGGTGATCCCGCTCTCGCTGGTGCAGCACGGGACGCACACGGCCGGCCTGCAGCTGCGGGTCCAACTCACCACGCCCGCAGGCACGGTGACCGGCGGCAGCACCGTCACGCTGCTCCCCGAGCCGAACACCCCGGTCAGTACCACGGTCCGCCTTCCGCTGACCGAGTCGGACGAGGTGGTCCAGGTGGCCCTGGTGGGCACCGACCAGACCCTGCGCTACAGCTTCCAGACCGCCGCGTCCCCCGAACCCAAGGCCTCGACACCATGACCTCAACAACCGACCCCGGCCCGACCGGAGCGACCGGCCAGGCCGGACCAACCAGCCCCCGGCCCCCGGTCACCGTCACCACCAGCTGGGACGACGGGCACGTCCTCGACCCCCGACTGGCCGCCCTGCTGGAGCGCTACCGCCTGCCCGGCACCTTCTACATCGCGCCGCGCAACCGGGAGTTCAGCCCACAGGAGCGGCTGTCGGCCGACGGCATCAGGGAGTTGGCCGAGCGCTTCGAGATCGGCGGCCACACTCTGACCCACCAGCGGCTGCCTCAACTGTCGCAGGCCGCGGCGGCCGAGGAGATCAGCGCCGGGCGCAGCGAGTTGGAGGACATCATCGGCAGTCCGGTGACCAGCTTCTGCTACCCGCGCGGCGAGTACACCCCGGCCCAGGTGCGCCTGGTCGAGCAGGCCGGCTTCACACTGGCCCGCACGGTGCGCCGCAGCAGCCTGGTGCCCGGCCGGGCCCTGGAGCTGGACACCACGGTCAACGCCTATGCCCACCGGGTGGACGCGCCGCTGGCGCTGCGGCTGGCCGCCGGACGGCCCTGGACGGCGACCCGACTCTTCCTGGCCTGGGACGAGTTGGCGATCCACTGGTTCGACCGCTGCCTGCGCGAGGGCGGCGTGTTCCACCTGTGGGGCCACAGCTGGGAGGTGGCGGCGCGCGGCGACTGGCAGCGACTGGAACGGGTGCTGGCGCACATCGCCTTCCGTCCCGGCGTCGGCTATCTGACCAACCGCGAACTCCTGCGACTGGCGGCATGATGCGGACCGTCGTGCAGATCACGCCGTACTACCCGCCGCATCTGGGCGGCCTGGAACGGGTGGTGGAGAAGCTGGCCACCGGGCTCGGCGACCGCCACCAGGTCCAGGTGCTGACCACCACGATCGGCGCCGAGGGCGCGCCGCGCCGCAGCCGGCAGGGCGCCGTCACGGTGCGCCGGCACCGCTGCCTGGAGCTGGCCCACACCCCGGTGGCCCCGGGCCTGCCGCTGGCCCTGCTGCGCCACCCGCGCGGCGCCGTCCTGCACCTGCACTCCGCGCACGCCCTGCTGCCTGAACTGGTCGCACTGACAGCCAAGTTGCGGCGTCAGCCGTTCCTGCTCCACTTCCACCTGGACGTGGACGCCTCCGGCCGGTTCGGCCGCCTGCTGCCGGCCTACAAGCGGCACGTCTTCGGCCCGGTGCTGCGCGCCGCGGCGGCGGTGATCGTGCTGACCGCCGCCCAGTCCGACTTCGTGCACCGGACCTACGCGGTGCCCAGGGAGCGGATCCACGTGGTGCCCAACGGAGTGGACCGCAGCTACTTCATGCCGCCACGCGAGGTGTCCGAGCGGCCGCTGGAGCTGCTCTACGTGGGACGGTTGAGCCCGCAGAAGAACGTCGGGCGGCTGCTGGAGGCGCTGTGCCTGGTCCGCCAGCCGGTCCGGCTGCGGATCGTGGGCGACGGCGAGCTGCGTGCCGAGCTCGAGCAGCTCACGGCGGAACTCGGCCTGACCCAGGTGGAGTTCGCCGGCGCCAAGCTGGGCGCCGAACTGCTGAACGCCTATGCGCAGGCGGACGCCTTCGTGCTGCCCTCGGACAAGGAGGGGATGCCGCTGGTGGCCCTGGAGGCGATGGCGGCGGCACTGCCGGTGATCGCCACCGATGTCCCCGGGAACACCGAACTGCTGGGCGGGGTGGGGCTGCTGGCCGCGCCCGAACCCGCCGCACTGGCTCGGGCGATCGACTCGGTGGCCGGGGATCCGGCACTGCGCCGCGAACTCGCCGAGCGCAGCGCGGCCATCGCGCCCACCTTCGCCTGGGACGCGGTGGTCCGCCGGGTGGAACGCGTCTACGAGCAGGTGCTGGCATGAGCGCGCGGGCCCGGCGGGTACGGGTGCCGCGGGTCGGGCAGTTGACGGCGGCGGCCGTGCGGCGCAGCACCGCGCGGTGGGCCGTGCTGGCGGGCACCGCGGCGGCCGCCGGTCTGGAGCTGCTGCCGGGCCTGCCGGTCCCGCTGCTGGTGGTGGCCGGGTGCTGGCTGCTGCTCGGCGCGCCGCTGCTGCTCTGGTACGGCTTCGCGGACCGGTTCGTCAGCACCAGGGACGGGCGGGCGCTGGTCGCGGTGGCGCTGGCGGTCGGCACCGACCTGGTCGGCGAGTTGGCGCTGAACACCGCGCTGCCGCTGCTCGGCGACGGCCGGCCGCTGCGCGAGGCCCCGCTGACCCTGGGCGCGGCGCTGACCGTGCTGCTGCTGGCCTGGGTGCTGCCCGAGCCGTCCGGCGCGGTCGCCGGGCCCGGGGTCGTCAAGCCCGGGGTCGCCAACTCCGGGGTCACCGGGCCCAGGGCGGCCGAGCGCTCAGCAGCCAGGCGCACAGCAGCCGGCCGCTCCCGCGTCCCGGGCTTGCGCGCCGTGGCGCTGCTGGGCGGCGGCTGCCTGCTGCTCAGCGTGGCGGGCGCGATCCGGCTGAACAACGGCCTGGGCGACACCGTGGCCATGCTCGCCCTGGTGGCGATGGCCGGGCTCTTCGTCCAACTGCTGCGCGGGCGGCGGCGCTACCCCGAGGCGGTGCTGGGCCTGGGCCTGTTCCTGCTGGCGGCCGCGCTGCTGCTGCTCACCTCGCTGCGCGGCTGGTTCATCACCGGGCACGACATCCAGCGCGAGTACGAGGTCTTCGAGTTGGCGTTCACCTCCGAGCGCTGGCAGATCGCCGCCTTCCGCGACCCGTACAACGCCTGCCTGAGCATCACCCTGCTGCCCACCGCGTTCGCCCGGCTGACCGGGATCAGCGGGCTGTACGTCTTCAAGGCCCTCTTCCCGCTGCTGTTCGCGCTGATCGCGCCGATGGTCTACCGCTCGGTGCGCAACGTGGCCCAGCGGATCGTCGCGCTGCTCTCGGCGCTCTACTTCGTCGCCTTCCCCACGTTCTTCACCGACATGACCTACCTGGCCCGCCAGGAGATCGCCTTCCTGCTGCTGGGCGGCGCGATGGTGGTGCTCACCGACCGCGGCCGGCCGCTGGCGCGGCGCCGGGTGGCGTTCACCGGGCTGATGGGCGGCGTGGTGCTCTCGCACTACTCCACCACCTACGTGGTGGTCCTGGTGCTCGCGTTCGCGCTGGCCACCGACCACCTCTGGCGGCTGGCGGCCCGGCTGCGGGCACGGCGCACCGGGCGCGAGCGCGGCGCGGCGGTCGGCTTCGTGACCTGGTGGATGGTGCTGGCCACCGCCGTGGCCGCGGTGCTGTGGACCGGACCGCTCACCGGCACCGGCGGCCAACTGCGCAGCACGGTCAGCGCGACCGTGCAGGAGGCCGTCGACCCGGCACAGGCGCAGTCCGGTTCCTCGGACACCTCCTACAGCCTGCTCGGCGGGCAGGCGGTCAGCCCGCAGCAGCGGCTGAGCCAGTACCAGCAGGACACCCTGCAACTGACCACGCAGAGCCGGGCGGCCGGCGACTACCTGCCGCTGCAGCAGGTGCAGCAGTACCGGATCCAGGCGGTCAGCGAGCCGAACCTGCCGCTCACCGCACTGGGCCGGGCCCTGCAGCGCACCGGCCTGAACGTGGTGGGCGCCAACACCCTGGTCCGCAAGTGGGCCGCCGACCTGCTGCAACTCCTGCTGCTGATCGGGCTCGCGGTCTGCCTCTGGTCCCGCCGCCGGTCCTTCCGACCCGCGCGCGACCAGGTCACCCTGAGCATCGCCATGGTGGCGGTGATCGGCCTGCTCACCGTGCTGCCCCAACTGTCGGTGGACTACGGGGTGCTGCGCGCCTTCCAGCAGGGCCTGCTCTTCTTCGGCCCGTTCATCGCGGCCGGTTCGCTCTGGGTGTTCCGCTGGGCCAAACGCTGGACCCTGCCGCTGGCCGGCACCCTGGCGGTCGCCTTCTTCCTCGATCTGACCGGCGTGGTCCCGCAGTTGGTCGGCGGCTACCCGCCGCAGCTCAACCTCAACAACGCGGGCCAGTACTACGACATCTACTACGTGCAGCCGCAGGAGCGCACCGCGATCAACTGGTTGGAGCAGCTCACCAGCGACGACCAGCGGCAGGACGTGCAGTCCGAGGTGCAGACCGACCGCTACACCTTCAGCCGGCTGCAGACCCTGATCCACGGCCGCGCCCTGGACGACATCTATCCGACCCTGATCGGGACGAACTCCTATGTCTTCCTCGGCACCACCACGGTGACCAAGGACGAGGCGACCACCTTCTACCGAGGCGATCTGGTGACCTACCGCTACCCGATGAACCTGCTCGACAGCACCAAGAACGAGATCTACAGCAGCAACGGAGCGGAGATCTTCCGATGACCGCGAGCAGCGCCGACGCCACCGGCTCCAGCGGACCCAGCGGACCCAGCGGCGCACGGGCCCACCGGGTGCTGCTGGTCAGCCACTACTACCCGCCGCACGTGGGCGGGATCGAGCAGGTGGTGCGCCACGAGGCCGAGCAACTCGCCGGCCAGGGCGTCGAGGTGACAGTGCTGACCAGCGGTGGTCGGCGCACCTCGGCCGACCGGGAGGCGGGCGTCACGGTGCTGCGGCAGGCCGCCTGGAACGGGATCGAGCGGCGCACCGGCGTCCCGTTCCCGGTGCCGGGCCCCGGGCTGCTGACCCGGGCGGTGCGCGAGGCCCGCCGGGCCGAGGTGGTCCACGTGCACGACTGCCTCTACCCGACCTCCTGGGCCGCCTGGGTGGCAGCCCTGCTCACCGGCACTCCGCTGGTGCTCACCCAGCACGTCGGCCTGGTGGCGCACCCCTCGGCCCTGGTGCGCGGGGTGCAGCGGGCGGTCTACCGGACCTTCGGGCGGGCCCTGCTGCGGCGGGCCCGGCGGGTGCTGGTGCTGAACGACTCGGTGCGCCGCTTCACCCTGGAGCACGGCGCCCAGCCTTCCGCGGTACGGCAGTTGGCCAACGGCGTGGACACCGTGCGGTTCCGTCCGGCCGACTCGCCCGACGAAGTGCGCCGGGCCCGGCAGCGGTTCGGGCTGCCGCTGGACCGGGTGCTGGTGCTCTTCGTCGGCCGGCTGGTCCCGAAGAAGGGCTACGACCTGCTGCGGGCGGCGGCCGGCCCCGACTACGACCTGGTCTTCGTCGGCACCGGCGGCTCGGGCGTCCCGGTCACCGACGCCCAAGGGGTACATCACCTCGGCGATCTGACGCAGGATCAGGTAGCCGAGGCGTACCGGGCCTGCGACGTCTTCGCGCTGCCCTCCACCGCCGAGGGCTTCCCGCTCACCGTGCAGGAGGCGATGGCGGCCGGCCTGCCGGTGGTCACCACCGACGATCCGGGATACGCGCCGTACGCGCTGGACCGGACCGGCGTCAGCCTGCTCCCCCGGGACGCCGAACGGCTGCGCGCCGAGCTGGCCGCGCTGGCCGCGGACCCCGCCCGGCGGGAACGGATGGGCCACTACGCACGGGCCTACGCCAAACGCAGCTTCGGCTGGCCCGAGCACGTCCACGCGCTGCGCGGCCACTACGCGGCGGCCGGCGGCGAGGTGCCGGCCGCGACGGCAGCAGCAGCGGCGGCCGGGCCCGGATGAACCGCCGGCCGCCGCGGGCCCGGTGGGCAGCCCTGGCACGGTGGACGGCCCGGGCGCGGCGCGCGGTGGGGCCGCTGCTCGACGTGGCGCTGGTCCACGGCCTGCTCGGCTGGCTGTACATCGCCGTCTGGGCCGCCTGCCGCCCGGACTCGCTGTCCGGCCCGCTCAGCTCCTGGCTGCCACTGCGCCGCGACACCTTCGGCGCCCTGTGCTTCGCGCTCTCCGCGCTGGCCCACCTGAGCCGCGGGCTGCGCCCCGCCGCACCGCCGTGGTGGCGACCGAGCGGCGCCCACCGGGACCGGGTCGAGGCCCTGCTGCGCACCCTGACCGGCTATCCGCTGCTCGCCTGGGCCTATCTGTGCGTCAACTCGCTGACCCATCCGTGGACCATCGACCGGCAGCTGACCCACTTCGCCACCGTCCCCACCGAGGGAACCACGGCGGCCGGCTGCTTCGCCCTGTCCGCCGTCGCGCTGCTGCTCCTGCGGCTGCGCGCGGCCCGCCCGCCCGAGGAGTCAGGCCATGCCCGCATCGGCCAAGCACGCACGGATCAGGCCGACCCCGGCTGAGCGCACCGGTCCCGACCAGGTGGCCCGCAGCTCCGCCTACCTGCTGGCGGCCACCGTCACCACCGCGGGCCTCGGCTTCCTCTTCTGGGTGGCCGCCGCCCACCTGTTCAGCCCGGCCCAGGTCGGCACCGCCACCTCGCTGGCCAACGCCATCTCGCTGATCGCCTACTTCAGCCTGTGCGGCCTGAACAACACCCTGGTGCGCTTCCCCGCCGCGCCCGAGCGGCGGAACGCGCAGATCACCCGGGCGGCGCTGGTGGTCTTCGCGGTCGGCTGCCTGCTCGGCACCGGCTACCTGCTCGGGCTGCCCTGGTACGGCAGCCGGCTGCTCGCGGTGCGCGCCGACCCGGTGCAGGCGGTGTCGGTCGTGCTCTTCTGCGCCCTGGCGGCGGTCAACCTGCTGACCGACGCGGTCTTCATCCGTGAGCGGCTCGCGCAGTACAACACCCTGGTCGACGGCGTGCTGCAGGGCCTGGCCAAGCTGGGGCTGCCGTTCCTGCTGACCGGGCTCGGCGCGTTCGGCCTGGTCACCGCGAGCGGGGCCGGCTCGGTGGTGGCCGTACTGGCCTCGTTCTGGTTCCTGCGCCGCCGGATCGGCCTGCGCTTCCAACTCACCGGCGGCGGCACCCGGCTGCGTGAGCGGCTCGGCTTCTCGCTGGCCACCTACCTGTCCAGCCTGCTGAACCTGCTGCCGCTGCTGGTGCTGCCGCTGATCGTGCTGCAGCGCCTGGGCAGTTCGGCCGCCGCCTACTACTTTGTCGCCTTCCAGGTCGCGAACCTGGCCAACGCGGTCTCGTTCGCGGTGAGCGAGTCGATGTTCGCCGAGATCTCCGCCGACGAGTCCCGCTTCGCCCCGGTGCTGCGCCGGTCGGCCAAGCTGATCGCGCTGGTGCAGCTGCCGGCCGCCGCCGTGCTGGCCGGCGGCAGCCATCTGCTGCTGCGGCTGTTCGGCGGCGACTACCCGGCCCGCGCCCAGGGCCTGCTGGTGGTGCTGGCGCTGGGCACGGCCGCGGTCGCGCTGAACACCTGGGCCAGCTTCGCGGTCAAACTAGCCCAGCGGATGGCCGCGCTGGTCTGGAGCAACGTCGTCTACGCGGTGGTCACCATCGGCCTGGCCCTGCTGTGGGCCGGGCACGGGCTGCTCTGGTTCGGCTGGGCCTGGGGGCTGGGCAACCTCGCCTCCGGCCTGGTCGCGCTGGTCGCGCTGCGCCGCCGGCCCCACCTCCGGGCCGCTTCTCCTGCCGGGCCGGCCGACCCGGACAACTCAGCCGGTCTGGCTGCCTCGGCCGACTCGGCCGCCGTGCACCGCCCAGCCGCCTCGCACCGCCCTTCCGAACGGAGCGTCCCCGCATGAACATCCTGGTCGTCAACGCCTATGTGCGCGAGAACGCCGGCGACGCCGCGCTGCTCGCGGTCTGCCTGCGCCAGGTCCGCGCGGCGTTCCCGCAGGCCCGGATCCAGGTGGCCGGGATGGAGGACCCGCGCGTCCATCCGGCCTTCGAGGGGGTCGAGAACATCGGGTCGATCCGCCGCTACGTGGCCGACGCCACCGTCTCCACCCCGCGCCGGATCCTGCGCAAGGCCGCCGGGATGCTGGCCGCCCCGCTCACGCTGCTGCTGTCCCGCCCGGTCAGCCGGGTGCTGCGCCCGCTGCTGCCCGCCGAGGTGCGCCGGGAGGCGGACGCGGTCGCCGCGGCCGACCTGGTGGTCTCGATGGGCGGCGGCTACTTCAACGCCCGTCCGGGGCTGGATGGTTACCAGAACGTCTTCTACGTGGTGCTGCCGCTGCTGCTGGCCGAGCGGCGCGGCGTGCCGGTGGTGCTGGCCCCGCAGTCCTTCGGCCCGTTCCCGGCCCCGGCCCAACGCCGGTTGGCCGCCCACGTGGTGCGCCGCGCGGCGTTCGCGCTGGCCAGGGAGGACGTGAGCGTGGACATCCTGGCCGGATGCGGGGTGCGCGGGCTGCCGGTGCGCCGCTCGGTCGACTCCGGCTTCGCCTTCGCGCCGCCCGCTCTCGGCGACTGGCGGGAGCGGCTCGGCGTGGCCGCCGAGGTGCCACTGGTCGGGGTGACGGCCCGTCAGTGGCTCGCCCCGGAGCAACAGCAGCTCTACGAACGGGCGTTGGCCTCGACCATCGACACGATCCGGGCCGGCGGCTCCGAGGTGGTGCTGATCCCCCAGGTCACTACCGACTACCTGGGCGACGACGACCGGATCGTGGAGCGGCGGATCGCCGGCTACTGCGCGGCACCCCCGTTGCGGGTGGACGACCGGGTCGACTTCCGCGAGTTGAAGAGCCTGTACGCGGAGTGCGCCTGGGTGCTGGGCACCCGGTTCCACTCGGTGATCTTCGCGCTGACCAGCGGTGTGCCGTGCATCGCGATCGAGTACGAGCACAAGACCCGTGGCATCATGCGCGATCTGGGGCTGGAGCAGTGGGTGCTGCCGATCGCCGAGGTGTCCACCGCGAGCCTGGGCACGCTGCTGGCCCGGCTGGACGCGGGGCGCGGCGAGTACCTGCACACCCTGGCCACCCGGCTGCCGGGCTACGTCGCCCGGGCCGAGGAGTTGCCGGGGCTGCTGCGCGCCGCCGCCGAGCGCCGCCCGGTGGGAGCGGGCGCGTGAGCGAGCGCGCGAGCGAGCGCGCGAGCAGGCCGACGGTGCTGCTGGCCACCCCCTACTTCCCGCCGGACCTCGGCGGGGTTGAGCAGTACACCTGGGAGCTGGCACGGCAGTTGACGGACCGGCACGGCTACCGGGTGGTGGTCGCGGCGACCGCGGGCGGAGCCGACCCGGGTGCGGCGCACCCGAGCGAGCCGCCGTCCGGGGGCCTGCGAACCGGACGACTGGAGCAGCCGGACGGCATCGTGGTGCACCGCCTGCCGGCCCCGCTGCGCATCTCCCGCACCCCGGTGGGCACCGGCTGGCAGCGGGCGCTGCGCCGCCTGATCCAGCAGGAGCGGGTCGATCTGGTCAACGCGCACGCCCCGGTGCCGCTGTTCGCCGACGCCGCCGCCCGCGCCTGCGGCGGCCGCCCCTTCGTGCTGACCTACCACACCGGCCGGATGCGCCGCAGCGACCCGCTGCGCGCCGCGGCCTGCGCCCTCTACGAGCACACCGTGCTGGCCGGCACCGTGCGCCGGGCCGACGAGCTGATCTGCTCCTCCGACCACGTCCGGGCCGACCTGGCCCGGTACTTCGCCGGCCGGGCCGTCACCATCCCGCCCGGCGTGGACCTGCGGCGCTTCAGCGCGAGCCCGGTGCCCGCCGAGCCGCTGATCCTGTTCGCCGGCTCGCTGGACCGGGCCACCGCGTACAAGGGGCTGCCCGACCTGCTGCACGCCGTCGCCGCGATCACCCAAGTGCTTCCCGAGGTAAGGCTGGAGGTGGCCGGTGACGGTTCGGCGGCCCGCGAGTACCAGCGGCTGGCCCACCGGCTGGGCGTCGCCGACCGGGTCCGGTTCCTCGGTCGGCTGTGCGGCCCCGAGCTGGCCGAGGCCTACCGCCGGGCCCGGGTACTGGCGTTGCCGACCCACTACGACAGCTTCCCCACCGTGCTGGTCGAGGCGATGGCCAGCGGCCGCCCGGTGGTCAGCACCCGGGTCGGCGGCATTCCCTCGCTGGTGACCGAGGGCGGGCACGGGCTGCTCACCGACCCGGGCGACAACAGTGGACTGACCGCCGCACTGGTCAGGGTTCTGACTGACCATCAGCTCGCCGCCCGACTCGGGGCGGCGGGCCGCGACCGGGTGGCCGGCACACTCTCCTGGGATCGCCAGGCCGACCGGACCGCCGAGGTCTTCGACCGGGCGCTCGCCCGCACCCGCCGGCGCGCGGTGGCGGTGGTCGCGCCGTACTACCCGCCGAAGATCGGCGGGGTGGAGCACTACGCCGCCCGGATCGCCGGGGCGGTGGCCGCGGACCCCGGGCTGCGGGCCGCCGTGATCACCAGCAACACGGCGGGCCGACGCACCACGGTCCAGGTCGAGGACGGCGTGCCGGTGATCCGGCTGGGCACCTGGGCCCGGCTCTCCAACACCCCGGTCAACCCGCTCTGGCTGTGGCAACTGCCCTACTGGCTGCGCCGGCTGGAGGTGGATGTGGTCAACGCGCACGCCCCGGTGCCGGGCCTGGGCGATCTGGCAGTGGCCGTCAGCGGCTCGCGGCCCGCCGTGCTGACCTACCACGCCGGCTCGATGAGCAAGGGTCGGCGCGGCGTGGACCGGATCATCGGCGCCTACGAACGCCTGCTGCTGCCAAGGGTGTTCGCCCGGTCCCGAGCGCTGGTCGCGGTCTCGCCGGTCTCCCTGGCGGCCGGCCGGCGCGGCGCCCGGCAGATCCCGCCGGGGGTGAACCTCGAGCGGTTCACCCCGGGGCCGCCACTGGCGCGGCGCACCGCCACCGTGCTCTACGTCGGGCGGCTGGACCGGACCTCGGCCTGGAAGGGCGTGCCGGTGCTGCTGGAGGCCTTCGCGGCACTGAACGACCTGCCCGAGGCCCGGCTGCGCCTGGTCGGGGACGGCGACGCGGTACCCGAGCACCGGGCCATGGCCCAGACGCTCGGCCTGGCCGACCGGGTCACCTTCACCGGGGCGCTCACCGGCACCGATCTGGTCGCTGAACTCCAGTCGGCCGCACTGCTGGTGCTGCCCTCGCTCAGCTCGGCCGAGTCCTTCGGGATGGCCCTGATCGAGGCGATGGCCTGCGGCACTCCCGTGGTCGGCTCGGCGGTCGGCGGCATCCCGCACGTGGTGGCCGACGGTGTGACCGGGCTGCTGGTGCCGCCCGGCGACCCGGCCGCGCTGGCCGCTGCCTGCCGGCGGCTGCTCACCGAGCCGGGCACCGCCGAGCGGCTGGGCCTTGCGGGGCGCCGGGAGGTCGCCGAGCGGTACGCCTGGCCGGAGTTGACGGGCCGCTACCTGGCGCTGTTCAAGGCGCTGGGCTGACGGCCTGCTGGGCGCCGGCACCGGTGGTGGTGGCTGCGGCGGCCGGCACGGTCGCACCGGCCTGCACGGTCACGCTGGCCTGCACGGTCGCACCGGCCTGTTCGGTCGCGCCGGCCTGCCCGCTCGCGCCGGCCCGCAGTTGGGCGACGGCCGCGCGCAGCGCGTCGAGGGCCGGCTTGGCGCTGCCGTCGGCCCGGCGCAGCCCGTACCAGTCCTCGGTGCTGCCGCTCGAACCCCCGCCGGTGGCCGCCGCGTTGTCCCGGTCGGTGTACCAGATCAGCTCGCCGATCCCCGGATCGGCGGCTGCCGTGCGCACCGCGTCGGCCGCGATCTGGGCCTGGCGGGCCTCGGTGACGTGGGTGGTGTCGGGCCCGATGTCGGTCGGAGTACCGTCCGAGGCCGCACCCGGACCGCCGGTGGGCGCGCCGACCTCGGTGATCCAGATCGGCAGTCCGGGCGTGCCGGTGGCGGTCAGCACGCTGCGCAGGCTGGTCCTGGTCCGGTCGATCTGCTCCCAGGCGGTACCGAAGGAGGTGCTGGCACTGGGCAGATAGGGATAGCTGTAGGGGTGGTAGCCGACCGCGTCGACCACCCGGGTCCCACCGTGGGCGGCAACCTGTGCCAGGAAGTCGGTCGCCGTCAGATCCCCCTGCTTGGCGGTGACCGAAGCCAGGCCGCCGAGGACCACCACAGCGTGCCGGTCGGCGTGGCGCAGGGCAGCGGCGGCGGCCCGGACCGTGGCCGCGTAGCCGACCGGGTCCGGGGCCGGGGACCAGAACGCGGCCGTGTTGGGCTCGTTCCAGATCTCCCAGTCGTGCACCCCGCGCGGCGCGTAGCGGCCGGCCGCGGCTGCCGCGAAGGCAGCGAACTGCGCGGCGTCGTGCGGGCCGCAGGCCGGCACCGCGCAGCCCGGTGAACGGGCCCACGGCGGCGTGCCGGTGAGCACCGGCAGCACGGTGAGCCCGCGCGCGGCAGCGGCCGTGACCACCCGGTCGAATCCCTGCCAGGCGTACTGCCCGCGCCCGTCGTGCTGGACGTCGTCCCAGGACAGATCGGCGCGCACGGTGGTCGCTCCCACCTGGACCGCGGTGTCCAGCGCGGCGCCCAGGTCGGCGTCCGAGTTCCAGACCAGCCGGTCACCGTAGGCGATCCCGATCACCGGACGGGTCGGCGGCAGCGCCCGCTGCGGCCCGGGGCGCGGCCGGTCCGGTCCGCCGCAGCCGGCCGCAGCCGGCGTCAGGAGCAGCGTGAGGAGCAGCAGTCCTACCCGTGACAGGACCCGACGCCCGGCGGGACCCGCACTCCGTCGCCGCATGTGCTCCTCCCGGGTCGTCCGTCCGCTGCCGTCCGACGACGCTACACCGCTTCCGCTCACGACTCGCCGGGCAGACGCGAGAGGTCCGCGAGCGGTGACTGTCATCCGGCCGACCACCCGGACCCGCCCTCCGGCTCCGCCCCGTCGGACACCCTCGAGGCCCACCGTCCGGGAGCTGTCCGGGAAGATCAACTCTCTTGCTGCCAAGCACAACTGAGTATGGAACAGATCATCACGGACGTCACGCATTTCGGCGACTTCATCGTCCTGACCTGGCCATCGTGGCCTGCTCAACTCCTCTTCCAGGCCAGGGAAGACAGTCCTCGTTCATCTCAGCTGAGGTTCTGATCATTCGGCGTCACGAGAGCCTTGACCCTGGATCGGCGGCTGTGGGAGTCTCACGACACGGGAACGGAACAGCATTCTTCACATCTATTTCTCGCAACCCCCCTAACTGGGAGTCGCGTTGTCGGATTCCAACGGCCCGAGACCATTACCCCAGCCGTTATCACTCGGCGGCTGGGTCGACCGCTACCTCCTCGCCGGCGAACCGGACGAACCGTGCCTGCACCTGGGCCGGAGCGTGCTTCGCGGCGAACTGATCGACCTGGTGACCGAACAGCAGCACCAGCTCTCCCGGGTCGGCCTCCAACCAGGCGGCACCATCAGCCTGCGACTACCGCCCTCCCTCGGCTACATCACCGTCCTGCTCGCGGCCTGGCGGATCGGCGCGCAGGTCAGCCTGCTCGACCACCGGCTGACCGAGGCTGAGGTCGCCCGCGCGCTGGACCGCCTCGCCCCACAGTTCCTGGTGACGGCAGGGGCGGCCGGGGGCGCCGCGATGCGCGGCTACAGCCAGGTCGACCCGGTGCTCACCCGCCGCCCGGACGGCCGGGCGGCGGCGAGCGCGCACTGCCTGATCCAGCTCAGCTCGGGCTCCACCGGCCCGAGCAAGGTGATCGCCCGCGGTCCGGACGCCCTGATCCGCGAACTCGACCGCTATGACCGGCTGTTGGACTATCCGCGACGGGGCGAGCGGGTGGTGCTGCTGGCCTCCGCAGTCCATGTCCTGGGACTGGTCGGCGGGTTGCTGCAGAGTCTGCACGCCGGAGTACAGCTGCACTTCCCCGAGCGGCTGACCGGCGTCGGCATCCTGCAGGCCGTGGCGGCCGACGACCGACCCACCACCGTGCTCGGCGTGCCGTTCTACGCCGAACTGCTGGCCGCGCTACCCGCCAAGGACCGATCGGCGGCGACGGCCCAGCCCCGGACATCGGACCGGCCCGCGGCGCTGCGCCGCATGATCGTCGCCGGCGAGCTGACCCGGCCAGGGCTCGCCGAGGCGTTCCGCGAACGCTTCGACGTTCCCCTCGGGACCATGTTCGGGATGACCGAACTCGGCATGATCGCAACGGATCTGACTGGCCGTCACTATCCTGCGGTGCAGCCCGCGCACGGCATGGAGCTGCGGGTGGCGCAGGGCGAGCTGCTCATCGCCGCCGCCTCCTGCCCCTACCTCGGCCTCAGCGATCCCAGCCGCTGGAGCGAGGGTTGGCTGCACACCCGGGACGCCGCCACCATCGATCCGGCGACCGGCCTGGTCAGCATTCTGGGCCGGCTCGACTCCCAGGTAGCGATCGGCGGCCTGAAGGTCGACCTCACCGAGGTCGAACGGACCATCGCCGCGGCACCGGGCGTGACCGAGGCCGTGGTCGTCCACGACGGCGGGATCAACGCCTACCTGGCCCTGCGGGACACCACAGTCGCCGCCGTCCAGCATTACGTAGCAAAGGAGTTGGCCGCCTACAAGCGTCCTCGGCAGCTGCACGTGCTGCCCGCCCTCCCCCGCACCACCACCGGCAAGACCCTGCGTGACCCGGCCGCTCTGCGCCGGGCCGCCACCGAGCAGACCGGCGCCTGACCACCGCTCGCCGCTCGCTCACCCGCTCTCCCCTCCGCTTCCCCCCTCACCCGGCCACCCCCGGGTGCTCCCACGGCATGACCCCACGTCAGCCCCACGCACGACGAAGGAGCACCAATCGTGAGAGATCAGATCAGCCAGTTCATCGTCCAGGCCCTGCGCGAGATGAACTACGACGTCGAGGACGTCACCGACGAGACCGACCTCGGCCCCGCCGGACTCGACCTGGAGTCCCTGGCGCTGGCCGACCTGACGGTGCAGTTGGAGGACGAGTACGGGATCAAGTTCAGCGACGAGGACATGGAGACCCTCGCCACCATGAACCTCGGCGAGCTCGCCACCACCTTGGCCGACCGGCTGACCCCCGGCGCCGACACCCCCGCCACCGCCGGCACCGCCCCCGCCGGCACCTCCCCCGCTGCCGCGAGCGCCCAGGTGTCGGCCGAGTGAGCAAGCTGCCGCCCCCGGAGCGCACGACGGTGCTCGCCATCCTGGCGACCTTCGGCGACCGGGATCCCGACACTCTGGACGAGTCCATCGGTTCACTCGAACTGACCTGGCTGATCAGCGAGGTGGAGCAGCGCTATGCGGTGGTCCTCGACCTGGCCGACGCCCAGCTCGACCGGATGCAGACCGTCTCCGGAGCCGTCGAGGTGCTGCACGACGCCTTGGCCTCCGACCATGCGTGACCGCGGGTCGCCGCGGACCACCGACCGGCGGGTCGTGGCGACCGGGATCGACGCGCTCTGCGCGCACGGCCGCGACTGGGAGTTGACGTTCCATCAGATCGCTTCCGGCACACCGGCGTTCGGTGAGGTCGGTCGGTTCGCGACCGAAGGCCGACGGGTGCACCGGGCCGCGCTGCTGGACGGCGCCGGCTCACTGCTCGCGGAACTGGCCGGCTCGGTGGGCCGGGCCCTGGCCCAGGCCGGGCTGACCGCCGCCGAGCGGGCCGGCTGCCCGCTGCTGCTGGCCGCGCACAGCAACGAGACGACCGAACAGGGCCCGCTCTCCTCGGCGCTGGCCGCCCGCACCGGGCTGGCCGGCACCGAGCGGATCTACACCACCGCCTGCGTCGCCGCCAGCACCGCCGTGGCCGACGCGGCCGCGCGGATCGCCGCCGGGCAGTTGGAGCGGATCGTGGTCGCGGCCGGCTACCTGGTCGAACCGGTGCAGTTCGCGCTCTTCGACGCCGGGCGGGCGCTGTCCCGCGACGGCCGGATGCGCCCGTTCAGCCGGGATCGGCAGGGCGTGCTGCTCGGTGACGGAGTCGCGGCCGTGGTCCTCGAAGCAGCCGCCGGCGCCCGGTCCCGTGGCGGGCGGGCGCTGGCCGAGGTCGCGGGCTGGGGGCGGGCGGGGGACGCGTACCACGTGGTACGCCCCGATCCGGGCGGCTCCGGGCTGGCCCGGGCGATCACGGCCGCGCTGGACCGCGCCGCCGTGGCACCCGCCGAGGTGGGCTATGTGAACGCCAACGCCAACGGCTCGGCACTCGGCGACCCGTCCGAGGTGGCGGCGCTGCGCGCGGTCTTCGGCGAGCGGCTGGCCGCGGTGCCGGTGAGTTCCACCAAGGGCGCGCACGGGCACGCCCTCGAAGCCTCGGCACTGCTCGAACTGGTCGTCACCATCGAGGCGTTGGCCTGCGGCATACTGCCGGTGCAGGCCGGCTTCGGGTCCGCCGAGCCACAGTTCGCCGATCTCGACCTGGTGCTCAACGCGCCCCGCCCGAGCCGCACCGGCTACGCGCTGAGCCTCAACTCGGCCTTCGGCGGGGCGAACACCGCGTTGCTGGTGGGGGCGGTATGAGCCGCGCCATCGAGCAGACCGCGTCGCGTCGCCGCACCACCTGTGACACCGGCTGCGACACCGCCCCGGACGCCGAGCAGCGGCTCACCGTGCTGGCTCGCGCGCACTGGCCCGAGCATCCGGCGGACACCGTGCCGCCGTTACCGGGTTTCGTGCAGGCCGGGTTCAACCCTCTGGTGGCGGAGGTGGCCGCGCGCTGCCTGCGTGACCAGCAGTTGTCCGACCCCACCCGCACCGGCGTGCTGCTGGCCAGCACCCGGGGCGACACCCTGACACCCCGGCTGGTCGCCGCCGCCCTCGCCGAGGGCCGCGCCGTCCCGCCGCTGCTCTTCTACCAGTCCAACCCCAACGCCGTGGCGGGCCAGGTCGCCGCCCGCTGGGGCCTGGGCGGCCCGGTGGTGTGCATCGCGCCGCCGGTTGGCGACCCGGCGGCCACGCCGACCGACCTTCTCCTCAACACCCTTGCAGACGCGCTCAGTTGCGCCGCTCTGCTGCTGGCGGACGGCGAGGCCGAACAGCTGCTGGTGGTGGCCGCCGAACAGCGGGCCGACACCGGTGAGCCGGAGCGGGCCGTGGCACTGCTGGTCACCGCCGAGCACCCCGCCCCCACAGACACCACCGCACCCGGTGCGCGGCAGCACCACCCCAGCACCGAAGAGGAAAAGGGATCCCGAGCATGACTGTCCGTCAGATCCGTGCCAAGCTCGCCGCCGATCCCGAGGTCGGCGCCGGGAACGTGCTCGCGGCCCGCATCGCCCTGGACATCGGACTGGACCAGCCGATGCTGACCTTCGACACCGAGATCGACGGCCACCCGGCCTGGCAACCGCTCACCGTGCGGGAGTTGGACTCCCTGGTGCGGGCCAGGGCGGCCTCGCTGGCCGGCCTCGGCATTCGCCCCCGCGACCCGGTGGCGGTCTACGCGCACCCCGCCGCCGAGCAGGTGCTCGCCTTCCTCGCGCTCACCCGGCTGGGCGCGATCCCGGCCCTGGTCAACCCGCGGCTGGCCCCGGAGAAGGCCGCGCTCTACATCCAACGCCTGCGTGCGGTGGGGCTGTTGGCTGACCCGGAGCACCAGGCGGCGCTGCTCGGTCAGGACACCGGCACCCCGCTGCTGGCCGACCCGGCCCGGCTCGGCGCCGGCGACCCGGCGGCCGCCCCGCCCGCCTACCGCTTCACCCCCGACGACCCGATCGCGATCACGCACTCCTCGGGTACCACCGGCCTGCCCAAGGCGGTCGCCCACTCGCACCGCAGCCTGTACGCGGCGATCCGCTACCGCCTGGCACTGCCCCGCCCGCAGGGCTCCGACCGGATGCTCAGCGCGCTGCCGGCCGCCCACGCCGCGACCCTGATCGCGCTCAACCTCGCACTGAGCGCGCACGCCGAGATCGCCGTGATCTCCGCGCAGAGCGGCGACCAGATGCTCGCCGCCATCGAACGGTACCGGCCGCACGGAGTGTTCGGCTTCGCCGCCACCTGGTCCGACCTGGCCAGGCACGATCTGACGGCGCGCGACCTCTCCTCGGTGGCACTGTGGTGGAACACCGGCGACTGCGCACACGAGGCGCACATCCGCCCACTGGTCGACCAGGGCAGCCGCGAGGCGCTGGTGGCCGGCCAGCGGGTGCGGCAAGCGGGTTCGGCCTTCGTCGACGGCCTCGGCTCCACCGAGATGGGCCACTCGCACTTCCACATCACCCACACCAGGGAGACCCGCCGCTACGGGCGCTGCGTCGGCAAGCCGCACTCCTTCGTGGACTGCGCCGTGCTCGACCCGGACGGCGCGCCGCTCGGTCCCGGCCAGGTGGGCGAGCTGGGCACCAAGTCGCCCACGCTGGCGCTGGGTTACTGGAACGACTCGGTGACCACCTACCGGACCAGGGTGCGCGGCTACTTCCTCACCGGCGACCTGGTCTATCGAGACGAGGAGGGCTTCTACTACCACGTGGACCGGGCCGTGGACTCGGTCGACCTCGGTGCCGGGCACCGGCTGTTCACCGCGATGTCCGAGGAGCGGGTGCTGGCGGGCTCGCCGGACGTGCTGGACTGCACGGTGGTCGCGGTGCGGGACGGTGAGCGGGTGGTGACCGACGTCCTGCTGCAACTGGCGGCCGGCGCCGACCGGGAGCGGGACCGCACCAAGGAGGTGGCCGCGCTCCTGGAGGAGCCGGTGGCCGCCACGCTGCGCCGGGTGATCGCGGTGGACGAGGCGGACATCCCGCTCGGCCCGACCGGCAAGGTCCGCAAGGTGCTGCTCCGCGAACGCCACCTGGCCGCCGAGCACGGCGCGAGCACCGGACCCGGCACCAGCGCAGGCACCAGCGCAGGCACCGGCCCCGGTGCAGACACCGACGCAGACGCGGACGCAGGCACCGAGCAGCCCGGAGCAGACCGGTGAGCGCCGTCGTCACCGGCCTCGGCCTGGTCTCCCCGCTCGGCCGCAAGCCCGAGGAGTTCTACCGGGCGCTGCTGGCCGGCCGCTCCGGTCTGGTCCGCCCGGCCCCGGAGCATCCGGCCGCCGACTGGCTGGAGGCCGCCGGGATCGCCCCCTGGATCGACCCGCTGGAGGTGCTCCCGCGCACCGAGACCAAGGCCGTGGACCGCTTCGTGCTGCTCGCGCTGGCGGCGGCCGACGACGCGCTCGCGGACGCCGGGCTGGTGATCGGACGGGACGTGGACCCGCGCCGGGTGGCCGTGGTGGTCTCCACCGGCGGCGGCGGCCTGCAGACCTTCGAGCAGCACTCGCACGCCCGCCTCCAGCGCGGTCGGCCCGGCGTCAGCCCGTACCTGCTGCCCGGCATGCTCGCCAACATGGCGGCAGCCCGGATCGCCATCAAGTACGGTATCCGGGGCTACAGTTCATCGATCGTGACGGCCTGTTCGGCAGGCGCCCAGTCGATCGCGGAGGCGCTGCGGCTGATCCGCGGCGGCGAGGCGGACGTGGTGGTCTGCGGAGCCGCCGAGTCCTCGCTGCACCCGACGATCGCCGCCGCCTTCAGCAACGCCCGCGCGCTGGCCTCGGGTTGGGACGATCCGGAGCGGTCCAGCCGACCCTTCGACCGGCAGCGCAACGGCTTCGTGCTGGGCGAGGGCAGCGCCGTCCTGGTGGTGGAGCGGGCCGAGTTCGCCGACGCGCGCGGCGCGGCGGGCCACGCCGACCTGGTCGGCTGGGGCGCCAGCACCGACGCGCACCACCCCACCATGCCGCGCCCGGACGGCGAGGGCGCCGCCGACGCGATGCGCGCCGCGCTCGCCTCGGCCGGCCTGGCACCGGGCGACATCGGCTACGTGAACGCCCACGGCACCGGCACCAAGCTCGGCGACCGGGCCGAAGCGAGGGCGCTGCGCGCCGTCTTCGGCGAGTCGGGCCCGCCGGTCAGCTCGACCAAGGGCGCCACCGGCCATCTGCTCGGCGCCGCCGGCGCGCTGGAGGCGGTGGTCGCCGTCCTCGCGCTGGCCACCGGCACCCTGCCGGCCACCCTCAACCTGGACGAGGTGGACCCCGACTGCGCGCTGGACCACATCGGTCCGACGCCACGCCAGCAGCCGGTGCGTGCCGTCCTGTCGAACTCCTTCGCGTTCGGCGGACACAACCTCGGCCTCGTCTTCGCGACTCCGAGCACCAGGGCCGGCCGGAGCCCGCAGCCCAGCGCACAGACCCCGTAGAGGACGGTCACCGCACCATGAACATCCATCGGATCGACCATGTCGAGTTCTACGTCGCCCACGCCCCGGTGGCCGCGGCCGAACTCGTAGGCGCCTTCGGCTTCCAGGAGGAGCGCCACCCCGGCGAGGCCGCGCTGCCCGCCGGGCGGCACAGCGTCCTGCTGCGCCAGGGCAGCATCCGCCTGCTGCTCAGCTCCTCGGAGCAACCGGGCGACCCGGCCGCCGAGTTCGTCGCCCGACACGGGGACGGCGTGGCCGTGCTGGCGCTCGCCTGCGCCGACGCGCCGGCCGCCTACCGGCGCGCGGTGGCGGCGGGTGCCACCCCGCTGGCCGCACCGGCCGGTCACCTGGAGCATGGGCAGCAGGTGGTCACCGCCGCGGTCCGGGGTTTCGGCGACGTCGCGCTGCGCTTCGTCCAGCGCCCGGACCGCTCGGCGGTCCAGGGCTCGGCCGACGAGCCGCCCCAGGGGCTGCTGGTCGAGCTGGACCATGTCGCGATCTGCGTCCCGGCGGGCGAGTTGAAGAGCTCGGTGACGCTGCTGGAGCAGGCACTGGGGATGCGGCCGATCTTCCACGAGTACATCGAGGTGGGCTCGCAGGCGATGGACTCCACCGTGGTGCAGAGCGAGTCCGGCGAGGTGACCTTCACCCTGCTCGAGCCGGACAGCAGCCGCAGCCCCGGCCAGATCGACGGCTTCCTGGCGAAGCACCAGGGCGTCGGAGTCCAGCACCTGGCCTTCCGCACCGAGGACATCGCCCGCGCGGTGGAGACCTTCCAGCAGGCCGGGGTGCGTTTCCTGAGCACCCCGGGGGCCTACTACGACCTGCTGGGCGAGCGGTTGGGCGAGTGCGAGATCCCGCTGGAGACACTGCGCCGGCTGAACGTCCTGGTCGACCGCGACCACGGCGGCCAGCTGTTCCAGATCTTCACCTCCTCGGTCCACGACCGCCGCACCTTCTTCCTCGAGGTGATCGACCGGCGCGGCGCGCTCACCTTCGGCACCGCCAACATCAAGGCGCTCTACGAGGCCGTCGAGCGGATCACCGCCGCCGGCAACGTAGCCACTCAGCAGAGAAGGTGACACTGTGTCAGATTTTTCCCTGACCGAGGCCGAGCGGCAGCTGCTGCCCACCGACGAGGACGTCCGGTTCTACGCCGAGCACGGCTGGTACCTGTCGCGGCGGCTGCTGAGCGACGCGGAGCTGGCCGAACTGACCGACGCGAGCCAGGCGTTCTACGCCGGCGCCGAGGACCACCCGCTGCCGCTGCGCCCACCCCGGCTGGCCGACTGGCGGCCGAGCGACGGCGAGGTGCAGCGGCACAACGACTACATCGCTCGGCGCAGCGCGGCGATCGGCGCGATCCTGGGCAAGCCGCTGCTCGGCGCGGTGGCCGCGCGACTCGCGCAGGCGAGCGAGATCCGGCTGTTCCAGTCCACCCTGATCCTCAAGCCGCCGCGCCCGCAGGAGGCCAGCAACCTGGTCCCCTGGCACTGCGACCGCCACTACTGGCAGACCTGCTCCTCGGAGCGGATGCTCACCGCCTTCATCCCCTTCCACCACTGCGACGAGCGGCTGGGCACCATCACCATGGTGGACGGCAGCCACCGGTGGAAGGAGGTGGCCGGCGACGACTCCACCCGGCACTTCGCCGACCGCGACCGGGGCGAGCTGGAGCGGATCCTGGCCGAGACCGCCGCGTTCAACAACACCGAGGTGCGCAGGGTCCCGGTGGAGATCCCGGCCGGGCACGTCAGCTTCCACCACTGCCGCACCTACCACGGCAGCGGCCCCAACCTCGCCGACCGCCCCCGCCGGGCGATCTCGCTGCACCTGCAGGACGGTGAGAACCACTACCGCCGCTACCGCAAGGCGGACGGCGGCAAGGTGGTCTACAACCACGACGTCCTGGTCCGCGCGGACCAGCGGGGCGAGCCCGACTACGCCGACCCGGTCTACTGCCCGACGCTGTGGCGGTCCGCGCCGTGAACGAGACCGGCCCCGCCGCGCTCTACCGGTCGATGCGCCTGATCCGCTCCTTCGAGGAGCAGGCGCTGGCCTTGGTGCGCACCGGCGAGATCATCGGCGGCACCCACCCGTACATCGGCCAGGAGGCCGTCGCGGTCGGCGTCTGCGCGGCCCTCGGCCCGGACGACCAGCTCACCAGCACCCATCGCGGCCACGGCCACGTGCTCGCCAAGGGTGCCGAACCGCGCCGGATGCTGGCCGAGTTGACCGGGCGGCAGACCGGGCTGAACCAGGGCCGGGGCGGCTCGATGCACGCCGCCGACCTGACCCTGGGCATCCTGGGCGCCAACGGCATCGTGGGCGCCGGGGCGCCGATCGCGGCCGGGGCGGCCTGGGCGGCGCTGCGCCAGGGCAGCGGCCGGGTGGTGGCGAGCTTCTTCGGCGACGGCGCGCTCAACCAGGGGGTGCTGCTGGAAACCCTCAACCTGGCCGGGCTGTGGCGGCTGCCGGTCCTCTTCGTCTGCGAGAACAACGGCTACGCCACCACGCTCCCCGTCGAGGCCGCGGTCGCCGGCAGCGCGCTGGGCCGGGCCGCCGCCTTCGGCATCCCGGCCGAGCAGGTGGACGGCATGGACGCGGCCGCCGTCCACGCGGCGGCGGCCCGCGCGGTGGCCCGCGCCCGCACCGGCCAGGGGCCGAGCTTCCTGGAGTGCCGCACCTACCGCTACGAGGGCCACCACACCATGGAGCGCCGGATCCGGCTGCGCTACCGCAGCACCGAGGAGGTCGAGGCCTGGCGGGCCCGCGACCCGCTGGAGCGCACCGCCGGTCTGCTGGCCGCCGGCCAGCGCGCGGCGATCGACCAGGAGATCGCCGAACTGATCGCCGAGGCGGTCGAGTTCGCACTGGCCGGCCCGCACCCCGACCCGGCCGAGGCGCTCAAGTACCTGTACGCCGACGGCCTGCTCCCCCGCCCCGGCCACCCGGTGGAGGTGGCCCGGTGACCAAGCTCTCCTACGCCAAGGCGCTCAACCGCGCGCTGGCGGACGAGTTGGCCCGCGACAGCGGCGTCTGCGTCTTCGGCGAGGACCTGGGCGCGGGCCTGTCCGGCCTCACCCCCGGCCTGCGGGACCGGTTCGGCGCCGAGCGGGTGGTCGACACCCCGCTCTCCGAGCAGGCCTTCAGCTCGCTCGCCCTCGGCGCCGCGCTGGCCGGGATGCGCCCGGTGGTGGAGTTCCAGATCCCCTCGCTGCTCTTCCTGGTCTTCGAGCAGATCGCCAACCAGGCGCACAAGATAAGCCTGATGACGGGTGGTCAGATCAGCGCGCCGGTCACCTTCGTGGTCCCGGGCTCCGGCTCCCGGGCGGGCTGGGCGGGCCAGCACTCGGACCACCCGTACAGCCTCTTCGCCCATGTCGGGGTGAAGACCCTGCTGCCGGCCACCCCGACGGACGCCTACGGGCTGCTGGTCTCGGCGATCCGCGACCCGGACCCGGTGGTGCTCTTCGGCCCCACCGGCGCGATGGGCGTGCGCGAGGACGTCACCGGCGAGTTGCTCCCGGTGCCGATCGGCGCGGCCCGGCTGCACCGGGCGGGCACCGACGTCACGGTGGTGGCGGCCGGCCACCTGGTCCATGAAGCCCTGGCGGTGGCCGAGGAGTTGGCGCCCGAGGTGTCGGTGGAGGTGTTCGACCCGCGCACCCTCTACCCGTTCGACTTCGCGGCGCTGTTCGCCTCGGTCGGGCGGACCGGGCGGCTGGTGGTGGTGGACGACTCCAACCGGATGTGCGGCCTGGCCGCCGAGGTGATCACCGCCGTGGCCGAGCAGGGGATACCGCTGCGCGCCGCGCCGCGCCGGGTGACCCGCCCGGACGGCGCGGTACTGCCCTTCGCGATCGGTCTGGACCGGGCGGTGCAGCCCGACCGCGAGCAGCTGCGGGCCGCCGTCCTGGCCGCCGTGCAAGCGAACTGACAGTCCATCACAGAGAGAAGGAAGTGGCAGAGATGACCGACCAGCCGACCCCCAACTACGTCGAGCAGGCCCTGAAGCTGTTCGCCGGATGCGGCGACAGGGAGGCCGTGGTCTACGGCGAGGAGCGGCTGAGCTACGCCGAGTTCCGCGCCCTGGTGCTGCGGCTGGCGGCCACCCTGCGCCGCCAGGGGGTGCGTCCCGGAGCCGGGGTGGCGATGCAGGTGCGCAACCGCCCGGAGTCGATCGCGCTCCAACTGGCCCTGCACCTGCTCGGCTGCCGCACGGTCTGGATCGCCGGCTACGCCCCGTACCGCGAGCAGGCGGAGTTCGTCGAGCTGGCCAAGGTCGAGGTGCTGATCTACGAACCGGCCCGCGCGGACAAGCTGGTCGATGAACTCAGCAGCCGCACCGAGCCGTTGCAGCTGCTCTGCGTCGGCCCCGACGGCGCCGGCCCCGACCTGCTGGCAGCCGCCGCCGAGGAGGAGCCGGAGTTCGTCCGCGAGCCCGGCACCCCGGAGCCGTCCTCGCTCTTCTACACCGGCGGCACGGCGGGCAAGGCCAAGCTGGTCCACCACGAACACCGCTTCTTCCTCGCCCTGCTGGCCGCCGCCGGCTACTACCGCTCGATCGGCGAGCTGGGCATGCGCCACCTGTCCACCACCGGGTTCGTGCACGTCAGCGGGCAGATGCCGGTGCTGCTGACGCTCTGCGAGGACGGCACGGTCTTCCTGGCCGACGGGGTCGACCTGCCGGTCTTCCTGGCGACCGTCACGCGCGAGCGGGTGACCAGCGTCTTCATCTCCCCCGCCCGGCTCTCCGAGTTGCTGGACAGCGACCTGCTGGACGACCCGCAGACCGACACCAGCAGCCTGCGCTACCTGAACACCGGCGGCGGCCCGGTCTCGCCGACCCGTCTGGCGCAGGCGATCGAGCGGCTCGGCCCGGTGCTGCGCCCGGTCTACGGGCTGAGCGAGATGCCGCTGGTGGCCGACCAGCCGTTCATGGTCAACGACCCCGAGCACCCCGAGCGGCTGGCCTCGGTCGGGCGCCCGTTCGCCGACGCCCGGGTGCAGATCCTCGGCGAGAAGGGCGAGGTGCTGCCGGTCGGCGAGGTGGGCGAGGTCTGCGCGGCCGGCTCGCTGATGATGTCCGGCTACTGGAACCAGCCGGAGATGACCGAGGAGGCGCTGGTCGACGGCCTGCTGCACACCGGCGACCTGGGCTACCTGGACGAGGACGGCTACCTCTACCTGGTGGACCGCAAGAAGGACATGCTCATCACCACCGTGGGCGCGGCCAACGTCTACACCCGCCCGGTCGAGGACGTCCTCACCGCGCACCCGCAGGTCCGCGAGGCCGCCGTGATCGGGGTGCCGGACGAGAGCTGGGGCGAGGTGGTGCACGCCTTCGTGGTGCCGTCGCCCGACGGCGAGTTGGACCGGCCGGAGCTGGTCGCGGAGCTGAAGGCGCGGGTCGAGGCGGCGCTGACGGAGTATCACGTGCCGCGCGGCGTGGAGTTCGTGGACGCGCTGCCGCGCACCGCCATCGACAAGATCGACAAGGTGGCGCTGCGGGCCCGGCACGGCCTGGACCCGCAGCGCCGCACGATCGCCCCGCTGGCGCCCCGGTGAGCGGTGGTCCGGCCGGCGCCTCAGAGCCGCGCCGCGAGCAGCCGGCCGATCTGTTCGGCCGGCTCCTTGCGGAGCAGCAGGCGGTGCTCGGTGGGCAGGTCGTGCGCCTCGATCGCACCGGTGACGTAAGGCGCCCAGTCCGTGGCCGAGTTGAACGGCGCGGTGCGCTCCTGGGCGGCCCGCACGAACAGCACGTCGCCGTCCAGCCGCGGCGGGGTGTAGCGGCGGCGCAGCGCGATGTGGTGCAGGAAGACCCGCAGCACCGCCTCCAGCCGCCAGTCGGGCAGGCTCGCCAGCAGGTGCCCGCCGCCGAGCAGGATCGCCGCCGCCCGCCGTTCGTCCAGCGGCGCGCCGTCCGCCTGGAGCAGGCTCGCCGGGTCACAACCGGCGTTCTCCAGCAGGGTGGTGAGGTACTCGTGGTCGCTGGGCTCGCGCTCGGGGTGCCCAGGGTCGTAGGGGTAGCAGTCGAGCAGCGCGAGCAGCGCGACCTCCTCACCGGCCGTGCGCAGCAGGTGGGCCATGGCGTGCGCGACCAGGCCGCCGAAGGACCAGCCGAGCAGCCGGTAGGGGCCGCGCGGCTGCTCGGCGCGCACCAGCCCGGCGAACCGCTCGGCCAGCTCCTCGATGGAGCCGGGCAGCTGGTCGGGCTTGCTCAGACCCTCGGCCTGCAGCGCGACGATCCGCCGGCCGGGCAGCTGCGGGCCGAGCGCGAGGTATTCCCAGGAGATTCCGGCGGCCGGGTGGACACACCACAGCGGATCTCCGGTACCGGGGACGAGTTCGACCGACACATCGAATCCGGGGGTGGTCGGCTTATTCACCATCAGAACGCTCCCTGAACCAGTGGACGGATATCTCCGGAAATCATTGCGCACCGGACGGCAATCCCGCACTAGCCGTCCCGACAATTTCTTACCGAACCGGTGGAGACGATGGCCGATCAAGAGCTCGACGCATTTCCGTTCCCGCTGCAGCCGGACGAGTTCGGCACCTCCTTCCGGCAGCACCAGCGCCGCCGGGCCGAGTGCCCGCTCGGCGAGGTGGCGCTGCCCAGCGGCGACGCCGCCCACCTCGTGGTGGCCTACCAGGACGTCGCCCGGGTGCTGCGCGACCGCCGCTTCAGCCGCAACCTGCGCTACCCCGGCGCGCCCCGGATGGTCCGCGAGGCGGACATGAACGACAACCCGGACGCGATCATCAACCACGACCCGCCCGAGCACACCCGGTTCCGCCAGGTGATCCAGAGCGCCTTCAGCCCCAGCCAGGAGGCGCGCTGGCGCCCGATCGTGCAGGGCATCGTGGACGGGCTGCTGGACGGGATCGAGGCCGCCGGGCCACCCAGCGACCTGGTCGCCGACTTCGCCGGGGTGCTGCCGATCTCGGTGATGTGCGCGCTGGTGGGCGTGCCGGCCACGGACTGGCAGCTGTTCCACGACTGGACGGCGGTCTTCTTCGCGGTCGACCCGGCCACCCTGGACGAGCGGCTGCGGGCCAACCGCGAGTTCGTCGGCTACGTCCGCGAGTTCCTGGAGCAGCGGCGCAAGCAGCCCGGCGATGACCTGGTGGACCTGCTGGTGACGGCCCGCGACGCCGAGGGCAGGCTCTCCGAGGGCGAGCTGCTGCAGCTGATCTCGGCGCTGCTGATCGGCGGCCAGGAGAACACCGCCTCCTCCCTGGCCCGCGGCGTCCTGGCGCTGCTGCGCTTCCCCGAGCAGTGGCAGGCGCTCTGCGCGGACCCGGAGCTGACCGGCCCGGCGGTCGAGGAGGTGCTGCGCTTCGAGGTGCCGAGCGAGGGCGCGTTCCTGCGGGTGAGCACCGAGCAGGTGGCGCTGTCGGCCGGCTCGGTGGCGCCGGGGCGGGCCGTGCAGGTCTCGGTGCCCGCCGCCAACCGGGACCCGGCGGTGTTCCCCGATCCGGAGCGCTTCGACATCACCCGCCCGGCCAACCCGCACCTGACCTTCGGGCTGGGCGCGCACTTCTGCCCCGGGGCGCCGCTGGCCCGGCTGGAGCTGACCATCGCGCTGCGCGCCCTGGCCGACCGCTTCCCCGGGCTGCGACCGGCCGTCGAGCCGGCGGATCTGCGCTACGGCGAGGGGAACCTGATCCACCCGCTGCTGAGCCTGCCGGTGACCTGGTAGGCCGCCGACAGGGCCTGAGACACAGCCCAGGGCCGACGGTCACCGAATCCTCGATTCGGTGACCGCCGGCCCGGCACACTCAGGCCCTGGCGGACCTGGGGTCACCCCGTCGTCAGTTCTCGACCACGTTGGTGGACTCGGCAACCTTGTTCGACTCGGCCACGTTGGTCTCGGCCACGAACTCGGCGACCTTGTTCGACTCGGCGACGAACTCGGCCACGGCCGGCTTCGGGGACTCGGTCACACGGGACATTGCGGCACCTCCGATCAAATAGCGGAACTCTCGCCGAAATGTTCGGCGGAGCAATTTCAAGATAGCGGGGAGTTGCCGTCCTGCCTAGCCGGATAAACCGGACACCGGCTTGATCAATTGCGTATTGACGTCCGGTGAGCGGTTCCGGTATTTCTCGTCCGGCGTCAGCGCAACGCCACCGGGAAATAGCCGAAACCGCGCAGCACCATGCCCCGGCGCACCGCCGCACCGGCCGGCCGCAGGCCGGGGAACCGGGTCAGCAGGCCCGGCAGGAAGGCGGCCGACTCGATCCGGGCCAGCGGCGCGCCCAGGCAGTAGTGCATGCCGCCGCCGAAGGAGACCGAGGCGGTCCCGGTCCGGGTGATGTCGAAGCGGTCGGGATCGGGGTACCGCTGCGGGTCACGGTTGGCCGCACCCAGCAGTCCGACCACCAGCGAGCCCGCCGCCACCTCGATCTGATTGATCGTCAGATCCTCACCGGCCACCCGGGCCAGGATCTGGATCGGCGCGTCGTAGCGCATCGCCTCCTCCACCGCACCGGGGGCCAGCGCGGGATCGGCGCGCAGCAGGTCCGCCTGCTCGGGGTGGGCCAGGAACGCGGCGGTGGCGTTGACCAGGTGGTTGACCATGGTGTCCACCCCGGCCATGAAGAGCAGCAGCAGGGTCTGCAGCAACTCCGCCTCGCTCAGCCCGCCGTCCTCGTCGCGGATCGCCACCAGCGCGGAGGCCAGGTCCTCGGTGGGCTGCTTGCGGCGCTCGGCGACCAGTTCCCCGAAATAGCCCATCAGCACCTCCGCGCCCCGGTCGGCAGCGGTCAAGGAGCCCTCGTCCACGGTGAGTTCGACCACCTGCATCATGGCCGACATGGAGTCCAGGAGCAGCCCCCGGTCCGCCTCGGGGACGCCGACCAGGGCCCCGATCACCGAGACCGGCAGCGAACGGGCCAGCAGCGCCTGCAGATCCACCGTGCCGCCGTCCGCACCGGCCTCGGCGATGGCGTCCAGCGCCTGGCCGGCCAGCCGCTCCACCTCGGGGCGCAGCGCGGCCAGCCGGCGGGCCATGAACGCCCCGCTGACCAGGCGGCGCAGCCGGGTGTGGTCCGGCGGGTCGCGGAACAGCATCGCCTCGATGGTGGCCACCTTGCCGGGGCGCTCGCGCCAGCCCGGGGAGACCCGGTCCATCCAGTCCGGCCCCTGGGCCCGGAAGGCGGGGTCGCGGACCAGCTCCACGCAGTCCTGGTACCCCGTCAGGAAGACCTGCCCGCGCCCGGTCCGGCAGACCGGTGCCAGCGCGCGGAGTTGGCGGTAGACGGGGTACGGGTCGGCCCGCCCCTCGGCGGTGCCCAGCAGCGCGAGCAGCTGCTCGGGGTTCGGCGAGGGACTGGACGAAGGGCTGGACGAGGGACTGGACGAGGGACTGGGCGAGGGACTGGGCGAAGGGCTGGACGAGGGACTGGGCGAGGGGCTCGACCCGCCGCTCTGATCAGGTTCCATGCCCATCATTGGGCCTCCTGTCTCGGGGTCCTGGGGGTCCACGCCGGGCCATTCTGGGGTCCGGCGCGCGGCGCCGTCGAGAGAGCCGGCCGACGAGCCGGAGCGCGGGACTCCGGCGGCGGGGCCTGCTGAGATCCATCTTGGCTGCTGGGAACCGGTACTGACGATCAGTTCGGCTCATACCGTTGCCGAGCGCTCCATGGCCACCGTATGGTCTCGTCAGCAGCCCTCGGACGATGATCTCGCCCGCGCGCCGATTTCACGAAGGGATCGGGTTCGAGCCATGCCTTCTGACCTGCCAGCTCCCCCCGACTCGCCAACTCCGGCCAGTGAAGCGGACGATCCGTACTGCCTGGCCGCCGCCGAGGCCGCCCGACTGCTGGCCGAGCACCCCTGGCGCCGGTTCGCGGTGCTCGGCGACAGCGTGGCCGAGGGCCTGGGCGAGCCCACCCCCGGTTATCCGACCCAGCCCTGGGCCGAGCGGATCGGCCTCGAACTGCGGCTGGTCGAACCACAGTTGGTATACCTCAACCTGGGCTGGCGGAACACCCCGGCGGCCAAGGTGCGGGCCACCCAGCTGCCCGAGGCGCTGGCCTTCCGCCCGGACCTCGCGCTGGTCGCCTGCGGCGGCTTCGACCTGCTGCGGCCGGTCTACGACGCCGAGGCGGTGACCGGCGAACTGCGCACGATCGTCGGCACGTTGCGCGGGCAGGGCACCGAGGTGCTCACGGTCGGCATGTTCGACGGCTCGCTCTCGCCGCTGGTACCCGAGCAGTTCCGCGCGACGCTGCGCGAGCGGCTGCACGGTCTCTCCGAGCGCACCGCCGACCTGGCGGCCGAGCTCGGCGCCATGCACGTCGACCTCACCTCCCACCCGGCCTCCGTGCGCCGGGACATCTACAGCAGCGACGGGCGGCACGGCAGCGGTCGCAGCCACGCCATCGCCGCCGCCGAGTCGGTGCGCCGGCTCGGCCGGCGCCTGGGCCGCACCGACCGCTGAACCGCCGAGCGCCGAACCACCCGAGCTCCGAACCACCGAACCACCGAGCGCCGAACCGCGCACCAGCGCACCCCGACCCGGAGAGCCCGATGCCACTCGATCCACAGGTCCAGGCGCTGCGCGAGCGGCGCGCCGCCTCGGCCGCCCCGCCGCTGTACGAAATGAGCGTCGAGCAGGCCCGCGAGGCCGACCTGGCCGACATCAGGGAAGCCGCCGGTGACCCCGAACCCGTCGCCCGGGTGACCGAGTTGGCGATCCCCGGCCCCGGCGGCCCGCTCACCCTGCGGGTCTACCGGGCAGCCGGTGCGGCACCCCAGCCGGTGCTGCTCTACCTGTTCGGCGGCGGCTGGACGCTCGGCACCATCGACACCAGCGACGCCATCTGCCGCGCCCTGACCAACGCGGCGGGCTGCACCACCGTCGCGGTGGGCTACCGGCTGGCCCCCGAACACCCCTTCCCGGCAGCCCTGGAGGACTGCTGGACCACCGCGCGCTGGCTGGCCGACCACGCGGGCGAGCTGGGCGGCGACCCGTACCGGCTGGCCATCGGCGGCGACAGCGCGGGCGGCAACCTGGCCGCCGCCGTCACCCTGCTCGCCAAGGAGCGCTCCGGCCCGGCGTTCACCCACCAGTTGCTGGTCTACCCCAACACCGACCAGTTGGCCGACACCCCCTCGCGCCGCGCGAGCACCGACCCACTGCTCTTCAACCACCGCTCGGTGGCCTGGTACTGGTCGCACTACCTGGCCGACCCCGAGGACGGCCGCGACCCGCTGGCCTCCCCGCTGCTGGCCAAGGACCTGTCCGGACTGCCGCCCGCCACCGTGCTGACCGCCGAGTACGACCCGCTGCGCGACGAGGGCGAGTTGTACGCCGAGCGGCTGCGCGAGGCCGGCGTCCCGGTCCACCTCACCCGCTACCCCGGCATGGTGCACGGCTTCTTCGCCATGTCCGGCGTGCTGGACGGCGGCCGGGCCGCCGTCCAGCAGGCGGCCCAATGCCTGCGCAAGGCTTTTGACGGAGCGTCAGGAGTGAGACTGCCGTGACCACCCCGGACCCCGTCGCGCAGGCGCTCGCCGCGCTGCGCACCCCGCAGGGCAGCGCCGACCCCTACCCGCACCTGGCGGTGCTCCGGGAGCTCTCCCCCGTGCACCCGACACCGGGCGGCGGTGTCCTGCTGA
Organism: Kitasatospora sp. NBC_01266; assembly: GCF_036242395.1. Lineage (NCBI taxonomy): Bacteria > Bacillati > Actinomycetota > Actinomycetes > Kitasatosporales > Streptomycetaceae > Kitasatospora > Kitasatospora sp. NBC_01266. Next base: position 7,698,438 of record NZ_CP108458.1, on the reverse strand, counting down.
CCCGCTACGAGGACTGCGTCGCGATCACCCGCGATCCCGGCTTCCACGCGCAGAACGCCGCCTGGATGGACACCCGGCGTCCCGACTGGCGCGCGCACCCCGGCCTGCGGGCCACCACCGAGTCCTTCCTCTTCCTCGACCCGCCCGAGCACACCCGGCTGCGCAAGCTGGTGGCCGGCGCCTTCACCCAGCGCCGGGCCGTGGCGCTGCGGGAGTTCATCACCGGCCTGACCGGACGGGTGCTCGATCGGATCGCCGACGCCGGCGCGGACGGCTCGGCCGTCGACCTGCACGAGATCCTCGCCGCCCACCTGCCGATCGGGGTGATCGGCCAGGTACTCGGCGTCCCCGAGCAGGACCAGCCCGCGCTGCGCGAACCCTTGGAGGGCCTGCGGCTCGCGGTGGACGGCGGCGGGGTCGAGGAGCACCTGGCCCGGATCGACGCGGCCGGCCTGGCGCTGACCGGCTACTTCGGCTCGCTGGCGGCGCGGCGGCGCCGCGACCCCACGGACGACGTCACGTCGACGCTGGTCGCCGCCATGGCCGCCGGGCCGGACAACCCGCAGCCGCTGACCCAGGACGAGTTGGAGCAGACCCTCACCCTGGTGTTCAGCGCCGCCATCGAGAGCATGGTCGACACCCTGCTCAACGGCCTGGCCGCGCTGCTCGCCCACCCCGGCCAGGCCGACCTGCTGCGCGCCGATCCGGCGCTGGTCGGCGGCGCGGTGGAGGAGATGCTGCGCTACGACACCCCGGTGCAGGGGATGGCCCGGGTGGCCGCCAAGGAGACCGAGATCGCCGGGGTGCCGGTGGCGGCCGGCGGGGCCGCGGTGCTGATGCTCGGCGCGGCCAACCGCGATCCAGCGGCCTTTCCCGACCCGGACACCTTCGACCTCACCCGCACCGGCGGCGCCACCGTGCTCTCCTTCGGCGGCGGGGTGCACCACTGCCTGGGCGCGCCGCTGGCCCGGATGCAGGCCGCCGTCTTCTTCCCCGCCCTGCTGGCCCGCTTCCCCCGCCTCGCGGCGGCCGGCGCGCCGGTGCGGCGCGGCACGGTGCTGCGCGGCTTCTCCGACTTCCCGGTCACACTGCGGTGACGGCCGACCAGGCCGACCAGGCCGATCAGGTCGCCGACGTCCAGCAGCGGCCGGCGCCCCCGCCGCTACGCCGCAACCTCGACTTCAACCTGCTCTGGAGCGGCCAGGCGGTCTCCGCGCTCGGCACCCAGATGTCGGGCATCTGCTACCCGCTGCTGGTGCTCTCCGCCACCGGCTCGGCCGCCCAGGCCGGGCTGGTCGGCGGTGCCACGCTGGCCGGCAGCCTGCTGATGCTGCTGCCGGCCGGCGTGGTGGCCGACCGCTACCCCCGCAAGCGGCTGCTGCTGATCACCTCGGTACTGCAACTGCTCGCGGTGGGCAGCGTGGTGCCCGCCGTGCTCAGCCATCACGTCTGGCTGGCGCACCTGATGCTGGTGGGGGTGGTGCAGGGCTGCTCCTCGGCGTTCTTCATGGGCGCCAGCCGGGGCGCGGTGCGCCGGATCGTCCCCTCCGAGCAACTGCCGCAGGCGATGGCGCTGACCCAGGCCCGCGGCCAGGCCGCCGCGATGATCGGGCCACCGGTGGGCGGCGCGCTCTACGGGGTCGCCCAGTCGCTGCCGTTCCTGCTCGACGCCCTGTCGTTCGGCGCGATCACCCTCACCTCGGCCCTGGTACGCGGCTCGCTCGACCCCGAACCCGACCCGGACGCGGGATCGGCCGGCCGGCCCCGCGAGCCGATCGGCCGGCTGGTCACCGCGGGCACCCGGTACGTGCTGGGCAATCCGACGCTGCGGATGTACGCGCTCTGGGCGGCGGCCGTGAACGCGGTGGCGGCCGGCATGCTGCTGATGGTGATCGTGCTGGCCCGCGGCCGGGGCGCGAACGCACCCGAGGTCGGCGCGCTGGTCTCGGCCAGCGCGCTCTGCGGGCTGGCCGGCTCGCTGCTCGGGCCGCGCCTGGTGAAGCTGTTCGGCGGCCGGCTCTGGGTGCTGGTCACCTCCTGGCTGCTGCCGACCTGCGCGGTGGGGATCGCCTTCTCCCCGTGGGTCTGGCTGATGGCGGTGCTCGGCGCGCTGACCACCTTCACCGTGATGCCCGCGGTGATCGTCTTCCAGGTGCAGGCCACCCGGATCACCCCGGACAACCTCCAGGCCCAGACCGGCAACGCGATCCAGCTCTTCGGCTCCAGCCTCAGCTGGCTGGCCCCCTCGGTCTTCGGCCTGCTCGCCGACTCGGCGGGAGCCCGCACCGCGATCCTGGTCGCCGCCGCACTGTACGGCGCCACAGCGCTCTGGCTGCAGGGCAATCGAGCCCTTCGCGGCTTTGACGAAACGTCAGTTTCCGTCCATTAGCCGCACGTTCAAACCGACCGCCGTCCGGGTCGCCACCGCCAGCATCAGCTGTTCCGTCACCGGCCAGGCGACGGAGGCCACTTCGCGCTCCGCCGGGATCTCGGCGCACGGCCCGGACGGCCAGCGGTCCGGCGCCGCGACCGGGCGCAGCAGCCCCCTGCCGCCGCCCAACCCCTGGCCGCGCGCCTTGGCCAGCGCCTCCTTCTGGGTCCACAGCCAGAGGAAGGCCGCCGAGCGCTGCCCGGGCTCACGTTCGGCGATCCAGGCCGCCTCGGCCGCCGGAAACCAGCGCCGGGCCAGCGCCTGGTGAGCGACCGGCCGGATCGGCTCGACGTCCACGCCGAGCCCGGCCACCCCGCTCCCGGCCGCCACCGCGATCACCCCATGGACATGGCTGATGCTGACGGCCACGTCCAGCGCCCCATCAGCCCCGTGGACCACCGGCTGCCCCGAGCCCGCCCGCACCAGCCGCAGCCGATCCACCGCCACCCCGGCCCGCTCGGCCGCCAGCTCCAGCGCCAACTCCCGCGCCTTCGCCCGCTCCGGACCCGCCACCCGGACCACCCGCACCGCCACCACCGGCCGCTCGGCCACCGCCACCGCCACCGCCACCCACCCTCGACCCGCCATCCGCCGGAAGCACCGAACTGGCCTTCCCTGTCAGGGCATTGTGGCAGCACGGCAGCACCACGTCACCAGCGCGCGGGCTACCCGCCCGGCAGCTCCTGCTCGGTCCAGATCGTCTTCCCCGAAGCGGTGTACCGGCTCCCCCACCGGTTCGTCAGCTGCGCCACCAGGTAGAGCCCGCGCCCGCCCTCGTCGGTCAGCCGGGCCCGGCGCATTCGCGGCTGGGTGCTGCTGCCGTCGGAGACCTCGCAGGTCAGCGTGTCCGCGCGGATCAGCCGCACCACCACCGGGCCGCCCGCGTAGCGGATCGCGTTGGTCACCAGCTCGCTGAGCACCAGCTCGGTGGTGAAGGCCAACTCGGCCAGGCCCCAAGCCTCCAGAGTCGTGGTGGCGTCCTCGCGGACCTTGGCCACCGCGGCCGGTTCGGGCTCCACCGACCAGACGGCGGTGTCCGCCGCCGCGACGGCCTTGGTGCGGGCCAGCAGCAGGGTGACGTCGTCCTGCAGCCGGGTCGGCGGCAGACCGGCGATGATCCGCTGCCCCGCCTCGGGCAGCGGCAGTTCCTGGGCCAGCACCACGGTCAGCCGCCGGGTCAGCTCGGCCATCCCGGCGTCGATGTCGCCCTCGCCGCGCTCGATCAGGCCGTCGGTGTAGAGCGCCAGCACGCTGCCCGGCTCCAGCAGCACCCTGACCGACTCGAACGGCAGCCCGCCGACGCCCAGCGGCGGACCCGGCACCACCGGCAGGAACTCGGTGCTGCCGTCCGGGTGCGCGACGGCGGGCGGCGGATGCCCGGCGCTGGCCACGGTGCAGGTGCGCGCCACCGGGTCGTAGACGGCGTACAGGCAGGTGCCGCCGAAGGAGGCGGCCTCGGGCCCCGACCGCCGGGCCCCGCCCTCCTCGGTCACCGGCTCGGCCACCACGCCGTACCGGGACGGGTGCAGGCCGTCGGCCTCCTCGTCCTCCTCGTCGTCGGCCGCCAGCGCCGCCTCCACCAGCAGCTGGGCCACCAGGTCGTCGAGGTGGACCAGCAGCTCGTCGGGCTCCAGGTCCAGGTCGGCCAGGGTGCGCACGGCGGTGCGCAGCCGGCCCATGGTGGCGGAGGCGTGCAGACCGTGCCCGGTGACATCGCCGACCACCAGCGCCACCCGGGCCGAGGAGAGCGGGATGACGTCGAACCAGTCACCGCCCACCCCGCCGATGGTGTCGGTGGGCAGGTAGACGCTGGCGGTGCTGACGGCGGCGACCGAGCGCACGGCCGGCGGCAGCAGGCTGCGCTGCAGGCCGATCGCGGCCCGGTGCTCGCGGGTGTAGCGGCGGGCGTTGTCCAGGCTGAGCCCGGCCCGGGCGGCGACCTCGCGCAGCAGCGCGCGGTCCTCCTCCTCGTAGGCGTCCTTCCAGCGGTCGCGGCGCGCGCTGATCCGGCCGAGCAGCACACCGCGAGCGGTCAGCGGCGCGGTGATCTGCCAGGGCTCGGCGAGGTCGCCGAGCCCCCCGATCTCCTCCCGGCCGTCCGGACCGACCAGCACCGTCTCGCCGTCGGGACCCACCAGCACGGTGTTCCCGACCGGCGGCGCCGACTCGGGCGGACCCGCCACGGCGGTGCGGCGCAGCAGCAGCCGCCCGTTCGGGTCGGGGGTGGGCTCCGCACCACTGAACACGGCGGCGGCGACCTCCACGACGACCACGTCGGCGAAGCTGCCGATCAGCGCCTCGGCGAGCTGGTTGGCGCTGTCGGTGACCGAGAGCGAGCGGCCGCTGGCGGCGGTGACCTGGTGCAGCAGGGCCAGCCGGCGCCGGGTCCGGTACTGCTCGGTGATGTCGTTGAACAGCGCGGTGAGCCCGATCACCTCGCCGTCGGCGCCCTGCAGGCGGAAGGCGGAGATCGCCATCATCCGTCCGCCGCGCGGGTCTATCACCGTCCTGGCCAGCTCCTCGGCGAGCACCAGCGGCTTGCCGGTCTCCATCACCTCCCGCAGGTGCTGCTCCACGGCGGCGGCGTCCGAGGGCTGCAGGAAGTCGGCGAGCCGGCGTCCGCTGAGGGTGATCGGCATGCCGGAGTAAGGCAGCAGGTGGGTGTTGGTGCGCACGATCCGCAGGTCCCGGTCGAAGACCACCAGGCCGAACCGGTCCTGCAGGAAGAGCTCACGGGTGAAGGCCTGGTCCTGGCGCCAGCGGTCGGCGGTGGCCGAGGGGGCGCCGAGCACCACGTACCGAGCGGCGGCGCGCTCCCCGCCGGCGGCACTGCGCAGGGCCAGCAGCCGGACCTCCAGGTCGAGCAGCCGGCCGTCCCCCGCGCGCACGCTCACCCGCCCGGCCCAGGCCGCGCCGACCTCGCGCTCCTCCTGCGGTTCGGCCGCCCGCGCCGCTCCGGCCGGCTCCAGCGGGTCCTCGGGCTCCAGCGGACCGGCGAGCAGCTCGCGGACCGGACGACCGCGCAACACGCCGATGGGAAGGGCGAGCAGCGCCTCGGCCGCCGCCGTGCAGTCCAGGATCCTGCCACCGCCGTCGACCAGCACCCCTGCCACACCGTCGAGGAAAGGGAAGCGGGAGTCGTCCATACCGTCCACCTCGCCCGGTCATGCCCTCCCCTCATCCTCCACCGCGAGGCCGCCGTCGGCGTCCCGGCACTCCGCAGGGCCACCGACTTTCGCTCCCTGACGACGTTCAGTGACCGCCCGCGTCCAGCAGCTCGACATCGGCGATGTTGCGCTCGATGTCCTCGGCCGGCAGCGCCACGGCCATCGCCCAGTAGTAGATGACCAGCGAGAAGCCGGCGATCACCGCCATGTCCCACCAGAGCGGCAGGTTCTTCTGGGCCCCGGCCCCGAACTGGCCCTGCCAGGAGGTGAGCCCCAGTCCCACCAGGTAGACCGGCAGCCACTGCCCGGCCCGGAAGTCCATCCGGGGCGCTCGCGGCAGCCCCTTGACCCGGGCGTAGGCCGCGTACGAGCCGAGCAGCAGGTAGCCGATCAGGATGGAGGCGCCGAGCCGCCACAGGGTGTCCCAGCCGGCCCAGTAGATGACCAGGCCCGCGACGATGAAGGCGAGCGGCGAGATGACCTCCCCGGCCGGCAGCCGGTAGGGCCGCTCCAGGTCGGGGAAGCGCTTGCGGAACACGCCGAAGGCCAGCGGCGCGCCCGCGTACATCAGCACCACCGCCGAGGTGATGAAGCTGACCAGCTTCTGCCAGCTGGGGAACGGCAGGAAGCAGAGCACGCCGGCCACGAAGGCGATCAGCAGGCCGATCCACGGCACCGCCCGCCGGTCGGTGGCCTGCAGCGTCTCCGGCGCGTAGCCGTTGCGGCTGAGGCCGTAGGTGATCCGGGAGCTGGAGGTGATGTAGACCAGACCGGTGCCGGCCGGGGAGATGATCGCGTCGATGTAGAGGATGGTGGCGAACCCGCCCAGGCCGATCAGGGTGGCGAGCCCCGCGAACGGGCCGCTGATCCCCTGGTAGGTGAGCGCGCCCCAGCCACCGGTGATCGCGGAGTTCGGCACGGCGCCGATGAAGACCACCTGGAGCATCAGGTAGACCACGCTGCCGATCAGCACCGAGCCGAGCACCGCGCGCGGGATGTCCCGGCGCGGGTGGGTGCTCTCCCCGGCCCACTGGATCGCCTGCTCGAAGCCGAGCAGTGCGAAGATCACCCCGCTGGTGCTGATCGCCGACAGCACGCCGCGGGCGCCGAACGGCGCGAAGCCGTGCGAGCTGAAGTTGTGGCCGTGGAACTCGGTGGCGGCGAAGATCAGGATGGTCAGCACCGGGATGGCGACCTTCCACCAGGTGGCCGCGCTGTTGGTGCGGGCCAGCCATTTGACGCCGAGGAAGTTGATCGCGACGAAGATGGCGAGCAGCAGGGCCGCCACCGCGAAGCCCGAGGCGGTCAGCGTCGAGTCCTTCGGGTGCTGCAGGCCGTCCGCCCAGCTCCAGTGCCGGGCGTAGCCGATCATCGCCTGCACCTCGATCGGCGCGATGGTGGCGGCCTGCAGCCAGGTGAACCAGCCGAAGGACATGCCGGTGAAGCCGCCGAAGGCGTAGTGCGGGAAGCGCGCGGTGCCGCCCGCCACCGGGAAGAGGCCGCCCAGCTCGGCGTGGACCAGGGCGAGCAGCACGATGGCGACCGTACCGACGACCCAGGAGATCAGCGCGGCGGGCCCGGCCGCCCGGACGGCCTTCTCGGCCCCGAACAGCCAGCCGGAGCCGATGATCGCGCCGACCGAGGCCCAGAGCAGGCCGATCATGCCGACCTCGCGGCGCAGGGCGTGCCGGGGGGACGAACGCTGGGGCGCCGGCGCGGGCGTTGCCATGGCTGCGGCCTCTCGGATGAGGGTGGGTATCGCTCCCGACGCTGCCGCAGGTGCGGTGCCGGTCGGTGGCTGCGGGCCCGCGACACGGCGGTGCCGCCAGCCGTCCGGCCTAATCGGCCGACTGCGGCCGACTGCGGCCCGATCGGATGGGGCGCAGTCGGGGCGGTGGGGGTAGTTACATCGGATTGATTAAGCTATTGTTATTACTTATGCAGACCACATCACCACTCCCGGCCGGGCCACCGCCCGGAGACGATCCGGAAGAGCTGGCCGTCGCCCTGCGGCTGATCGTGGGCCGGATCGCCCGCCGGGCGCGCCAGGCCCACGCCTCTGGCGACCTGGCCCACTCCGAGGTGTCCGTACTGGTCCGGCTGGACCGGGAGGGCGCGAACTCGCCCGGCGCACTCGCCGAGCTGGAGCGGGTGCGCCCGCAGGCGATGGCGACCACGCTGGCCGGGCTCGAGGAGCTCGGCCTGGTGAGCCGCCGACCGGACGCCAGCGACGGCCGCCGCGCGATCCTGACGATCACCGAGGCGGGCCGCCAGGTGCTCACCGAGCGGCGCTCGGAATCCGTACGGCTGCTGGCCGGCGCGCTGGGCACCGAGTTCACGCCCGCCGAACGGCAGCAACTGGGCGCCGCGCTGCCGCTGCTCGAGCGCCTCTCGGAGCGGCTGTGATGACGGCCACCGCGATACCCCGGACGCCGGAGCGCAACGACCGCTACAAGTGGGTCGCGCTCTCCAACACCACGATGGGCGTGCTGATCGCGACCATCGACGGCTCGATCGTGATCATCTCGCTGCCCGCGATCTTCCGCGGCATCGGCCTGGACCCGCTGGCCCCGGCCAACATCGGCTACCTGCTCTGGATGATCCTCGGCTACACCCTGGTCACCGCGGTGCTGGTGGTCGCGCTCGGCCGGCTCGGCGACATGTTCGGCCGGGTCCGGATGTACAACCTGGGCTTCGCGATCTTCGCCGCCGCCTCCCTCGCCCTCTCGCTCGATCCGCTCAAGGGCGGCAGCGGCGCGCTCTGGCTGATCGGCTTCCGGGTCGTGCAGGCCGTCGGCGGCTCGATGCTGACGGCGAACTCGGCGGCGATCCTCACCGACGCCTTCCCGGCCCGGCAGCGCGGCATGGCGCTGGGCATCAACCAGATCACCGCGCTGATGGGCATGTTCCTCGGCCTGCTGGTCGGCGGCCTGCTGGCCACCATCGACTGGCGCGCGGTCTTCTGGGTCAGCGTGCCGGTCGGCGTGCTGGGCACCTTCTGGTCCTACCGCAGCCTGCGCGAGACCGGCACCCGCCGACCGGGCCGGATCGACTGGGTCGGCAACCTGACCTTCACCGGGGGCGCGGCCTGCCTGCTCGCCGCGATCACCTACGGCATCCAGCCCTACGGCGGCCACGCCACCGGCTGGACCAACCCCTGGGTGCTGGCGGGCCTGGCCACCGGCGTGGCACTGCTCACCACCTTCTGCGTCGCGGAGACCCGGATCGCCGAACCGATGTTCCAGCTGCGCCTGTTCAAGATCCGCGCGTTCGCCGCCGGGAACCTGGCGGCGCTGCTGATCGCGATCGCGCGCGGCGGCATGCAGTTCATGCTGATCATCTGGCTGCAGGGCATCTGGCTGCCGCTGCACGGCTACTCCTTCGAGCGCACCCCGCTCTGGGCGGGCATCTTCATGCTGCCGCTGACCGTCGGCTTCCTGCTCGGCGGCCCGATCTCCGGCTACCTCTCCGACCGGTTCGGCGCGCGGCTCTTCGCCACCAGCGGGCTGACCCTGGTGGCCGCCTCCTTCATCGGCCTGATGCTGCTGCCGGTCGACTTCCCCTACCCCGCCTTCGCGGCGCTGCTGCTGGTCAGCGGGTTGGGTCAGGGCATGTTCTCGGCGCCGAACACCTCGGCGATCATGGGCAGCGTGCCGCCGGAGCAGCGCGGGGTGGCCTCCGGGATGCGCTCCACCTTCCAGAACTCCGGCACCGCGCTGTCGATCGGGCTGTTCTTCTCGCTGATGATCGTCGGCCTGGCCGGCTCGCTGCCGCACGCCCTGCAGACCGGCCTGACCGCCCAGCAGGTGCCGGCCGCGACAGCGCACCAGGTGGCCGGACTGCCCCCGGTGAGCACGCTCTTCGCCACCTTCCTCGGCAACAACCCGATCAGCCACCTGCTCGGCCCCAGCGGCGTGCTGCCCACCCTGCCCGCCGCCAACGCGCAGACGCTGACCGGCGACCGGTTCTTCCCCGAGCTGGTCTCCGGACCGTTCCACCACGGCCTGGTCACCGTCTTCAGCGCCGCCGCGCTGCTGGCCCTGATCGGCGCGCTCGCCTCGGCACTGCGCGGCCCGAGCGCCAAGAGCGGGCAGGTCGAGGACCCGCGGCAGCACCCGGACCGGGCCGACTCCGAGCGGGCGGCGCGTCTCGGCCGCTGAGCGCGCGGGCGGATGTGCACACCGGCGTTGACCGCCGACGACCGGCAGCCACCGGTCGGCGGCGGTCAGCGCCGGATGATACGCCCTGGGGCCAGCTGAAATGAACGCAATGCGGAATCAGGCCCATGCCTGTTGCTTTGCCAGGGGCCCCGTGCCAGGCTCATCCCAGCCTGCAGAGCGCGACACGAACGGTCCCCGGATGGATCGCCACGCCCGCCACCGGGGCTACGGATATCGCCCAGCCACCAGCTCCCGCCCCCGGTTGCCGGCGGCTGTCCGACACCGTGTTCGCCGGCCTGGACCGGGGCACTTTCCCCTGCCCGGTCCAGGCCGCCGACGCGGGATCGGGCCCGAGGACGGGCTCAGACCCCCGGGCCGGCGGGCGGGACGGGAATCCCCGCCTGCTCCGCGAGCGTCCGGGCCAGGCCCTCGCGACGGATCCGCCGGTCGACGTAGAGCAGCCCGTCGGCCAGCGGCGAGAGCGACGCGGTGAGCACCATCGCCAGGCCCAGGCCCAACAGCGTGAAGGCGACGCAGAACAGCACGCCGAAGACCGAGGGGTCGCCCTGCACGGTGTTCCCGTACTGGTCCACCTGCTGGTTCATGGTGAACCCCAGTCCCAGTGCGCCGATCACCCAGAGCGGTCCGACGACCAGCTGACCGGCGAAGGATCCGATCATGCGGATCACATAGGGGATGCCCAGACTGCGCCACCAGGCCCCCTCGTTGAGCTTCCAGGCACGGCGGATCGCGGCCAGCGGGCGCCGGTCCTCCAGCACCAGCACCGGGACCAGCAGGGTCAGCCGCACCCCGGCGTAGCCGCCGAGCCCCAGGACCACCAGCAGCATGATCGCCGCCAGCACGCCGAACACGGCGGCGCTGCCGGTCAGCAGCCCGAGGACGGTGCCCGGCAGCAGCGCGACCAGCACCGCGCCGAGCCCGGTCAGCCAGAGCAGCGCCTGGGCACCGAGCACCCGCCAGAGGAAGGGACCGGTCTGCGACCAGAGCTGACCGGCCGTCACCGGGCGGCCGAGCACGGCATGCCGCAGCACCGCCGCACTGGACACGCTCGCCACCAGCGACAACGCCACGAAGCAGAGCAGCAGGAGCAGCACGCCGAGGACGACCAGCACGCCGAAGGTGACCGCCTGCCCGTGCGTGGGATCGGCGCCGGGCTGGTCCCGCAGCTCCTGGAAGGTGTCCGCGGTCAGCAGGTAGCCGACCAGGCCGTACACGGTGAACAGGGCGACGGCGCCCGCCAGCACGCCGAGCAGTGGCAGCAGCAGCGGCTTGGCGTACCGGCGCAGGGTGGTGAAGACGCCGCTGAGCACCTCGCCGACGCTGAGCGGGGCCAGCGCTATCACGCCGGGCTTGGGCGGCGCGGGCCGAAAACCCCAGCCGGCTCCGGGAGGCGGCCAGCCGCCCTGGTAGGGGCCACCGCCCTGGTAGGGGCCACCCTGCCAGCCACCCTGGTACGGGCCCTGATAGGGCGGCGGTGGCGGGTACGGCCCCGAGGCACCCGGCTGGTCACTCGCCTGGTCGTTCACGTGGCCGTTCGCCTGGCCGTTCGCCTGCTCACTCGGCCGGTCACTCATCTGGTCACTCGGCCGGTCGCTCGACGGCGCGCTGCCGGTCTGCTGCCCGGCGTCAGGCCGGCCGGCGTCCGGGTCCGGCGCCCGCCACACGTCATCGACGCTCATGTTCCGACTTCCCCCTGTGCTCCTCGGTGCCGCTCAGTGCCGCTGCACCCCGCGGACCAGGCACGTTCGGCCCGCGGAGCCCAGAGCGTACGGGAGCGCCACCCGGCGGACGCCGTCGGGGGCGGGCGGTCAGCCGGTGCTGTACCAGTCCCAGGGCAGTTGCCCGTGGTCCGGCAGTTGCGGCTCACGGGAGCTGATGGTGATCAGCGGGCGGTCCTTCCAGACGGTCGCGTCATTGGAGCGGCGGCACAACTCGGTGCGCGCGTGATCGGTGTTGGCTACCAGCACCAGGACCGTCGCCTTGCGCAGCCGCTCGAAGACAGCCGGATCCGGGTCGTCCAGAGCGGCCCGCAGCCGGGCCCGGTCGGCCAGCCGCAGTCGGCCCCGGTCCCCGTACCCGAGCGGCCTGACCTCGGCGGTGGTCCTGGCCAGGGCGCGCGGCAGCGTCAGCAGTGGCAGCAGGGTGGGGATCCGGCCCGGGTCGGTGACCCCCTCGCCTTGCGCCGCACGGTAGACGGCCAGGCCGAGCAGGGTCCGCACCGCCTCCAGGTCGGCGTCGGCCACCCTGGGGTCGTATCTGGCCGCCCAGTTGGTCAGCCCACGGGCCCAGTACATGGCCACGTCCAAGGCGGCCGCCTTGCCCATCAGCGCGGCATCCACCTCCCACCACCAGTGCGGATCGCCCTCGGCCGCCTCGATGGCCGGCTCCAACTCGTGCACAGCCCCACCTCGCTCCCGGTGCGCCCGCCGATCCCGATCGGGGCGCGTGCCCCTATGGTGCGGCGGTGCGCGGCGCGGTGTCCGCCGATCGGGCAAACCCGCCGGACCGGGCGGCGCCGAACTCCCTTGCGCCGCCCGGCCGTCCGGGGTTGCGGCCGAGACTAGGGGCTGTCGTCAAACCCCCTTCTGCTCGGCGACGCCATGCACGCACTCTCGCCGCACCGGGCACAGGCCCAAGTACGTCCAGTACGAGGGCCTGCGCCCGGCACGCCGAGAGCACGCACCTGACGCCGCCAAGCCGCCCTGCGGGCGACGAAGGGGGTTTGACGACAGCCCCTAGGGGGTCTGGCCGTACAGGTGCTCGACGTGCAGCTTGACCACCAGCCGGCGATCGCGCACCATCGCGGCGCGGTAGTCGTCCCAATCCGGGTGCTCGCCTTGCAGCGTGCGGTAGAGGTCGACCAACTCCTCGACGGCGGCGTCGTCCTGCGCGGCGGCCACCGGTGTCAACTCGGCCGTGCCCTCGGCCACCGCCCAGGTCCAGTAGTCCGGGCTGGTCGCGTACAGGCTCGCGCGCGGGTCGCGGGCCAGGTTCTTCGCCTTCACCCGGTCGGCGGTGATCGAGACCCGGATCAGCTCCCGGGCCGGGTCGTAGGCGTAGAGGACGTTGGAGAGCTGCGGCCTCCCGTCCCGCTTCAGCGTCACCAGGACGCCCGTGCGCTGGGCGGCGAACAGTTCGCGGATCTTGACTTCGTCGGCCATCGGCCTCTCCTTACCAACTGATCGGCTGTTCCGGCTCCCAACCTAGCCGCCCAGGGGCGCGGGCTCCGGCGACAGTCGCGGGCATTCGGGGGCACGTTCCCGGTACGGACCATCGCCTGGCTGCCGTGATTCGCGTGTGATGTGTGCGATGCGGGGTTGTTATCGAGGTGATGATCCGTCTAGTCTCCCCAGCAGCCCGCCACCGCGCGGGTGCCCGGACGCGGTACGCCGAGTCCTGCCCAACGCGCTCCCGGGACCACGACCACACCTCTGGGCAGGGGCGGGGGACCCAGGATTCAATGCCGTCCCCGTACGGCTCGGGGTGAAGCCGTCCGCCGGACCCGTCCGCGCGAACGGCCGGGCCACCTCCCGGTCCGAACCCGACAGCTCACCTCGCAGGCGTGCGGAGAGGGATCTTCCATGGGCATATCCGGCGTCTTCTTCGGTCCGGGCCGCCACCGCCGCCCGACCCAGACCGACCGCGCGGTGACCGCCGCGACCGTGGCCGGCGCGGGTCTGGCCCTGCCGCTGCTCACCGCGACCGGCGCGCACGCCGCCCCGGCCGCCACCTGGGACGCGGTGGCCCAGTGCGAGACCGGCGGCAACTGGAGCGCCGACACCGGCGACGGGTACTACGGCGGGCTGCACTTCACCCAGCAGAGCTGGGTCGCCTACGGCGGCGACCAGTACGGCGCGGTGGCCTCGCACGCGACCGAGGCGCAGCAGATCGCGGTGGCCGAGCGGCTGCTGGCCGACCAGGGGCCGGGCGTCTGGGGGAACTGCGCGACGGTGGCCGGGCTGACGGCCCCGGCGGCGACGCCCACGGCGCCCACGACGTCGGCACCCACCAACCCGACCGGGACGACCACGACCACGCCCGCACCCCCTGCGTCGCCCGTACCGCCGTCCTCGCCCACCGGCACGACACCCACCGGCACGGCACCCACCCCCACCACGCCCACCGGCACGACGCCCGCGCCGGTGACCGGCACGCCGACCGCGCCCGGCAGCACGCCGACGACGGCAGCGCCGAGCCAGGCCCCGAGCACCCCGGCCGCGCCGAGCACCGCCCCCACCGCCCCCACGGCGAGCCCCGCCCCGCAGGCGCCCACCACCCCGGCGGCCCCCGCTCCCACCACCACCCCCACCATCGGCGCGGCGCCGACGGTGGGCCAGAGCACCACTCCCCCGGTCGCAACCGCCCCCGTGCCGAGCGCGCCGACCACCCCCGCCGCACCCGGCACGCCGGCCCCGACCCCCGCCGGCCAGGGCTACACCGTCCAGAGCGGTGACAACCTCTGGGACATCGCCCAGAGCCACCACCTCGACAACTGGCAGCAGCTCTACCAGGACAACCTCGGCACGGTCGGCACCAACCCCAACCTGATCTACCCCGGTCAGCAGCTCCAGCTGCCCTGACGGCCCGTCGGCCCGGCGCCACCCGGCGGCCGGGCCCGGGGCAACCCCGGGGTCCGTCAGAATGGACCCATGTCACGACGCCCCACCCGCCCCCGCCCGACCGCCGCGCCGACCAGTTGCCCGTGCGGCCTGCCCGCGAGCTACGCCGACTGCTGCGGTCGGCTGCACCGCGGCCTGGCCCAGGCCGGCACCGCCGAACAGCTGATGCGCTCACGGTTCAGCGCCTTCGTGGTCGAGGACGCCGCGTACCTGCTGCGCAGCTGGCACCCGCGGACCCGGCCGCCGGCCGTCGACTTCGATCCGGGACTGCGCTGGCAGCGGCTGGAGATCCTGGGCAGCACCGAGGGCGGCCCGTTCCACCAGGCGGGCGAGGTGGAGTTCGTCGCCCACTACCAGGAGCAGGGTCACGCCGGCGCCATGCGGGAGAAGAGCCGCTTCGTCCGCCACGAGGGCGCCTGGGTCTACCTCGACGGCGTGGTCGAGACCGACTGACCCGACCCGCACAACCGCTTGGAGGAACGCGGTGCCCGACCTGCCGCTCGCCGACCATCTGCGTACCCTCCCGCACGGGGTCCTGTTCGCCGCCGTGCACTTCACCGATGCCGACGGCAACCCGCTGCTGCTGAAGTCGGTCTACGACCCGGAGGTCTGGCAGTTCGCGGGCGGCAACCTGGAGTTCGGTGACGATCCGTGGCAGGCCGCCCGCCGGGAGGTGCTGGAGGAGACCGGGTTGACGCTGCCCGAGCACCCGGTCCCGCCGCTGCTCGCGCTGCTCTTCGTCGGCCCCTCGGGGGGCTGGCCGTTCAAGATCGGCGTGGTCTTCGACGGCGGCCCGCTCGACGCGGCGCAGCTGGCCGGGCTGCGGCTCGACCCCGCCGAGCACACCGAGTTCGCGGTCCGCCCGCTCGCCGCCTGGCGCCAGGAGCTGCGGCCGGCCCGGCTGGCTCTGGTCGAGGCGGTCGCCGAAGCCCGCCGCACCGGCCGCGCCGCCTACCTCCAACTGCCGTAGCGTCCCTGATGCTCCGACGGCCCGAGCGGCCGGCACCCCGGGCGGCCGCGCGCCTTATTGCCTGGCCGCCCCGTCAGCACCGGGCTAGCTTGGCCCGCATGGACCAGAGTGCCCCCTCCGCAGCCGCCGCCCCCGTCGCTCCCGCCGCCACCCACACCCGGATCGACCCCGGACTCACCAACCCCAAGGCGGTGGCCGCGGCCACCGTCTCCGTACTGCTCTGGGCCTCGGCCTTCGTGGCGATCCGCTCGGCCGCCCCGCACTACGGCCCGGGTGCGCTCGCGCTGGGCCGGCTGGCGGTCGGCTCGGTCGCTCTCCTGACCAGCTGGGCGCTACGGCGCGAGGGTCTGCCGCCGCGAGCCGCCTGGCCGGGCATCGCGCTCTCCGGAGTGCTCTGGTTCGGCCTCTACATGATCACGATCAACTGGGGCGAGCAGAAGGTCGACGCCGGCACGGCGGCCATGGTGGTCAACGTCGGCCCGATGCTGGTCGCGCTGTTCGGCGGTTGGCTGCTGCGTGAGGGGTTCCCACGGCGGCTGATGGCCGGCATGGCCGTCTCGTTCGCGGGCGCGGTGGTGGTGGGCCTCGCGCAGTCGGGCGGCAAGGGCTCGCCGCTGCTGGGCGTGCTGCTCTGCCTGGGCGCCGCCCTGCTCTACGCGGCCGGCGTGGTGACCCAGAAGCCCGCGCTGCGGCACGCGACGCCGCTGCAGGCCACCGCCTTCGGCTGCCTGATCGGCATGGTGCTCTGCCTTCCGTTCTCCGGGCAGTTGGCCACCCAGCTCGGCCACGCGCCGCTGTCGGCCACGCTCGACCTGGTCTACCTCGGCCTATTCCCCACCGCGCTCGCCTTCAGCACCTGGGCCTACGCGCTCGCCCGCACCACCGCGGGCCGGATGGGCGCCACCACCTACGCCGTCCCGGCGTTGGTGGTGCTGATGTCCTGGGCGATCCTCGGCGAGGTGCCGGCCGTGCTGAGCCTGCTCGGTGGCTGCCTCTGCCTGGGCGGCGTCGCCCTCTCCCGCCGGCGCTGACCCCGCATCACCCGACCCGCCATCACCAGCCGCCATCACCACCCGCCATCACCAGAGGAGTCTCCGCCATGCCCCTGCCGATCACCCCTGACGAGCAGCGCCGCCGCGCACACGCCTTCCGCGAGCTGCACACCGGCCCCGGCGCCTTCGTCATCGCCAACGCCTGGGACGCGGGCACCGCACGCCTGCTCGGCTCCCTGGGCTTCGCCGCGCTGGCCACCACCAGCGCCGGGCTGGCCTTCGCGCTCGGCCGGGCCGACGCCGCGAACCTGGTCAGCCGCGAGGAGGCGCTGGCCAACGCCCGCGCGATCGTCGCCGCCACCGATCTTCCGGTCTCCGCCGACCTGGAGAACGGCTTCGGCACGAGCGAGGCCGCCGTGGCCGAGACGATCCGACTGGCCGCCGCGACCGGCCTGGTCGGCGGCTCGATCGAGGACGCCACCGGCGACCCGGCCGACCCCGTCTACCCCTTCGACCTGGCCGTGGACCGGGTCCGGGCCGCCGTGGCGGCAGCCGCCGAACTCGACTTCCCGTTCACCGTCACCGCCCGCGCCGAGAACTTCCTGCACGGCCGCCCCGACCTGGACGACACCGTGCGCCGCCTGCGGGCCTTCGAGGCCGCCGGCGCCGACGTGCTGTTCGCCCCCGGGCTGCCCGACGCCGAGGCGGTCCGCACCGTCTGCGCCGCCGTCAGCAAGCCGGTCAACGTGATCGCCGCCGGCCCGATCGCCGCGCTGACGATCGATCAACTCACCGAACTGGGCGCCCGCCGGATCAGCGTCGGCTCGGCCTTCGCCCGACTCGCCCTGGCCGCCGCCCAACGCTCCGCCGCCGAGATCCTGAGCGCCGGCTGCTTCACCTCCTTCGCCGCAGCGATGCCGATGCCTGAGGCCAACAAGCTGATGAGCCAAGAGCTCTGACGCTTCCTCAACTCTTCGGAGGAACGGCTCCCGGGCGGCGTCCCGGGGCCGGCGGGCCGAAGACCAGGCGCCGAAAGGCATTGCGGAGGTCGGCGATGGGCTGCCGGTCGCGGCTGTAGTAGACCTTGTTGGTCAGCAGGGTCGCCCAGCGGCCCCGGCTCGGCGCGATCCAGATCGCGGTACCGGTGAAGCCGTAGTGCGCCCAGATGTCGTCGGCGGGGTCGGTGCCGGGCGCGGGGTGCCAGAACAGGCCGCGACTCGGCTCCAGTCGGCCGGTCTGCACGGTCAGCGACTCAGCCGTCCAGGCGGCGCCGAAGCCCACCCGGGCGGGCGCGGTCGCCGGGTCGAGCAGGTGGCGCAGGAACCGGCCGAGGTCCTCGGCGGTCGAGAAGACACCGGCGATGCCGCAGACGCCACCGAGCAGCCGCGCGGAGGGGTCGTGCACGGTGCCCTGGAAGCGGACGCCGGTGTCCTGGTCGCGCTCGGTGGGCGCGCAGCGGGCCGCCAGGCCGGCGGGCAACGGGCCGAACCGGGTGGCTTCCAGGCCCAGCGGCTCCCAGATCCGGGCGGTCACGAGCCGGTCGAGCGCCTCGCCGCAGAGGTGTTCGGCGAGGTGGCCGAGGATCAGGGCGGCCCGGTCGGTGTACTCGACCGCTTCGCCGGGCGGGCGGTGCAGGGCCTCGCGCAGGACGCCCACCCGGATGGCCGCCGGGTCGGTGCCGTAGCGCTCCTTCAGCCGGGCGTGCAGTGGGACGCCCGCCGTGTGGGTGAGCAGGTGGCGCGCGGTGACCTGGCCGAGGGGGTACCCGGCGACATCGGGCCAGTAGCCGCCGAGCGGCTCGTCGAGCGGGAGCCGGCCGGCTTCCCAGAGGCTGCCGACGGTGGGCCAGACCGCCAGGATCTTGGTGAGGCTGGCGACGTCGAAGAGGGTGTCCCCGCGCATCGGCGCCCCGGGCCGGGCGGGGTCGGGCAGGCCGGCGGTGCCCATCGCCTCGGTGCCGGCGGCGTCACCCACGGCCCAGACGGCGCCGGGGAAGACCCGGTCGTGGACGCCGCCCTCGAGCAACTCCCGGATACCGCCGGTGCCGATTGCCATAGTCTCCCCGCTCGTCGTGGACGTGCCGCGGTGCGCGGCGCCCCGCCCGTTCGCTCAGACCCGGTCCAGCACCCGGTGCGGACCCGGCGGCAGTTCGACGTCGACCGGGTCACCCGGCCGTATGCCACCGCCCGTCAGGACGATCCCCATGATCCCGGCCTTGCGAACCAGGGCGCCCGATTCGTCGCGGTGGGCCACGAGTTTGAGCAGCCCGTCCTGGAAGTGCTCGATCTGCGAGCAGGGGTTGCGCAGCCCGGTGACCTCCACCACCACCCGATCGCCGATCCGCAGCAGCGCGCCGACCGGCAGGCCGAGCAGGTCGACACCGCTGGTGGTGATGTTCTCGCCGAGGTCGCCGGGTGCCACCAGGTGTCCCTGCCGGGCGAGTTCGGCGAAGAGCTCCTGGTGGATCAGGTGGACCTGCCGCAGGTTCGGCTGTGTGGGGTCCTGCCTGACGCGTGACCGGTGCTTGACCGTCTCCCCCGCGTGGATGTCGCCTTCGACGCCGAGCCCGGCGAGCAGCGTGATCTGCTCGCGGTTCGGCTTGGTGAACGCATACGTGCTGTTGCGGCTGACCGCCGTGACCGTCCCACCCATGCGCTCAGCATACGACCGGCCCATCGCCGACCCGAGTAGGTTGCGTTTCCAAACTTACTACGGCTAGCGTGCCGTCGCATGCAGAAAGTTGGAAATTCAAATCCTCCACAGCGGGCCACCGGCTCCCGGGGCGTCTTCCTGGTCGTGGCCGCCGCCGTCTTCGTCTCCAACCTCGACCTCTTCATCGTCAACGTCGCGCTCCCCGCGATGAACCAGCACTTCCACGGCAGCAGCCTCGCCTCGCTCTCCTGGGTGCTGAACGGCTACGCGATCGTCTTCGCCGCGCTGCTGGTGCCGGCCGGGCGGCTGGCCGACCGGGTCGGGCACCAGGGCGCCTTCCTGGTCGGACTCGGCCTCTTCACGCTCTCCTCGGCGCTCTGCGCGCTCGCGCCGGGGGTCTGGTGGCTGGTCGGCGCCCGGCTGCTGCAGGCGGTGGGCGCCGCGCTGCTGATGCCCACCTCGCTCGCGCTGCTGCTGGACTCCACTGCGCCGGACAGGCGGCCGGGCGCGGTGCGGGCCTGGGCCTCGATCGGCGGCATCGCGGCCGGACTCGGGCCGGTGCTCGGCGGGCTGCTGGTGGAGGCCGACTGGCGCTGGGTCTTCCTGGTCAACCTGCCGGTCGGACTGGCCGCGCTGGTGGCCGGCCGCAAGGTGCTGCCCAGGCTGCGCGGCCGGGCCGGGGAACCCTGGCCCGACCTGGCCGGCGTGCTGCTGCTGATCGCCGCGATCGGGCTGCTGGCGATCGGCCTGGTCAAGTCGGACAGCTGGGGCTGGAGTTCGGCCCGGGTGCTCGGCGCACTGGCGGCCGCCGTGCTGCTGGCCGGCGGCTTCCTGCGCAGGTCGGCCCGGCACCCGGCCCCGGTGGTCGAGCTGCCGCTGCTGCGGGTCCCGGTCTTCGCCGCCGCCAACGCGACCGCGCTGCTCTTCACCGTGGCCTTCGCCGGCATGCTGCTGACCTCGGTGCTCTGGTGCCAGCAGGTCTGGGGCTACTCGGCACTGCGCACCGGCCTCGCCGTCGCACCCGGCCCGCTGCTGGTGCCGCCGATCACGCTGGGCGCGGGACCGCTGCTGCGCCGGCTGGGGCACGGACGGCTGGCGGCGCTGGGGCTGCTGCTGTTCACCGCCGGGATCGTCTGGTGGGCGGCGGCCGTGGCGACCACACCCGGGTACGCGGGCGAGCTGCTGCCCGGGATGCTGCTCACCGGCGCGGGGGTCGGCCTGACCCTGCCGACGCTGATCGGGGCCGCGGCCGCCGCCCTGCCACCCACCAGGTTCGCCACCGGCTCGGCGGTCACCACGATGGGACGGCAGATCGGCGCGGTGGTCGGCGTGGCCGTGGTGGTGAGCCTGCTCGGCACCCCGCACTCCGCCGGGCAGGCGCTGGACGCGTTCCGGCACGCCTGGCTCGCGATCATCGTGGCGACCGTACTGGCCCTGCTCGCCGCGCTGGCACTGGCGGCCGCGCAGCGCAGGAACGCGAGCACCGCGCCCAGCGTGATCGGCGGCACCAGCAGCGGGCCGGGTGCGGCGGCGGCGAGCTCGCGCCACTGACCTCCGTGCCGAGCAGTGCCGCCGGAAAGCGGCACTGAATCCGCCCTGACGAGCCGTCCGGCCACCCCCTATGATCCATGATCACCAAGAACTCGGGGGGATTCACCGTGAAATCACGGCTCGTCAGATCACTGCTGTCCGGCAACACCCTGCTCGCGCTGCTGGGCGGAGCGACCGCTCTGCTCGCGGCCGAGTACGTCTACCTGGCCTTCGACACCCTCACCTTCGACGACAACGCGGCCTGCGGCAGCGACGCGCAGATCGGCTGCCCGTCAGGAGGCTGGACGACGGCGCTGCTCGCGGTCCTGTTCGGGATCGTGGCCATCGCCTCCTTCAGCATTCTCGCCGCGCGGCTGCGCACCCCCCGGGACGGCGTCGGCGCCGGCTGGCCGCACAGCCGGTGGACGCGGCTGACCGCGGGCGTGCTCGGCGCGGCGCTGGCCTACTCCCCCGGCTACTCCGCCTTCCTGGAGCTGCGCGGTCCGGTGCCCGTACAGCCCATGGCGGCCTCCTGGAGCGTCACCGCGAATGATCCGCCCAGCGTGGGCACCTCCGCCGCCTGGCCGAACGGCTCCACCGTCGTCCGGGTCCGCCAGGACGGCTTCGCCGCCGCCTACCGGACCGCCGACGGGACCCAGGCCTGGTCGGCCACCGCCCCCGAGCGGACCATGGTGTGCGCGGCCGCCGACCAACCCGCCGCCGGCATCGGCCTGCTCGGCTACCAGCGCACCGGCGGCACCTGCACCACCGTCGTCGCGATCGACCTGACCACCGGGCACACCCTCTGGCAGCACGAGGACCCGTCGGCCAACTGGTCGGACATCGACACCATCGCCCTCACCGACGGACTCGCGGTGCTCCGCACGCCCGCCGGTGTCCAGGCGCTGGACCCGCGCACCGGGCAGCCGCGCTGGCTGCACCCGTCGGACTCCGGCTGCGCGCCGACCGCCGTGGCCGCCGACGCGAACCAGGTGGCCGCGGTGGAGTACTGCGCCGACCCGAAGAACGACGAACTCGGGCGGGCGGCCCTGGTCACGCTGGCGCCGCAGGACGGCACCCAGCGCTGGCAGTCCGCCCTCCCCACCGAGACGCCGCTCGACACGGTCGGGTTCGTCTCCGTCGACCCGCTGGTCCTGGCGGTCGACGAGCACGACACCCGGGGCACGCACGCCCTGCTCTCCTTCACCGCCGACGGCAAGTCCCTCGCCACCATCCCCACCACCGCCCCGAGCACGGTGATCGCCACCCTGCCCAGCACCGACTCGCACGGCCTCGGCAGCGCCGCGGTCTACCCGGTCGTGGTGGCGGGCAACACCGTGATCTGCGAGGCCGCCACGCCGGACGACGACGTCGCGCACGACCTGGTCGGGTACTCCCGCACGGACGGGCACCAGCTCTGGGCACGCCAACTGAACGGCGATCTGGCCGGGCTGACGGAGACCGACGGCGGTCCGATGGCGATCGAGTACTTCGAGGTGCCGCCGGGCAAGGGCGGCACCGTCAAGTACTACGCCGAGACAGAGCGGGTCGACCCGGTCACCGGCGCCGCCTCGACGCAGACCGTCTACACCAAGGCGGCGGAGTCCGGGCAGGGCTGGTTCGGCGCTGTCGGGGGCCGCTACGTCCTGGTCAACGCGTCCGGCACCGCCACCGCCGGCCTACCCGCGGTGCTCGCCTTCCCCGTCCGCTGACCGCAAGCACCGTGGGCACCGTGGGCACCGTGGGCACCGTAAGCACGCCGAGCACCGGCGAGCACCGCCGGGAAAACGGCGCGACCGCCCACTCGTTGATCCTCTAGCATGCCAACTCATGGTCATGTTCGTGCACTTGACGCCATCGGCGAACGCGCCGCGGATCCGGCGGTCCGGGATCCGCGCCGTGAGCCACGGCCAGGGCGGCGCGCGGGGCGTCTACTGCTTCCCGGTGCTGCCCTCGTACACCCTCACCCACCAGTGGCTGCGCGAGCTGGCCCGGTTCGGCGGCCGGGGCGGGCTGGTGGCCGTCCACGCCCGGCTGGACGACGCGCAGCCGGTGCTGGTCGGCCGCTACGCCGACCGGGCGCGGAACGCCCAGGTCACCGTGCCCGCGGCGGAGGCGGTGCGGCGGATCGCGGCACTGGCGGACCCGCGCGGCTGGGAGGTGTTCGTGCCCCGGGCGATCCGGCCGGCCGAACTGCACCGGGTCCGCGCCGCACCGCAGGTGGTGGGCTGGCGGTACGTCCCGGACGCGCACGGCACGCGGCCCTGCACCTGCTACGGCTGCCGGGTGCGCGGCGGATACGGCTCGCGGCGCTTGCTGGAGCGGTTGCCGCATCCGCTGGACGGCCCACCGCCGCCGGTGCGGGTGCTGCTGGAGCGGGTCGCGGCGGCCGGTGACCCCGGAGACGCGGCCACGCTGCGGGAGGCGCTGCACTGGTTCGCGATGCGCCGCCGGGGCCCGCTCGCTCAGCTGGCCCGCCTGGCCGCCCACCCCGACCCCGCGGTGCGGGAGGAGCTGGTGTCGGCGGTCGGCCGCTGGTCCACCCCGGGCGTCGCCGAGTTGCTGGACGGCCTGGCGGACGACCCGCACCCGGACGTCCGGGAGGCGGTGGAGCTCGTCCGCGCCTAAGTGTCCGACGGATCCTGTCGGCGAGCAGGCCGGACTTTCGTGTCGCGCCAAGCCCCGCCGTGGCGGTTTCGCCGCTTTCGCCGGTTTCACCGCTCGAACGGCGGCCGGGCCACCGGCATTTCGTCGCGCGGACGCGCGATTTCGTCACGCTCGGCAGCGCCGTCCCGCCGACGGGCCCGATAGGCGCGCGAGCGGCATCGCGACGAGCAGTAGCGGGCGGGGCGACCCACGGGTCCGGCCACCGGCAGCGGCCGGCCACAGCCGGGGCAGCTGCGGTCCGGCCCGGCGGCAGCGGGGGCGGGGGCCGGCACTGGCTCCGGAGCCGCCGGCTGACTCTGCGGCAGGTCGGCGTCGGCGGGCAGGCTGCTCGGCGTGGTCAGCCCGTGCCGCTCGGCGATGACGCCGGCTTGGAAACGGCTGTGCGCGCCAAGGGATTCCAGCAGTTCGGAGACGTGGCGCCGACAGGTGCGCAGCGAGATCCCCACCCGCCGGGCGATGGCCTCGTCCTTGAGGCCCTTGGCGAGCAGCACCAGGATGTGCTGCTTGAGCGTCTGGGAGATCTCGTGGGCCATCCGGGGGCCGGTGGCGTACGGGGTGGCGCTCTCCCAGTCGCGTTCGAACGTCGTGATCAGGTAGCTGAGCAGGGCCGGCTCGCGGATCACCAGGGCGCCGCCGTCCCGCGCCCGCAGGAAGGCGGTCTCGGCGTCGACAATGATGATCTTGGGTAGCACCTCGGTCTGGGTGCGAATCCGGGCGCCCGCGTCGATCAGCCGCAGCGCGTGGGCCCGGGTGGCCGGGTCGAATCGGGTGGCGTGCTGGTACAGGCTGCGCATGGAGACACCACGCCCCAGCAGTTCGAGGTCCCGGGGCAGCGCCTCTTCCAGCGAACTGGGCGAGAAGGCGCCACCGTGCTTGGAGATGAGGATCTCGGTGCGACAGGCGCTGACCGTGTCGTCGAGCAGCGCGCGAACGGCGAACTTGTCCGGCACCAGGTCGATCATGCCCTGCGGATAGGTCTGCTGACGGCCTTGCAGGTAGAGGGGCATCAGCGCGGCGTAGCCCTCGCGGCTGCTGCGCACCCGCTCCCGCCGGTCACGCAGGTCCGCCTCCAGGGCACGCAGTTCGGCGTCCTGGCCGGAGAGGACTTCGACGGCGGCCACCTGCGGGCTGACCGCCGCCCAGCCCAGCCGGCCCTGGCCGACGGCGGTGGACTGGAACAGCCTTGAACCGACCAGGCGTTCGGCCGCGGTGCGGCAGTCCCGCTCGGTCAGCGCGAGCTCGGCGGCGGCTCGGGCCAGCATGGCGGGGTTCAGCACGCCGTGGAGCAGCGTCCAGCGGTACAGCGCGAGCGCGTCCTCGTCGATGCCCAGCAGGCCCGGTTCGTCCGTGTTGTGCGTACCCACAGCTTGCCTCCTGAACATGCACGGCACACAGATGAGTCACCTGGCCCCTCGCAGACCCGGGGCCCTGGATGACATTGTCGTCACACGGCACCGCAGGGGCGGCCGGGATCGACGAATCCGGCGCACCGCGCACACGCGCTTCGCGGTGCCGTTCGCCTGGGAGGATCGGTCATGCGCAGCAAAGTCACACGTGCCCTCGTCAGTCTTGGGGTCGGGCTCGCCATCGCCGTCGGCGCCGTCTCGGCCGCGGGCAGCACGCCCGCGCCCCAGGCACCCGTGATCGGCGGGAGCGTCCTGCGCACGAACCCCCTGTGCCCGCCCGGGATGGCCAGGAACCCGGGCACCACGACCACGGCCTGGGACGACGACTGCTACTACTCCACCCCGCCCAACTCCTGAACTCCCCCGAGGTTTCGTCCGGGGGAGGGAGCGGCGGGTGCCATCCGCCGCTGGTTGGGTGGTTGTGGGCCCGACCCCGGACCGTGTGCACCTCGGGCGCCGATCAGCGCGCCCGCACTTCATGACGATCCGTCAAGTACCGCCGCCTGCCCCGCAGGCGCGCCACGCACCGCACGCCGCACGCCTGAGCGCCGTGCCGCCGGCCATCACTCGCCGGCCGTACACCGCCACGGCCCCGCGCATCCCCCGGGCGCCGCGCGCCAACACCCCCGCGCGCCAACACCCCCGCGCGCCACCGCTCCCGCGCACCGCCGCTCCCGCGCACCGCCGGCCAGGGGTGGTCTCAGGCAGCCACGAGCATCGCCAGCAGCCGCGCCAACCGCATCCGGTCGTCGTGCGCCGACCGACCATGCCTGGAGAGTCCCGTGCCGGTAGTCAACCACCGCGCCTACTGCCCACCCGGCCAGCTGTTCTACGACCACCCCGCTCCGGACGCGCCGGCACCGCTGTTCCCGGCCACCGGCCTTCCCGTGCCGTCGGGTTGGAGCCGGCGGCAGACCGGGACCTCGCTGCGGCTGAGCCCCACCGACGACACCCTGCCCGACCAGGGCTGGCAGATCCACGTCACCGCGCGGACCGGCGACGCGGCCGAAGTCATCGGCCTGGTACGGGAGTACTGCCTGCGGAACATGCTGGCCGTCAAGTTCCTGCGCAGCCCCGGGATCCACCACAGCATGAACGGCAAGTACGCCCCGTACGGCGCCGGCGGCGAGCTCATGACGCTCTACCCCACCGACGACACCGCCTTGCACCGGACCCTGCGAGAACTGGACGCGCTGCTCGCCGGCCGCACCGGGCCCTATCTTCTCGGTGACCTCAGGTGGCGGGAAGGACCGTTGTACCTGCGCTACGGCGCCTTCACCCACCGCGAATGCCTGGACGGCGACGGAACGCTGGTCCCCGCGATCGCCCGCCCCGACGGCGTCCTGGTCCCCGACGAGCGAAGCCCGGGGTTCCAGGTACCCCCGTGGGCACCGGTGCCGGACTTCATCGCCCGGCAGATCGCCGCCCGGTGCGAGGCCGGGGAGGAGACCGCTTTCCCGTACACCGTCGAGAAGGCCCTGCACTGTTCGAACAGCGGCGGCAGCTACCTGGCCCGGCAGCACGGCACCGACCGGCGGGTCGTGCTGCGTGAGGCCAGAGTGCTGGCCGGCCTGGACGGATCGGGTGCCGACGCGGTGACCCGCCTGCACCGCGAGGCCGCGGCGCTGCGACACCTGGCCCATCTCGACGGCGTGCCAGCCCTGTTCGACACCTTCACCGCCTGGGAGCACCACTTCCTGGCCGAGGAGTACATCGCGGGCAGCACCCTCCAGCAGTACCTGGCGCTGCACAACCCGATGGCCGCCGGCGGGGCCGGACCGGATGAACGGCGGCAGTACACCGACCGGATCCTGCGCATCCTGGACCAGGTCGAACAGATCATCGCCGACATCCACGCGGCGGGCCTGGTCTTCGGAGACCTCGGTCCGCACAGCATCATCATCCGCCCGGACGGCCGGGTCGCCCTGGTCGACTTCGAGGCCTGCCACCGGCCCAAGACCGACGACCCGGCGCCGACCATCGGAACCCCCGGCTTCGTCAGCGCCCACGCCACGGGCTACGACCGCGACCGGTACGCGCTCGACTGCCTGCGGCTGTCACTGTTCCTGCCGCTGACCACACTGCTGGAGCTGGATCCCGCCCGGGCCGGCCAACTGACCGCGGCGATGGCCGGCTACTTCCCGGTCCCCGCCACGTTCACGGCCCGACTCACCGCGGCCCTGACGCCCCCCGGCGTCCAAGTGCGCACGGACCGCGCCGTCGCGGACCTGTTCGCCGGGGCCGCGCTCGACCCGGCCGGCGGCGACGGCCGCAAGCTGGCCGCCGCGCTGGTCCGGGCGATCGAGGCCAGCGCCACCCCGCAGCGCGCCGACCGGCTCTTCCCCGGCGACCCGACCGCGCTGCGCGACGGCGGCCACACGCTGGCCCACGGCGCGGCCGGGGTGCTGTACGCGCTGGCCGCCACCGGCCACGAGAGCGACCCCGACCACCACGACTGGCTCTTCCGGGCCACCTGCCGGGCACCGAGACCGCGGCCGGGCCTGTACGACGGACTCCTCGGCGCCGCCCACTGCCTGCACCTGCTGGGCCGCACCGACCAGGCCCTGTCCGTCCTGGACCGGGCCGTCGAGCTCTGTGACGGGCCGCTGACCGTCGGCCTCTACGACGGCCTGGCCGGGATCGGGCTCGGTCTGCGCCACTTCGCCCGGTCGCTGGACGAGCCCCGGCTGCACACCCGGGTCCAGGAGATCGCGGAGCGCCTGGCCCGCGCGGTGGGCGCGACCACCGCCTCCCCCGCCGGCCGCGCCGGTCTGATGCACGGCTGGAGCGGACCGGCGCTCTTCTTCCTGCGGCTGTACGACGACAGCGCCGACCCCGGCCACCTGCAGCGGGCCGGCCGGGCGCTGCGGCTCGACCTCGACCACTGCACGGCCGGCGGGGACGCCCTGCAGCTCAATGACGGCCGACACCTGCTGCCCTATCTGGGCACCGGCAGCCTCGGCATCGCCGTCGCCCTCGCCGACTACCTCCGCTACCGTCCCGACGAAGCCCTCGCCGCCACCCTGGACGCCCTGCACGCCGCCGCCGACGTGGGCTTCACCCCGCAGAGCGGCCTGCTGGCCGGCCGCGCCGGCCTGGCCGCCGCACTCGGCCACAACCGGGCGGCCCGGCGCG
This sequence comes from Kitasatospora sp. NBC_01266, assembly GCF_036242395.1. Classification (NCBI taxonomy): domain Bacteria; kingdom Bacillati; phylum Actinomycetota; class Actinomycetes; order Kitasatosporales; family Streptomycetaceae; genus Kitasatospora; species Kitasatospora sp. NBC_01266. The sequence continues at coordinate 7,670,688 of NZ_CP108458.1, read as the reverse complement.
ACCCGCGGCTGGCCCCGGCGCTCAGCGGGCACTTGCGGGACCTGGCCTGGTACGCGCTGGAGTACGCCGACGGCATCGCTCTGACCGGTGATCAGAACCTGCGCCTCTCCATGGACCTCACCACCGGGACCGCCGGCCTGCTGCACACCCTGGGCACCCTCGCCGGCCGGTTGCCGGTGCTGCCCCTACTCGAACCCGGATCGCCGCCCGGGAGCGGCCGGTGCGAGCGCGCCCCGCAAGCTGCCCGCCAGCGGCCCGCGGCGCCCCGTTAGGCCCTGTGCCACCTCCCGGTGGACCCCGGCCTGACCCGGTGGAAAGCTCGAAGGACGAGCTTTCCCGTGCGTCCGAGGAGCACCGGCATGTCCGAGCGAGCATCATCCCGGGCCGGTGCGGCCGGGCAGGTCACCGCCGTCGATCGGCCCGAGCAGGTGCGCAACGTCGTCCTGGTCGGCGTCAGCGGGGCCGGCAAGACCACGCTGACCGAGTCGCTGGCGCTGGCCGCCGGGGAGCTGACCCGGGCCGGGCGGGTGAGCGAGGGCAGCACCGTCTCCGACCACGAGGAGATCGAGCACCAGCAGCAGCGTTCGGTGCGGCTCGCCCTGGTGCCGGTCGGCTGGCGGGACGTCAAGATCAACCTGCTCGACCCGCCGGGCCACGCCGACTTCGCGGGCGAGCTGCGGGCCGCGTTGCGGGCGGCCGACGCGGCCGTCTTCGTGATCTCCGCGACCGAGCCGGTCGGCGGACCGGTGCTGGCGCTCTGGCGGGAGTGCGCGGCACTCGGTCTGCCCCGGGCCATCGCGGTCACCCATATGGATGCGGCGCGGGCCGACTTCGACGAGGTGCTGAGGAGCTGTCAGGAGGCCTTCGGCGCCGATCACCCGGAGTCGGTGCCACCGCTGGACCTGCCGGTGCGCAGCGACGGCCAGGTGCGCGGCACGGTGGAGCTGATCTCGGGCCGGATCCACGGGCGGCCACCGGCGCAGGGCCAGGCGGACTCGGCCGCGCGGACCGGTCCGGCGCGGGAGCGGCTGGTGGAGGCGATCGCGGGCGAGGACGACGAGCTGCTGGAGCGCTACCTCGGCGGCGAGACGCTGGACGAGGGCTCGCTCACCCGGGGGCTGCGCGGCGCGGTGCTGCACGACGCGATCCATCCGGTGCTGCCGATCACCGAGGACGGCACCGGCGCGGTCGACCTGCTCGACCTGATCGTCTCCGCCTTCCCGGCCCCGACCGACCGCCCGCTGCCCGAGCGCGTCGACCCGGGCAGCGCGGGCAACGGCTCCACCGGCCCCGACGCCGAGCTGACCGGCGACCCGGCCGGCCCGCTGGTCGCCCAGGTGATCCAGAACACCGGCGACCAGTACGTCGGCCGGCTGAGCCTGGTGCGGGTCTTCTCCGGCACCCTGCACCCGGACAGCCCGCTGCACGTGGCCGGCCCCGGTGGCCCGGCGGCGGACGAGGACGCCGGCGGGTCCGGGCACCAGGCCGCCGACGAGCGGATCGCCGGCCTGACCAGCCCGTTCGGCAAGCAGCAGCGCCCGGTCCCGCACGCGGTGGCGGGCGACCTGGTCTGCGTCGGCAAGCTGACCGCCGCCCGGGTCGGCGACACCCTCTCCGACCCGGCCGACCCGGTGGTGCTCACCCGCTGGGACCTGCCGGAGCCGCTGCTGCCGATCGCGATCGAGGCCCGCAGCCGCAGCGACGAGGACAAGCTGGCCCAGGGCCTGTCCCGGCTGGCCGCACAGGACCCGACCGTCCGGGTCGAGCAGAACCCGGCCACCCGCCAGCTGGTGCTCTGGTGCACCGGCGAGGCGCACGCCGGGGTGCTGCTGCACCAGCTGGGCGAGCAGTTCGGCGTCCAGGTCGAGCAGGTCGAGTACCAGGCGGCGCTGCGCGAGACCTTCGGCGGGGCCGCCACCGGGCACGGCCGGCTGGTCAAGCAGTCCGGCGGGCACGGGCAGTACGCGATCTGCGAGCTGCTGGTCGAGCCGCTGCCCGGCGGCAGCGGCTTCGAGTTCGTCGACAAGGTGGTCGGCGGCGCGGTGCCCCGGCACTTCATCCCCTCGGTGGAGAAGGGGGTCCGGGCCCAGCTGGAGCACGGCGTGGGCCACGGCTACCCGCTGGTGGACGTCCGGGTCACGCTGGTGGACGGCAAGGCGCACTCGGTGGACTCCTCGGACACCGCCTTCCAGTCGGCGGGCGCGCTGGCGCTGCGCGACGCCGCGACCCAGACCACCGTGCGACTGCTGGAGCCGGTGGCCCTGGTCGGCGTGCTGGTCCCGGACGAGTACCTGGGCTCGGTGCTGAGCGACCTGTCGGTGCGCCGCGCACGCGTCCTGGGCACCGAGCCGGCCGGGCCCGGGCAGAGTCTGCTGCATGCCGAGGTGCCCGAGCTGGAGCTGGCCCGCTACGCCGTGGACCTGCGCTCGCTCTCGCACGGCACCGGCTCCTTCACCCGGTCCCCGCTGCGCTACGACCCGATGCCCGCCGCACTGGCCGAGCGGATCGCCAAAGCGCGGACCTGACGCGGCCTCAGCCCGCCCGGCCCAGCAGCCGCACCGCCTCCTCGCGCATCTCCACCTTGCGCACCTTGCCGGTCACCGTCATCGGGAAGGCGTCCGTCAGGTGCACGTACCGGGGGATCTTGTAGTGCGCCAGGCGGCCGGTGCAGTAGGCCCGCAGCGCCTCGGCGGTCAGCTCGGGGGCGCCGGTCCGCAACCTGATCCAGGCCATCAGCTCCTCGCCGTACTTCTCGTCCGGCACCCCGATCACCTGGGCGTCCAGCACGTCGGGGTGGGTGAGCAGGAACTCCTCGATCTCCCGGGGGTAGATGTTCTCGCCGCCCCGGATCACCAGGTCCTTGATCCGCCCGGTGATCGCCAGGAAGCCGTCCTGGTCCATCACCGCGAGGTCGCCGGTGTGCATCCAGCCCTCGGTGTCGACGGCCTCGGCGGTGCGCTCGGGCTCGGCCCAGTAGCCGATCATCACCGAGTAGCCCCGGGTGCAGAGTTCACCGGGCAGGCCGCGCTCGACGGTGGCGCCGGTGGCCGGGTCGACCACCTTGACCTCCAGGCGCGGGCCGACCCGGCCGACGGTGGAGATCCGCTGCTCGAAGCTGTCCTCGCGACGGGTCTGGGTGGAGACCGGTGAGGTCTCGGTCATGCCGTAGCAGATCGACACGTCGCGCATGTTCATCTTCTCGATCACCTGCCGCATCACCTCGGCCGGGCAGGGCGAGCCGGCCATGATGCCGGTGCGCAGCGAGCTCAGGTCGTGGTCGGCGAAGCCCGGGTCGTTGAGTTCGGCGATGAACATGGTCGGCACACCGTAGAGCGAGGTGCAGCGTTCGGCGGCGACGGCGGCGAGCGTGGCGGCCGGGTCGAAGGTCGCGGCCGGGATGACCACGCAGGCGCCGTGCGAGGTGGCGGCCAGATTGCCCATCACCATGCCGAAGCAGTGGTAGAAGGGCACCGGGACGCAGATCCGGTCCTGCTCGGTGTAGTCGCACAACTCGCCGACGAAGTAACCGTTGTTGAGGATGTTGCGGTGCGACAGGGTGGCGCCCTTGGGGAAGCCGGTGGTGCCCGAGGTGTACTGGATGTTGATCGGATCGTCCGGGCCCAGCTCGGCCGCGAGAGCCGCCAGCACCGCCGGGTCGCCCGCCCGCCCGGCGCCGAGCAGTTCGTCCCAGGACTCCTCGCCGATCAGCACCACCGCGCGCAGGTCGGGGCAGTTGGGCCGGGCCGCCGTCAGCATCGCCGCGTACTCGGAGGTCTTGTAGGCGGGCATCGCCACCACCACGCCGATCCCGGACTGGCGCAGCACGTACTCCAGTTCGTGGGTGCGGTAGGCCGGGTTGATGTTCACCAGGATCGCGCCGATCCGGGCGGTCGCGTACTGCAGCAGCACCCACTCCGCGCAGTTCGGCGACCAGATGCCGACCCGGTCGCCGCTCCGCACATCCAGTGCGAGCAGCCCGTGCGCCACCACGTCCACGTCGGCGGCGAACTGACGGTACGTCCAGCGCCGCCCGCTCGGGACGTCGACCAGCGCCTCGCGCTCGCCGAAGGCGGCCACCGTGCGGGCCAGGTTGGCGCCGATGGTCTCGGTCAGCAGAGGGGCGTCGGTGGCACCGTGGGCATGGCTGAGCATCGGCAGCTCCGTAACGGGTGAGGGCGGGGAACCGGGAAGCGAGGCTGCCATACCTCGCCGCGACGCGCCATATCCCCTGAGTTACGACTTCAGCAGGCGAGGACCTGCTACTTGAGCAGCCGGGAGAGCCGCCGGTCGGCCAGCGGCTTGCCGCCCGTCTGGCAGGTCGGGCAGTACTGCAGCGCCGAGTCGGCGAAGGAGACCTCGCGGATGGTGTCCCCGCAGACCGGGCAGGGCTGACCGGCCTTGCCGTGCACCCGCAGGCCGGTCTTCTTCTCCGCCTTCAGCTCCCCCGCCGCCAGCCCGCGCGAGCGCTCGACGGCGTCCCGCAGGGTGTCGCCGATCGCCCGGTACAGGGTCTCGGTCTGCGGCTCGGTGAGCTTGGCCGCCAGCAGGTACGGGGACATCTTCGCGACGTGCAGGATCTCGTCCGAGTAAGCGTTGCCGATGCCCGCCAGCACGCTCTGGTCGCGCAGCACGCCCTTGAGCTGCCGGCGCTCGCCGGCCAGCAGCCGGCGCAGCGCCGCGAGGGTGAAGGCGGGGTCCAGCGGATCGGGGCCGAGGCGGGCGACGCCGGGCACCTCGGCCGGGTCGGCGACCACCGAGACCGCCAGGCCCTTCTTGGTGCCGGCCTCGGTCAGGTCGAAGCCGACACCGGGTTGCTCCTCCCGGTCGGCGGCCGGGGCGGGCTCGGCCAGCCGGACCCGCAGCGCCAGCGGACCCTTGCCGGGGTGCGGCGGTTCGGCGGACAGCCGGCGCTGCCAGCGCAGCCAGCCGGCCCGGGCCAGGTGGATCACCAGGTGCAGGTCGGCGGGCGGGCCGCCGGCGGTGATCACCAGGAACTTGCCGCGCCGCCCGACCCCCGTGACGGTGCGCCCCTCCAGCGCGGTGACCGGTGGGTCGTAGGTCTTGAGCACATTGACGGCGACCGGGTAGACCCGGTCGATCTCGCGGCCGACCAGCTGATCCGCCAGGAAGGCACTGAGCGCTTCGACTTCGGGCAATTCCGGCATACCACCCAGTCTGCCGCCGGAGTCGGGCAGGCCGCTGGTCGGCACCACCAGGCCATGAAAAAGTATTCATATGCTTTATGACCGGATCGACTACCAGTTCGAGCTCCAGCGCGCCGCGGACGCCGCCCGGCCGCTGCTGACCACCGGGCGGGTGGCCGACTACATCCCCGCCCTGGGCGCGGTCGATCCGGCCACCTTCGGACTGGCCCTGGCCACCGTCGAGGGCGAGGTGTACGGCGCCGGCGACTGGGAGGTCCCGTTCTCGATCCAGTCCATCTCCAAGCTCTTCACCCTCGCCCTCACGCTGGCCACCGGCGGCGAGGGGATCTGGCACCGGGTCGGCCGCGAGCCCTCCGGCACACCGTTCAACTCGCTGATCCAGCTGGAGTCCGAGCAGGGCATCCCGCGCAACCCGTTCATCAACGCGGGCGCCGTGGTGGTCACCGACCACCTGCTCACCCTGACCGGGAACGCCGCCGGCGCGGTGCGCGAGTTCCTGCGCGCCGAGTCGGGCAACCCGCTGCTGGACACCGACCCGGCGGTGGCCGCCTCCGAAGCCTCGCACGGTCACCGCAACGCCGCGCTCGCCCACTTCATCGCCAGCTACGGCAACCTGGAGAACCCGGTCGAGGCGGTCCTCACCCACTACTACGCGCACTGCGCGATCAGCGCCAGCTGCCGCGACCTCGCACAGGCCGGGCTCCTGCTGGCCCGGCACGGCCTGCGCGCCGACGGCAGCCGGCTGCTCTCGCGCAGCGACGCCAAGCGGATCAACGCGGTGCTGCTGACCTGCGGCACCTACGACGCGGCCGGCGACTTCGCCTACCGGGTCGGGCTGCCGGGCAAGAGCGGGGTCGGCGGCGGGATCCTGGCGATCGTCCCGGGGCGCGGCGCGCTCTGCGCCTGGGGACCGGCGCTGGACCGGGCCGGCAACTCGGTGGGCGCCGTCACCGCGCTCGACGCGTTCACCACGGCCACCGGCTGGTCGGTCTTCTGACGACACGTCAGCGACGTCGGCCGCCGCCCGGCCGCACGCCGATACGCTGCTGCCATGACGCCGACGCCCCGCGAGGCCCTGCTGACCATCCGCCGGGAACTCGCCCCGGCCGAACGGGACAACCGCCTGGTGCCCCGAATCGAGGAGGGCCTGACCCCGCTCACCACGCTCGCCGAACTGGCCGGGCAGCAGTACCGGATCCTGCGCAGCGACCGGCGCAGCTTCCTGGTGCTGGCCGCCCGCTGCGCGGACACCCCGGCCGGCGGCTACTTCGCCGAGCTGGCCCAGGGCGAGTCGCAGGCCCTGGCCGCACTGACCGCCTTCGCCGCGGCCTGCGGCCTGGACCAGGCGGGGCTGGCCGGCCGCGAACCGCTGGCCGGCTGCCAGGCCTACCCGGGCCAGCTGGCCTGGCTGGCCCTGAACGGCGAACCGACCGCCACCGTGCTCGCGCTGGCCGCGAACTTCGCGGCCTGGGGCCGCTACTGCGCGCTCACCGCGCGGGCGCTGCGTGACCGCTACGGCTTCCCCGACGCCGCCTGCGCCTTCTTCGACTTCTTCGCCGCCCCGGCCCCCGAACTGGACGACGCGGCGGTGGCGGTGGTCACGGCAGGCGGCCTGGACGGATCCCGGCTGGCCGAGGGCCGCCGCTACGGGCGGTTGCTGCAGGACTACGAGCTGATGTTCTGGAACACCCTGGCCGACCTCTCCCCCGCCCCCGAGGCCGAGCCGGACCCCGGCCTGGGCCTGGCCTGAGGCCAGTTGCCCGCCGTAGCCGACGGGCGCACGCTGGACTGTGTCGGCCAACCTCACCGGCCGGCCCCTGAACACCAGGGAGGCACTGATGTCCACCGCCAGCCCGGACCGTGCGGAGACCGAAGCGGAACCCGTCGAGGCCGAGGACCCGAACTCACTGGAGGGCGTCACCTCCGAGCAGGTCCTGCATGCCCAGGACGAGTCGCGCGCGGAGGGCGAGCCCTACGAGAACGCGGAGTGAGCCGATGAGCACCTTGGAAGAGCAGATCGACGTCGACGTCCCCGTCCAGGTGTGCTGGGAGCAGTTGCACCGGGTTCACCAGTACCCCCAGTTCGTGACCGGCCTGCGGCACGCGCACCCGCACGGCAGCAATCGCGCCCACTGCGACATCGAGGTGGACGGCGCGGAACGGGTCTTCGAGACCGCGATCACCGACCACGGCGAGAACCAGGTGATGAACTGGCAGACCCTGGACGCCGCCCACGTGCGCGGCACCTTCGCGCTGCGGTCGCTGGAGAACGGCGCGACCCGGATGCAGATCCGGGTCGAGTACGATCCGGAAGCCGTCCACGAGGTCTACGGCGGACCGCACGGCTTCGCCCAGTCGCACGCCATCGAGGAGACGGTCCGCGGCGACCTGGCCCAGTTCAAGCGCCTGGTCGAGGAGGAGCGCCCGGTGCCCGGCGGCGGCGCCTGAGCGCTCGGCGGCGCACTGAACCGAGGCGCCGTCAGTTCAGGAATCCCGCCAGCGCCGCCATGAACTCCTTCGGCCGCTCGAGCTGCACGCTGTGCCCCGCCCCGCGCACCGCCACCTCGCGCACGCTGCCGCCCGCCTCGGCGTAGCGGGCCAGCACCGCGCGGGTCTGGGCGACCATCGGCTGCGCGGGGCAGGCCCGCGGCCCCGGCCAGTGGGGCACCGCGCCGAGCGCGCCCAGGTGGGCCAGGTCGAAGAGCGAGGTGTCGGAGACGATCACGTCCTCGGTGCCGCGGATCCACAGGATCGGCGGCTTGGGGTCGATCGCCTCCAGGTCGGTCACCCGGAAGTGCGTCGGCGCCAGGGCGTTGAGCACACCCCGGTCGCCCGGGGCGAAGCCGGGCCATGCCCGGCTCGGGCGCTGGTCGCCGGGGTAGTGGCCGTCGCCGCAGCGGGTGGCGAGCATCGCGGCCAGGTAGGTCTCGGCCTCGGGCAGGTCGGCGCCGCCCGGCGTGGTCGGCGGGGCCAGGTAGCAGCCGGCCAGGACGTTGCGCGGGGAGAACGGCGAGTCGTCCCCGGTGTCGCCCTCGGCCAGCCGTCGGACGAACTCCGGGTTCGCCGCGCCGCCGCCGGAACCGGCGCCGTCCGGCGAGTTGAGCCACCCCTGCACGCCCTGGGTGCCGCCGAAGCCGTACGGCGAGACCGGGTTGACCAGCGTGACCGAGCGCAGCAATCCCGGCTCGTCGCGCAGCAGTTGGAGCGCCACGCCGCCGCCCAGGCTCCAGCCGACCAGGTGCAGCCGGCCCAGTTCCAGCGCCTCGATCAGGGCGAGCAGGTCCTCGGCGTAGTCCCGCACGCCGCGCCGGGCGTCCACCGGCAGCGGGTCGGTGGCGCCGAAGCCGCGCAGGTCGGGGGCGATCGGCCGGAACTGCTCGGGCAGGTCGCGCATGGTCTGCCGCCAGAACCGGCTGTCGGAGACGTTGCCGTGCACGAGCAGCACGGGTTCTCCCGTACGCCCTTCGATCTCGGCGTAGTTGACGGTCAGTCGGGTGGTGCCAATCCGGGGCATCCGAGGCGCTCCTGTCAGTTCAGCCAGCTGACGACCTGCGCGCTCGCCGCGCCGTCCCAGCCGAGTTCCAGGTGGTTGGCGCCCGCGATCAGCGCGGTGCCCGCGACATCGCCGATGCCCGCGGTGTCCAGCGCGCTGGCCTCGAAGACCACGCCGTCGCTGGGGCCGCGGTCCTCGTTGAAGATGCCGAGCACGTTCGGGGTGCCGCCGGCCAGCAGGTAGGTGCTGATCGAGGCGGGCACCCCGGCCCGCTGCAGCGGGGCGATCAGCGAGCCGGCGTCGATCGCGGCCTGGATGCCGGTGCCGCTGGTGTAGACGCCGGTACCGCCGTAGTACGTGGTGTACCAGTCCTGTTGGGTCTCGTCCACGCCGTAGGTCCCGTCCCAGCGGGCCAGCATCTGGCGTTGGCCCGGGTAGTCGTCGTAGCCGTCGGTCGGGGTGAAGGCGAACTCGGGGTGTGCGGTGTAGGTGCCGTAGCAGGTCATGTCCAGGTGCGGGGAAGGGGCGTTGACCGTGCCGCCGCACTCCGGCCAGATGCTGAAGTCGTGCGCCCAGCCGTGCGCGAAGGGGTAGTCGTAGCCGCCGTTGGGGCCGCCGAGGGTGATCAGCTTGCGCACGTCGCCCGCGTACGGGCGTCCCCAACTCGGGGCCAGCGAGGAGACGTAGGCGCGGGCCGACACCTCGCCCTTGCTCCAGCCGACCAGGTCGACCTGCGGGACGTTCAGCTTGGCCCGGATCAGCGCGATCGCGTCGCCCACCTCCTGGGCCTGCATCAGGTTGTCACCCTGCTTCTGGGCGAACCCGATCGCGAAGACCCGGTAGCCACGCGAGGAGAGGTACTGCATCAGGCCGGTGTCGGGGCACGGGGTGGTGCCGCAGCCGTAGCCGCCGGACTCGCCCGGGTCGGCCCAGGCGCGGTCGGGGTTGTCGTTGGCACCGTGCACCAGCAGCACCGGGACCTGGTGCGTGCCGGTGTTCCAACCGGGCGCGGAGTAGAGCAGGAAGCGGCCGGAGAAGGGCTCCGCGACGCCGCCGAAGAAGGTCAGCCGCTGGCCGTCCTGGTCGCCCCGGCCGTCCGGCGGGTACTGCTCCTGGGTGAAGCCGGGGGTGGTGTCGAGGTAGCGCTCGACATGGTCCCAGCCGTTGGCGACGCTGGTGTAGTTCGCCTCCAGGGTCAGGTAGCCGGGAACGGCCGCCGTGGCCGGCAGGGCTCCCGCGCCCAGGCCGGTCAGGGCCAGCAGCATCGCCAGTAGCCATCGGCACCAAGCTCGCACGCCGCGTCAACTCCCCGCGCTCGGACAGGCCCTGGTGGCCCGCGCCCCGCCACCGTAGGGGCGGCGGGGCGCGGCCGACAGGTGGGTCGCCCACATCCGGGGCGGCCGTCACATGTGGGACGGCACCCAGGGTCTAGTGCCGCGTCAGGCAGCCTTTGCCCGACGGGGCGAAGGTTGCCTGACGTGGCACTAGGACCGGTACCGCGCTCTCACGCGGCCGGCCCGACCGGGAGCTCGGCGGTGACGAAGCTGCGGTTCGGGCCCACGTAGTCGGCCGGCCGACCGTAGCCGACGGCCAGTTCGGCGCGGTTGTGGCGCTCGGCCCGCCACCCGTGCCGGTTCAGCCAGCCGACCGGGTCCTCGTCCAGCCCGCCGCGCCACAGCGCGTAGACGGCGGCCAGCTCCGGGGCCGCCGCGTCGTCCGCGGCCGGACCGCCGGGGTGCTGGTGCTCCTTGTTGCCGCGCCCGTGGGTGAAGGCCAACCGGCTGCCCGGAGCGCTGAGTTCGCCGATGGTGCCGAGGATCGCGGCGACCTCCTGGGAGCTGAGGTAGACCAGCAGCCCCTCCAGCAGCCAGACGGTGCGCACCGCCGGGTCGAAGCCCGCCTTGATCAGCGCCGCGCCCCACTCCTCGCGCAGGTCGGCGGCGAGCACGGTGCGCGGCACCGGCGCGACGGCGCCCTGCTCGGCGAGCACCCGCTCCTTGAAGGCCAGCACCGGGGGCATGTCGATCTCGAAGACCCGGGTGCCGGCCGGCCAGTCCAGCCGGAAGGCCCGGGTGTCCAGCCCGGCGGCGGGCACCACCACCTGCGGGCAGCCCTCGCGGGCGGCGCGCAGCAGGTAGTCGTCGAAGAACCGGGTGCGGATGACCAGGTGGCGGCCCATCGCGATCAGCGCCGGCGAGGGGTTGGGCCGGGGCGTCTCGGGCTGCCCGGCCCGCGCGGCGGTGACGAAGGCCGCCGCGTACGGGTCGTTGAACAGGCGGTCGGGCCGGGCACTCTCCATCGCGCGGGCGCGGGCCACGCCGATCGCGGTCCGGCCGACGCCCTCGGGAATGCCGCCGGCTTCGGTGGGCCGGCCACTCGTCTCACTAGTCATACCGCGCATGCTACGACGCGTCGGGCCCTGCTCCGGAGTCTTTCCGGAGCAGGGCCCGACGCACTGTCAGAAACTGACGGACGGTCAGTGACCGCCCTCGTCAACCACCTCGACGTCCTCGATGTTGCGCTCGATGTCCTCGGCCGGCAGGCCCACGGCGCGGGCCCAGTAGTAGATGCCCAGCGAGAAGACGGTGATCACCAGGATGTCCCAGCCGAGCGTCAGGTCGTTGAGCGAGCCGGTGCCGAAGCCGCCGAGCTTGGAGATGATGCCCAGGCCGATCAGGTAGACCGGCAGCCACTGCGCGGACTTCCAGTTCATCTGCGGCGCGTTCGGCAGGTTCTTCTTCGTCGCGTAGAAGGCGTAGCTGCCGAGCAGCAGGTAGCCGAAGAGGATCGCGAAGCCCAGGCGCCACAGGGTGTTCCAGCCGGACCAGTAGATGATCAGGCTGGCGACCACGAAGGAGACCGGAGCGACCACGTTGCCCAGCGGCAGGCGGTACGGACGGTTCCGCTCCGGCAGCCGACCGCGCAGCACCCCGAAGGCGAGCGGAGCACCGGCGTACATCAGCACGCTGGCCGAGGTGATGAAGCTGACCAGCTGCTGCCAGCTCGGGAAGGGCAGGAAGCAGACCACGCCGGTGACGAAGGAGATCAGCAGGCCGAACCACGGCACGCCGCGCTTGTCGGTCTTCTCGAACAGCTGCGGGGCGTAGCCGTTGCGGCTCAGGCCGTAGGAGATCCGCGAGGTGGACGTGGTGTAGATCAGGCCGGTGCCACCGGGCGAGATCAGCGCGTCGATGTAGAGGATCCAGGCCAGCCAGCCCAGGCCGATGACGGTGGCCAGACCGGCGAACGGGCCGCTGATGCCCTGGTAGGCCAGGTTCGCCCAGCCCTTGACGAAGGAGCTGCCGGGCAGCGCGCCGATGTAGACGATCTGCAGCAGGGTGTAGATCGCGGCACCGATGAAGACCGAGCCGAGCACCGCGCGGGGGATGTCGCGCTTGGGGTTCTTGCTCTCACCGGAGAGCTGGATCGCCTGCTCGAAGCCGAGCAGGGCGAAGATGATGCCGCTGGTGCTGATCGCGCCGAGCACACCCTTGATGCCGTACGGGATGAAGCCGTGCGAGGTGAAGTTGCTCGCGTGGAAGTGGGTGAACGCCAGGACGAAGATCGCGACCAGCGGGATGAACACCTTCCACCAGGTCGCGGCGCTGTTGGTCTGGGCCAGCAGGCGCACCCCGAGGAAGTTCACGGCCACGAAGACCGCCATCAGCACCACCGCGACCACGAAGCCGGACGGGGTCAGGGTGCCGTTGGCGTGCTCGAAGCCCTGGGCGAAGCTCCAGTGACCGGCGTAGCCGATCATCGCCTCGACCTCGATCGGCGCGACCGTGGCCGCCTGGAGCCAGGAGAACCAGCCGAAGCTCATGCCGGCCAGGCCACCGAAGGTGTAGTGCGGGTAACGGGCGGTGCCACCGGCGACCGGGAACATACCGCCTAGCTCGGCGTGGACCAGTGCGAGCAGCACGATGGCGACGGCGCCGATCCCCCACGAGATGACGGCCGCCGGACCGGCGACCACCACTGCGTTCTTCGCACCGTAGAGCCAGCCGGACCCGATGATCGAGCCGACCGAGGCCCAGAGCAGGCCGATCAGGCCGATGTCCCGGCGGAGCTTGGTGGAAGAAGCACCGGGGTTCGTTATTTTGTCAACAACTGCCATGTGGGGGGACCCTCTTCAAAGATGGCGGGTGAGAGTGCGGTGAACGCTAGCGGGCCATTAAGGATCTGCAAAGACCCCTCGACCGAATAGTTATGTTCACGAGTCCCCCGGTCTGCTCCACGGCGATCGAATTCGGTTGATCACACCAGGACCGGGAATCGCCCGGGTCCGGCTGGATCGCCACAGGTCAGCGGCATCGGGGCAGTTGACCACTTACAGCCCGGCAAGTCCGTACCAACATTTGAGCTTCTGTTGAGCCTTCTCCAGCCTTGGGTGCATTATTGTCGGCCGGCGCGATCATATTTCTCATAATTGCTGTATAGCGATGCGGTGCGCCGGTTTACCAGGTGTGCCCAATGGGGCACCGGCGCACACGCCGCCGCGCAAGCCCCCGGCCCTGCTTGACGCGGCCTCAGCCGCCGCCCGCGAGCCCCGGGGGACTTGGCTCAGCTACCGTCCGCGACCAGGGTGATGTCCTGGCTCTGAGCAGCGAGGAACTCGGGCATCGGCACCAGCGCACCTTCGGTGAGATGCACAAGAGTCGCCTGCACCTGCGCGGCTCCGGGCTTGACGAGGAGCTGGTCCGGCTTGCCCTGGCTGATCCAGCGGTGCTGCGCCCCGTCGCAGGTGGCCTGGGTGCCGTTGCCGATGCTGCTGCTCTGGTTGCCGATCCGCAGGCTGCTGCTGACGAAGACCGCACCGCCGGTCATGCACTGGTAGCTGCCCGAGAGCGTGACCGTGCCGTCCGGGGCCACGGTGCCCTGGCTGTCCACGCTCACCGCCGAGCCGGCGAGCGCGCCGTGCACGGCGCCGTTGACCGCGTCGGCGGGAGCGGCGCCGGCGAAGAGCGCGAGCAGGGCCGTGGCGCCGAACAGCCCGGCGGCGCGTGACCCGGCGGAACGGGAACGGGCCCGGCCGCGGAGCGGAGCGGGAGCAATCCGCATGACTACCTCCAGTGACGAGATACGCGCACCAGGTGATGGCGCGTCCTGGCCTACAGGTATCGCCCACTGATATACGGGCGGCGCATTCTCACCCGTTCAGCGCGTGTCCACCCCCGGGGCAGCGGGCCCCTTGCCCCGGCCCGGCGAACTGCGGCAGGCTCGGGCTCCAGGGGTACGGCCGTGCCCCGCCGCGACCCCGAAGGACGAGCACCGATGACGATCCCCCAGGCCCCCCGGAGCGTGATTGCACCGCTCTTCGCCGGGCTCTGCGACGACGCGGCGATCTTCCCGCCCGGCGACCTGCCGCTGCCGCAGGCCGTCCCGGCCCACCTGGCCCACCGCACGGCCTGGTACGCGGAGCTGGTCGGCCCCTTCCTCTGCGGCGCGGGCCGGCTCGACGCGCTCGCCGAGCAGGTGGGCGAGGGCGAGCTGGCGATCGGCCTGATCGTGCCGAACGGCAGCACGGGACTGGAGCCGGCGCTGCGCGCGGTCGCGGCCGACCCCCGGCTGCGGATCGCCGGCCTGGAGGTACTGGCCGACCAGGACGGCACCGCCGCCGAGGGCGTGCGCAAGGTCCGCACCACCCTCGACAAGCTGCTGCCCCAGTACGCGCCGGACATCACGGCTGCCGTCGAGGTGGCCCGCGGCCCCGAGTTGCTGCTCGCGCTGGACGAGTTGGAGGGCAGCGGCTACCGGGCCAAGTTCCGCACCGGCGGCACCACCGAGGCCGCCTTCCCCGGCGAGCTGGAGCTGGCCTCCTTCCTCTACGCCGCGGTCTACCGGCGCCTCGCCGTCAAGTGCACCGCCGGACTGCACCACGCGCTGCGGCACACCGATGCGGCCACCGGCTTCGAGCACCACGGCTTCCTCAACGTGCTGCTGGCCACCCACGCGGCGCTCGGCGGCGCGGAGCACGGCGACCTGGCCGCGCTGCTGGGCGAGCGGGACGGCGAGGTGATCGCCGCACGCCTGGCCGAGCTGGACGAGCAGCAGGCCGGTGCCGCCCGGGCGGCCTTCACCGGCTTCGGCACCTGCAGCATCGCCGAGCCGCTGGCGGACCTGATCGCCCTGGGCCTGGTAACGATTCCTTGATCTGCGACGGTTGACCGTTCCGCACCCCTTACCCTCCCCTGTACCAGGCAGTAACCTCGCCGGGTTCGACCCGCCGCCGCCACCCGGGCCGCGCCGGGTCGCCCCGGGAGGGCTCATGCGTTCTCTTCTCAGCCGCCGTCTGCGCGCCGCTGCCTGCGCCACCGCGCTCGGCGCCACCCTGCTCGCCCTCGGCGCCGGCCCCGCCTCGGCCGCCGCCCCCGGCACCCGTTACTACCTGGCGCTGGGCGACTCCCTCGCGGCCGGCTTCCAGACGCTGCCCGGCGGCGGCTCCGAGGTCGGCCACGGCTACGCCCAGGACCTGGCCGCGACGCTGGGCCGGCGGGCCGAACAGGCCGGTCACCCGTTCTCCTTCACCGACCTCGGCTGCCCCGGCGAGACCACCGGCTCGATGATCAACGGCGGCTGCTCCTACCCCCATCCGTACGCCGGCACCCAACTGGCCACCGCCATAGCCTTCCTGAAAGCCCATCACGGCGACGACCTGACCGTCACCCTGGACATCGGCGCCAACGACGTGGACGGCTGCGCCACCGGCGGCAGCCTGGACGCCGCCTGCGCGGCCAAGGGCATAGCGACGGCGGGCTGGGACCTCAACACCATCCTCGGCAAGCTGAAGGCCGCCGCCGGTCCGCGCACCAGATTCGTCGGGATGAACCTCTACGACCCCTTCCTGGCGGACTGGATGACCGGCGCCCAGGGCGAGGTGCTGGCCGGGCTCTCCATCCCGCTGGCCGACACCCTCAACGGGACCCTGGACGTCGTCGACGCGCTGCACGGGGTGCCCACGGCCGACGTGTCGAAGGCCTTCGACACCAACTCGCTGCTGCCCCTGGTCCCGCTGGACGGCCAGCAGGTCCCGCTGGACGTGGCGCGGATCATGACCTGGACCAACATGGCCCGGAAGGACATCCACGCGAACGACACCGGGTACCAGGTGATCGCGGACACCTTCCTGGCGAAGCTGTCCTGACGTGACGTCAGGGCCTCGGGGAAGCAGCGCGGTTCAGCCCGCGCCCGGCCCCTCCGGCGCCCCAAGGCCCTGACGGGCACGGCTCGGGCCGGGTCCGGCGTCATCCAGCGACGCGATGAACGCCTTCGCGCGGCGGGTGAGTTCGGGCCAGTCACCGGCCGCCACCGCCGCGGCCGGGACGACCTCGCCGCCCGCGCAGACGGCCAGCGCGCCGTGGCCGAGATAGGCCGGGGCGGTGGCGGCATCGACGCCGCCGGAGGCGATCAGCGGGATGTCCGGGTAGGGCCCGCGCAGGTCCTTGAAGTAGCCGGGGCCGAAGGCGCGGGCCGGGAAGACCTTGACGGCGGCGGCGCCCAGGTCGGCGGCCCGGGCGACCTCGGTGGGGGTGAGCGCGCCGAGCAGGACCGGAACACCCGCCGCGCGTGCCACCTGCGCCACCTCGGCGCGGCAGCCGGGCGTCACCAGGTACTCGGCCCCGGCGGCGATCCCGGCACGCGCCTGGTCAGCCGTCAGCACGGTGCCCAGGCCGAGCCGGACGCCCGGGTCGGCGGCCACCGCCGAAGCCAGGCTGTCCATCACTTCCGGCGTGGTGCAGGTGAGTTCGACCCAACGGATGCCGCCCGCCAGCAGCGCGGCGCAGAGCGCGGCGGCATCGGGTATCCGTGGCGCCCGCACCACCGCGATCACCCGGTCGGCGGCGAGCCGGCTGGTGAAACAGGTCATCGAACGTGCCCTCCTGTCACCCGCCGCAGCGTCCGCCCCGGCCGCGCACCGGTGGGGCGGCCGTCGCGCAGCACGGCGGTGCCGTTGACGTAGACGTGCTGGATACCGACCGCCGGGCGGCGCGGCTGCTCGAAGGTCGCGGTGTCGGCGACCGTGTCGGGGTCGAAGAGCACCAGGTCGGCGTGGTGGCCCGGCCGGACCGTGCCGCGCCGCTCCAGGCGCAGCCGGCGCGCGGGGCGACCGGTCATCCGGGCCACCGCCTGCTCCAGTGTCAGCACGCCCAACTCCCTGCTGTAGTAGCCCAGATAGCGGGCGAAGGTGCCCCAGGCCCGTGGGTGCGGCCGGGCCCCGACCAGCAGGCCGTCACTGCCCGCCGTGTGCGCGGGGTGCCGCATGATCGCGCGCACGTTCTCCTCGTGGCCGACGTGCCACAGGATCGTGGTGCCCAGCTCGTCGGCGCGCAGCAGCTCGAAGAAGACCTCGCTGCCGGCGCACCCTCGCTCGGCGGCCAGTTCGGCGATCGTCCGCCCGACGGCGGCGGCCAGCGAGGCGTTCCGCACCCCGGCGACCTGCACCGTTCGCCAGTCCGCGACCACCCCGTGGCAGCCGTCGCTGCCCGCCTCCTCCACCGCGACCCGGATCCGCTCCCGCACCGCGTCGTCCGCGAGCCGGGCCAAGGTCGCCCCGGGACCGCCCTCAGCCGCCCAACTGGGCAGCAGGGCGGCCAGCGAGGTGGAGCCCGGCAGGTAGGGGTAGCTGTCCAGGCTCAGGTCGCAGCCCTCGGCGGCGGCCTCGTCGAGCAGGGCCAGCAACTCCCCCGCCCGCCCGTCGTTCACCCCGAAGTTCATGGTGGCGTGGGCCAGGTGCAGCGGGCAGCCGGAGCGGCGTGAGATCTGCACCATCTCCGCGTAGCCCGCCAGCGCCCCGGCGCCGTAGGAGCGTTGGTGCGGCGAGTGGTAGCCGCCGTACTCGGCGACCACCGTGCAGAGCGCGGTGAGCTCCTCGGTGTCCGCGTACATCCCCGGCGGGTAGCTGAGCCCGCTCGACAGCCCCACCGCACCCTCGCTCAGCCCCTGGGCCAACAGGGCGCGCAGCCGGTCGAGTTCGCCCGCGTCCGGGGCCCGCCGCTGCCAGCCCAGCACCAGCGCGCGCAGGGTGCCGTGCGGCACCAGGTAGCAGACGTTGACCGCGATGCCCTGCTCGTCCAGCCGGTCCAGGTACTGCGCGACGGTCCGCCAGCTCCAGTCGAACCCCTCGGGATCGCCGTTCCAGCCCGCGAGTTGACGGCGCAGGGCGGGCAGCGTGCGCTCGTCCACCGGGGCATAGGAGAGCCCGTCCTGCCCGAGCACCTCGCAGGTGACGCCCTGGGTCACCCGGGACGGCTGGTCCGGTTCGACCAGCAGCCGCAGGTCCGAGTGGCTGTGCATGTCGATGAACCCGGGTGCGAGCACCAGCCCGTCCGCGTCGACCACTTCGGCCCCCGCGACGTCCGACGGCCGGGCACCGATCTCCGCGATCACCCCGTCCCGCACCAGCACGTCGGCCCGGTAGCGTTCGGCCCCGGTTCCGTCGACCACACTCGCGCCGCGGAAGTGCAGGGCCGCCATCAGAAGAAGGTCCGCACCAGGTCGACCACCTTCGGCGAGGGCGCCGAGACGTCGTCCAGCACCGGGAGCAGGGTCCACTTGTCGAAGGCGGTGCACGGGTGCGACAGTCCGAGCCGGACCACCTCGCCGACCTCGGCGTCGCTGTCCCGCAGGAACGCGTGCTGGTCGTTGAGCGCGGTCACCGTGCCACCCAACACCCGACCACCACGGATCAGTTGCGGCTCCGGCAGGCCGTCGTCGTAGGGGAAGTCGCGCTTGCCGCCGTCCAGCAGGGCCAGCCCCGGCTCCGGCCGGGAGATCACCCGCGCCCACCCGTGCAGCGCCGCGCGCAGCGGCTCGTCACCCGCGCCGCGCACCAGCGGGGAGACGCCGCGGTAGAAGCCGTCGTCGTGCGCCAGGTAGGCGCCGGAGCGGAGCACCACCGTGGTGTCGGGGTGGGCGCCCAGCGGCGCCAGCACCCGGGCCACCTGGTCGAAGTACGCGCTGCCGCCCGCGCTCACCAGCACCCGCTCGCCCGCCGTGAACAGGCCCTCGGCGCGCAACGCGTCGTGCAGTTCCACCAGGCCGGCCAGGTACGCCTCAACGGTGGCCAGCCCGCGCGGGGTGGCGTCGTGGGCCAGTGCGCCCTCGTAGCCGCCGACTCCGGCGAGCCGCAGGGTCGGCGCCGCCGCGACGGCCCGGGCCACCTCGAGCGCGGTCGCCAGGTCCCGCACCCCGGTCCGCCCGCCCGGTCCGCCCAGCTCGACCAGCACCTCGACGGGCCGCCCCGGCACCGCTCCCGCGGCGCGCAACGCCTGGTCCATCAGCCGCACCGCCGCCACCGAGTCCACCCAGGAGCTGAACCGGAACTCCGGGTCGGCCGCCAACTCCGCTGCCAACCAGGCCAGTCCGAGCGGATCGAGCAGCGTGTTGGCGAGCAGCAGCTCACGCACCCCGAAGGCCCGCGCGACCCGCAGCTGGGGCAGATTGGCCAGCGTGATCCCGTAGGCGCCGGCGTCCAGTTGGGCCTGCCAGAGCGCCGGGGCCATGGTGGTCTTGCCGTGCGGGGCGAGCGCGACGCCGGCCCGCTCGCACCAGTCGGCCATGGTGCGCAGGTTGTGCGCCAGCGCGCCCGCGTCGAGGGTCACCAACGGGGTGGCGAACTGGTCCAGGGTCGGTTCGGTGGCCAGGTACTGACGCATCGTCAGGCCATATGCGGCCGAGGGGACGGCCTTGAACCGCCAGTCCAGCCGCTCCGCCGCGAGCTCGGCGACCCGGGCCCGGTCGATCCCACCCGCCGCTGCGGCCTCACCCGACTCGCCCGCCCAGCTCGCCCTGCTCGCCGACTGCCCCATGTTCCTCGTCACCGCGCTTCTGAACAGGGACGTTGCACTATCTGCAACGACCATTGCATATGCTGTCGTTGACGTTCTAACATGCACGGCGACACCGGTCAATGAAGTCGATGCGGAGGAGCGCCAGATGACAGCAGTGCGGGCGGCCGGCACGGCGGCGCAGGCGCTCTGCCTCGGCGAGTCGATGGCGGTACTGCTCCCGGACCGCCCGGGGCCACTGGAGACGGTCCACGGCTTCCGCAGCACGGTCGGCGGCGCCGAGTCCAATGTCGCCTGCGCGCTGGCCGCGCTCGGCATACCGACCGCCTGGCTCAGCCGGGTCGGCGCCGACGGCTTCGGCCGCCGCCTGCTCGGCGAGTTGGCCGCCCACGGGGTCGACACCTCGGCCGTGGCGGTCGACCCGGACCGGCCGACCGGCCTCTACGTCAAGGAGACCGGCGGCGCCGACGAGCACCCGCACGACCTCGGCAGCGGCAACAGCCGACTGCACTACTACCGCACCGGCTCGGCCGCCGCCGCGCTCGGCCCCGAACTGCTCGACGATCCCACCACCGCCGCCCTGCTGGCCGGCGCCCGGCTGCTGCACCTGTCCGGCATCACCGCCGCCCTCTCGGACAGCTGCCTCGCCCTGCTCCGCGCGCTGCTCGCGGCGCCGCGCGGTGAGCGGCTGGTCAGCTTCGACCTCAACTGGCGCCCGGCGCTGTGGCGGCAGCGCGATCCGGCCGTCCTGCCGGCCCTGCTGGACGCCGCCGACCTGGTGCTGCTCGGCTCCGACGAGGCCGAACAGGCGCTGGGCACCGGCGCCCCGCAGGCACTGCGCGCCCTGCTGCCCTCCCCCGCCACGCTGGTGGTCAAGGAGGCCGGGCGATCGGCGACCGCGCTCGACCGGGACGGCCGGCAGGTCACCGAACCGGCGCTGCGGGTCGAGGTGGTGGAGCCGACCGGCGCGGGCGACGCCTTCGCCGCCGGCTACCTGGCCGGCACGCTGCGCGGGCTCGACCAGCGCCGCCGGCTGCGACTGGGCCACCTGGCGGCAGCCGCCACGCTGACCTCCCCGGGCGATCAGGGCACGCTGCCGCCACCCGCGCTGGTGGCGGCACTGCTGGCGGCCGACCAGGCGCAGTGGGCGGCCACCCGGATCACCGCGGACGGCATCGACTCCCCGGTGGCCCCGCTGCCCCACAACTCCCCCGGGATCGGTGGACGATGAGCCAGACCGTGAGCCGGGCGCTCGCCCTGCTGGCCGAACTCGCCGAGGGCGAGCGCTCCCTGGAACAGTTGGCGGCCCTGCTCGGCGTGCACAAGACCACCGCGCTGCGGCTGCTGCAGAGCCTGGAGGAGTCCCGGCTGGTCTACCGCGACGGCGAGTACCGCTACCACCTGGGCGCGGGGCTCTTCGCGCTCTCCAGCCGGGCCCTGGAGCAGCGCTCGGTGCGCCGGGCCGCCGCCGCCCACCTCGCCGCACTGAACGCGGCAACCGGACAGACCGTCCACCTGGCCGCGCTGGAGGGCGGCGAGGTGGTCTACATCGACAAGTACGAGTCCCGGCAGCCGGTCCGGATGTACTCCAGGATCGGGCTGCCGGTGCCGATGCACTGTGCCGCGGTGGCCAAGGTGCTGCTGGCCGGCCTCGAGCTGTCGGAGCGTCAGAAACTGGTCGGCTCACTGGAGTTCACGCCGTTCACGGACCGCACCCTGACCACCCCGAAGGCGCTGCTGGCCGAACTGGCCCGGGTCGCCGAGCAGGGCTGGGCCCAGGACCGCGCCGAGCACGAGCCCTTCATGAACTGCGTGGCCACCCCGATCCGGGATGCCACCGGACGGGTGGTCGCGGCGGCCTCGCTCTCGGTGCCCGACCTGGTGCTGCCCTACGAGCAGGTCCTGGAGCTGCTGCCCCAGCTGCGCGCCACCACCGCCGCGATCTCCGCCGACTGCGGCGCCCCCTGAGCCGACCGGCAGCACCGGCCGAACCCGCCGAACCCGCCAACCGAACCACCGACCGAAGGACAGCGGCAATGAGCGAGAAGACCGAGATCCGCACCGACGGCGCCCCGGCCCCGGCCTGGGTGTTCTCCCAGGGCGTCCGCAAGGGCCCGATCCTGCAGGTCTCCGGGCAGGGCCCGCAGGATCCGGCGACCGGCGACTACCTCCACCCGGGCGACGTCCAGGCGCAGACCCGGCGGACCCTGGAGAACGTCCACGCGGTCCTGACGGCGGGCGGCGCGAGCGTGGCGGACGTGGTGATGTTCCGCGTCTACCTGACCGAGCGCGCCCACTTCGGAGCGATGAACGAGGCCTATGCCGCGTTCCTGGCGGAGCACCTGGCGACCGGCGCGGTGAAGCCCTGCCGCACCACGGTCTTCGTCGAACTGCCGCACCCGGCCATGCTGGTCGAGATCGACGCGCAGGCCGTGCTGGACTGAGCCCGCCCGGTCCGGACGACCGGCCGTGGTCGGGGCGGGCCGTCACCCGGCCCGCCCCGACCACGGCACCCGGGCGCTCAGACCTCGCAGAGCACCCGCCCGGGCCCCCGGCTCGGCGCCGGCACCTTACGGGCCTGGCCGCCCGGACCACGCCGGCCGGCACCCTGATAGGCCGGCAGCGAACGGGCCGACAGCGGCTTGGTGCGCGCCATCACCGAGGGCGTGACCGCCGGCCGGGCCGACACAACGATCGGCGCCGGCAGCGACACCCGGCTCGGCGCAACCGCCGGTGCACCCGCTGATTCGGCGGGCGGCCCGCCGGCCGGCCGGGGAATCGCGGGGGCAGCCGACGGAACATCCGTCAGATAGTCGGAGAGGAAGCGCCGCTCCGACTGGCTCAGCTTGCGCGACCGCCCGGAGATCCGATCCCGGGCCACCACCACGGTCCGCGCCGTCATGTAGGTGAACGGGTCGCGGCAGACGTCCACCCGAACGTGTGCGGAACTGCGGCCGAGCCGTTCCACCATCAGCCGGACCAGCAGCGGCTCCGGCTGGTGGTGCAACTGTTCCAGATAATCGATCTCGTGCCGCGCGATCAGGAATCCGGCCGAAAAGAGCGATTCCCGGACCGCCTGCGCGTGGTGGTGAAAGAGGTCGTAGATTCCCTCCTGGATGTAGCCGACCAACCGGGCGTTGTTGATGTGCCCGTTCTGGTCGACATCGGCCCAGCGGGTCGGGCAGCGCAGGACGTGGGCGTTGCTGTGCGTCGTCATCGTGGCCCCGCTCACCGTTGTGCCTGGGCCTGGAGCCGGGCGTCGGCCACTCGGCGCGGACCGACGAGCGCCTGCTGCAGGCGGTCGTGGTAGTCGGCGCTGGTGTCGCGCATCCGGCCACTGGTCCAGCCCTCCTCGGCCGCCTCGGCGGCGATCCGGACCACCAGGGCGTCCAGCGCCTTGTCCACTGCCCGGCACAGCTCGGCGGTCGCGGCAATGCGGCCCGCCATGTTTCCGGTCCCGCCCCGGACGGGGAATTCGGCGAGCGCGTTCACGGCGAGCTGGACTCCGTCGGCGGCGGCCGCACTGCTTTCCGGCTGGCAATTGTCGTGCACGATGTCTCCCGAGAAATAGCGGATGGACAGGGGACGAGTGCTCCCGGTTTTCCGGCAGCACCCGAGGACGCAGCGGGTATGACGCTAGCCCAGCCCAACCACCCAATTCGCGGTTTATCCGCCACCCGGTGGCAGGACCCCACGACCGGAGTACGGATAATTCACCGGCACCAGTCAAGTAACCGGCCGATCGGCGGAAGCGCCATCCGCCGATCGGCGCCGGTCGCAGCTGCGCACCGCTGCCGAAACACGGCATCGCACGTAATTGCGCCAGTCGATCCGCCGGTCGATCCGCCTGCCGGTCCCCTGTCCGGTCCGCCCACCGGGCGGAGCTCAGCCGGCGGTCAGCTCCTTGCCCAGGCAGATGGACTCGGGGGCCTCGCGGTAGATGCCGAACTTGGTGATCGGCTGGTACCCCTCGGACTCGTAGAGCGCCACCGCCTCCGGCTGCTCGGTGCCGGTCTCCAGCACCATGCGCCGCCGCCCGGCCTGGCCGGCCAGCGTCTCCAGGTGGCGCAGCACGGTCCGGGACAGGCCCCGGCCACGAGCCGACGGGACCACGAACATCCGCTTGAGCTCGGCATCGCCGTCACTCAGGAAGGGGTAGTCGCCGTCCTTGGCGCGCCAACCACCGCAGGCGACCGGCGCGCCGTCCAGGTAACCGACCACGAAGATCCCGTGCGGGTCGGCGAAGTGCTCCGCCCGCAGTTCGGTGTGGTCCACGTCGCCGTAGCGCTGGATGTACTCCTGCTGGACCGCGGCGGTCAGCAGGTCGGCGTCGGGGTGGTCGTACCCGGTGATGCGAAGTTCCATGACCGTCAGGGTAACGACCAACCCGATCATCCGATGATTCTACGTTTTTCCCGGAAGAGTCGAACCCGATCGAGACCGGCGGGGGCGGGTCGGGAGCGCGCCCGGGTCAACGACCGCCGAAGCGGACCAGCAGGTCCTCCTTGCCGAACATCTGGGCGGTCTCGAAGGCCGACGGGCGCCCCGCGTGCGGGTCGGCGCCACCCTCCAGCAGCGCGTCCAGCGCCTCGGCGGCGCCCTTGAAGACGGTCCCGGCCAGCGGCGTCTGACCGCGGTCGTTGGCCTGGTTCGGGTCGGCACCACCGGCCAGCAGCAGCCGGACGACCGGCGCGTGACCGTGGTAGGCGGCCAGCATCAGCAGCGTGTCGCCGCGGTCGTTGGCGAGGTTCACCGGCGCCCCGGCGGCCAGGAAGGCGCCGAGCGCCTCGGCGTCGCCGCCCCGGGCGGCGTCGAAGATCCGGCCGGCCAGCTCGATCAGCTCGGCCTCGTCGGGCTCCTCGGTGGCGGGCGGCAGGGATTCGGACGAGTCGGCCATCACGGGCCCTTTCGGGTCGGGAGCGAAGCTCAGGGATTCGAGCGCTGCTCAGCGTTCGAGCGAAGCTCAGGGTTCAGTTGACACTCAGGGTTGCGCCACCGGAACGGTAGCCGTCCGTGATCGCCCGGGCCAGTGCCAGCCGCGATCCGGCTGCCGGGCGACCGGACACGACGCACCGGAACCGGGGTCGCGCCACCGTTCGAGCGAATTCGGGCGCGTCGCCCGGCGCTCGCTCCGGTCGCGTCCGGCGCACCCGAAAGTCCGTGAAATCCGTCCACCGCGCCAGCGCCGGACGCCCGCCCGAACCTTCGTTCCCACCCCCGGCCTGCGACTTCGAGCGAAGACCACCCATTTGCCCCGTTCCGTCATCTATTACTTTTTGTCAGGATTAGGGCACTCTCCGTGACACTGTCCCCTGTATGGCCTCGCGGACCACCCCATCGCTGCCATGCCCCGGCAGTGGCACCCTGTCCCGCCTCACCGAGGAGCAGTCCCCGTGATCCTGTCCATCTCCGGCATCGTCCTGTTCGGCACCATCGCGTTCCTCTTCTTCCGGCGGGACGGGCTCAAGGTCTCGCACGCCCTGGTCTGCGCCCTCTTCGGCTTCTACCTGGCGGGCACCGCGATCGCGCCGAGCATCCAGGCCGGCGGCGCGAGCCTGGCCAACCTGCTCGGCGGCATCAAGTTCTGAGCCGCGCGTCTGTCGCACCGCACGTCGAGACCGGCGGCCCGGGCGCGGTCCCACCGCCCCGGGCCGCCGCTCGTGTCCCCCTCGCCAGCCTCGTCCCACGCCCGTCCGATCGCCCGGGGAGTCCAGGACCATGTCCCTCAACCGCCACCTGACCCGCAGCCGCGACCTCGCCCGCACCGCCGGCGACCACGCCGCCGACATGTTCGCGCCGCTCACCCTGATCGCGCGGGGCCTGCGCCGGCACGCCGGCTGGGCCAGGACCCGCTGGCAGGCCACGCCCAAGGAGCGGCGCGGCCCGACCCTGCTACTCACCCTCGCCGCCGCGATCGGCGTGCTGCTGCTGCCGCACGGCCCGGTGCTCGCCGTGATCGCGCTGGTGGCCAGCGCCGCCTGGAAGGGGCGCGAACCCAAGGTGCCGGCAACGCCGCCCCCCGACCCGGCCGACGTCAAACTGCCCGCCCTGTACGCCGCGCTCACCCCGTACCTGGCCTCCCCGGACGACGTCTGCCCGCTCTACCGCTCCGACGGCGGCTACCAGGACGCGTTCGCGGGCTGGACCTTCGACGCCGAGGGCCGGCTGGCCGCGCTGGAGATCGGCTACCCGGCCCACTTCACCGACACCGAGCCCGCCGCCCGGGCCCGGATCGAGCAGGTGGTGCAGGGCAAGGCGGGCCGGGCCCGGGAGTACCGCTTCGACTGGGACCAGGAGTGCAACCGCCTCCAGGTCACCGCGCTGGCGCCACTGCCGCAGGACGTCCCCGCGCAGACCTGGGTGACCACGCCCGGCGAGATCGTGCTCGGCTTCACCGACGCCCAGGCCACCCAGCGGATGATCCCGGTCACCCAGGACGGCGGCACCGGCCACCAGCACCCGGTGATCTGGCGCACCGGTCCGCGTTCGGCCGAGCCGCACCTGCTGGCCCTGGGCACGGCCGGGTCCGGCACCTCCACGCTGCTGCGCACCGTCGCGCTGCAGGCGCTGGCCCACGGCGACCTGCTGGTGATCGACGGTGCCGGCACCGGTGAGCACGCCTGCCTGGTGAACCGTCCGGGCGTGCACACGGTGGAGACCAGCCTGCACGGCGCGCTGGCCGCACTGGACTGGGCGGCGCAGGAGACCGAGCGCCGGCTGGCCGCACTGAACGCCGCCCGCTACCGGGGCGAGCCCGCCCCGGCCGATGCCACCCGCCCGCTCTGGCTGCTGCTCGACCACCCCACCGAGCTGAGCGAGCTGGCCCAGGCCGAGGGCCGCCCGGACCCGCAGGACCTGCTGGAGCTGCCGCTGCGCCAGGGCCGGGCGGCCCGGGTCACCGTGGTGGTGGCCGAGTCGGTCGAGGCCCTCGACAGGCTCTCGCCGGCCCTGCGCTCCGCCACCCGGGCCCGGGTGGTGCTCGGCGGCCAGCACCCGCAGGACCTGCACCGCGCGCTCGGCGTCCCGCTCGACCTGGCCCCGGCCGCGCAGACACCGCCCGGCCGCGGCTACGCCCGGATCGGCGCCCAGCCCCCGACCAGGCTCCAGGTGCCCGCCACCCTCGACCCGCTGGACGAGGAGGCGCCGGCCCGGCTGCGCGACGCCGTGATCGCCCTGCTGCCGCACCGCGACACCCGGATCGAGGCCGCCGCCCCACCACTGCCGACCCACCCGCCCCAGGTGCCGGAGACCACCGAGCAGCCGCCCGCCAACGGCGCCACCCGGGTCGAGCTCAGCAAACCGCGCTGAGCCGGCGACCCGACCCGTCCGGATGAGCTGTGCGAATGGCCAATTCGGCGGCACCCCCAGTACGCTCCGGCAAGCCAGTAAAGCGATTCGGTCACTGGGCGCGAAATTCGTGACACCCAGGGTGATATCTCTGTCCAGATGTGACAAATCGGACGGAGATGGGTACAAACAGGGACGGCACGACAGACGACGCATGTCCCGGTCGGGAATCTTCGTCGCAAGCCGAGCGTTGACCGAACGACGAAGACAGCGACCCCAACTAGTCCTGTGGGCCATAAGCCCTGGAGGCACGATTCATGAGCGAGCGAGCTCTCCGAGGCACGCGACTCGGCGCCACTAGCTACGAGACCGACCGTGGCATTGATCTGGCTCCGCGCCAGACCGTCGAGTACGCCTGCCAGAACGGACACCGGTTCGAGGTGCCCTTCTCCGTTGAGGCGGAGATTCCGTCGGTATGGGAGTGCCGCTTCTGCGGCACCGAGGCCGTCCTGCTCGACGGTGACGAGCCGGAAGAGAAGAAGACCAAGCCGACCCGGACCCATTGGGACATGCTGATGGAGCGCCGGACCCGCGAGGAGCTGGAGGAGGTGCTGGCCGAGCGGCTGGCCGTGCTCCGCTCCGGCGGGATGAACCTCGCGGTACACCCGCGGGACACCCGTAAGAGCGCCTGAACGTAGGAACAACGCGGTGGGGCCCCGATCCAATTGGACCGGGGCCCCACCGCGTTGTTCCTACGTTTCTACGGTCGCGTTGCGGCAGGTCGCTCAGCGGCTGAGCGGCGGGCGCGGATCGTCGTCCTGCGGGCCCCGGGCCGGGCCGGGTTCGTCGGCCGGGTCGACCACCTCGCCCTGGACCACCTTGCCGTCAGGGCGGTGGATCCGGATCTGCTGCTGCAACCGCAGCGCGTCGGCCAGCGGATCGCCGGTCGGCACCGAGCGCACCGCCCGGCGGGCCAGCCCGCGGCCGGCCGCCCGCCACAGCACCCGGGTCGGCGGGAAGAGCATGGTCAGGCCCAGCAGGTCGGAGAGGAAACCGGGCACCGCGAGGAAGGCCCCGGCCAATGCCATCAGCCCGGCGTTTCCGCTGGACGGCCGGCGCTCGCCGGCGCTCGCGGTCGGGCCGGCGCCCGCACCCGGGTTCTCGAACGGGGTGCCGGCGGTGGCGGCCCGCAGTGCGTCCAGACCGGCCCGCTTGACCAGCCGGATCCCGACCACCAGGCCGAGCAGCAGCAGGATCAGCACCAGCAGCCACCCCGTCACCGAGGCGACCTGGATCATCACCCAGATCTCGAGCACCAGCCAGGCGGCCAGGAGCAACGGCAGGAAGCGGCGCAGCCGGCTGGGACGGCCGGCCCGGGTGGGGTTCACGTGCTGTGTCACGAAACGGACAACGGTTCGGCGCTCGCCGGTGTTCCAGCCGCCGTCCCACTCCCGGCACCGCTCGCGCCGCCGTTCCCGCCACGCCGGCGACGACCGGTCAGCACCGCCGCGCCGCAGGCCAGCAGTCCGATGACGGAGATCGCCCACTCCGGCGCGGCACCCACCCGGTCGGCCACCGTCTTGCTGTCCCGCAGCGGCACGTCGGCGCTGAGCGTGGCGGGGGTCAGCTCGGCGGTGCGGCTCTCGATGCTGCCGTCCGGGCGGATGACGGCGCTGATCCCGCTGGTCGCGGCGATCAGCACGGCCCGGCCGTGCTCGACCGCGCGCAGCCGGGACATCGCGAGCTGCTGGTCGGGCTGGCCGCTCTTGGCATAGGTGGCGTTGTTGGTCTGCACCACGATCACCCGGCCGCCGTCGTTGACGGTGTCCCGGACGATCTCGTCGTAGGCGACCTCGAAGCAGATCACGTCGCCGATCCGGGCCGGGCCGAGCTGCATCACGCCGGTGCCCTTGCCGGCGTAGAAGTCGCGGGAGATCCGCTTCAGCCGGCCGATCACCTTCATCAGCACCGAGCGGAACGGCACGTACTCGCCGAACGGGACCGGGTGCTGCTTGGTGTAGTGCGCGCCGGGCCCGCTGATCGGGTTCCAGACGATGCCCTCGTTCTGCACGTGCTGCGGGTCCGGGCCGTCGACCAGGGCGCCGACCAGGGTGGGGACGCCGATCGAGCGGACCGCCTCGGTGATCACCTCGTAGGTGAGCGGATCGCCGTACGGGTCGAGGTCGGAGGAGTTCTCCGGCCAGATCACCAGCTGCGGCTTGGGCGCCTGGCCCGCGGCCACCTGCGAGGCCAGCTTCTCGGTCTCGGCCGCGTGGTTGTCCAGCACCTGCATCGGGCGGCCGAGGAAGTCCATGCCGGGGTGCGGCACGTTGCCCTGGATCAGCGCCACCTGGGCGCTGGCCGGGCCGCCGGCGCTCTGGCCCGAGGTGGGCACCGGGACGGCGAAGCCGCTGATCGCGATCAGCGCGGCGCAGGCACCGGCACCGGCGGGCAGCAGCACCCGGCGCGGCGTCAGCGGGGCGAGCGGAGCGGCGGCCCGGCGGGCGCGCAGGCGGCGCAGCACGGGCACCGCGAGGTAGCCGAGCAGCGTGCCGGTCAGCGCGACGGCGAAGGTGACCAGCACCGCGCCACCGAGCGCGGCCAGCGGGGTGAACGGGCTGGCGGTGTTGGCGAAGGCGAGCCGGCCCCACGGGAACCCGCCGAACGGCAGCCGGTCGCGCGCCCACTCCTCGGCGACCCAGAGGCAGGCCGCCCAGAGCGGCCACGCCCGCAGCCGCGAGGTGAGGGCCAGCGCGCCGCCCAGCGCCCAGAGGAACGCCGCCTCGGCGGCCGAGAGGCCGACCCAGGCGTCGGAGCCGATCACCCGGATCCAGACCAGCAGCCAGAGGAAGAACGGGAACCCGAAGGCGAAGCCCGTCCAGGCGCCCTGCCGGAAGCTGCGGCCCCGGGTGAGCAGCGAGAGGGCCGCCACCGCGAGGATCGACAGCGGCCACAGGTCGTAGGGCGGGAAGGCGGCGGCCAGCGCCAGCCCGGCCGCCGCGGCCAGCGCGCTGCGGCGCCAGCCGGCCCGCACCTTGGCGCGCAGCCGGGCGAGGCGTCCGGGTCGCGCGGCCTGCGGGAGCTGCCCGTCCTGCCCGTCCTGCGGGGGCTTCGGAGGCTGCGGGGCCTGCCCGTCCTGCGGGGTCTGCGCGGTGGCCGTCCCGTCGTCCGGGTCGGGCGAGTCCGCGTCGACGGGCAGAGCCACCTGGGCACCATCTCTCTGACTGAGCTGACTGGATCGGTTGACGGCCGGCCCCCGGGCCGGTCCACGGCCGGATCGGAGCGCCCCCGGCCGGTGGCGGGCACCGGCGGTAAAGCACGACGGTACCTGCCGCCGGCCGCGCACCGGAAGTCGCGGACTGTGAGAATCCGCAGGTCAGCCCGCGAGTTCGGACCGGTACACGGTCCGCCCGCGGACCACCGTGCGCAGGCAGGTCGGCAGCTCGGTGCCCGGGGTGAGGTCGGGCAGGCCGGGGGTGCCGGAGCGCGGGTCGGTGGACCAGCCGGCCACCCGGGAGTCGGGGGCCTGGACCACCAGCTCACCGGTCCGCCACACGGCGTAGCTGGCGGGGGCGCCGGGGACCAGCACGCCCTCCTGGTCCCGGCCGATCGCCCGCCAGCCGCCACGGGTGTGGGCGGCGAACGCGGCGCGCACCGAGATCCGGTGCTCGGGGGTCCGGTGGAAGGCGGCGGCCCGCACCGTGCCCCAGGGGTCGAGGTGGGTGACCGGCGCGTCCGAACCGAGGGCGAGCGGCACCCCGGCCCGCAGCAGCGCGGCGAACGGGTTGAGCCCGGCCGCCCGCTCGGCGCCCAGGCGCTGGGCGTACATCCCCGCCGGGCCGCCCCAGGCGGCGTCGAAGGCGGGCTGGACGGAGGCGGTCAGACCGAGCTCGGCGAAGGCGGCGATCGCCTTGTCGTCCAGCGCCTCGGTGTGCTCCACCCGGTGGCGCATCGCCTTGACCCGGGCCGGGCCGAGCCGGTCCACGGCGGTGCGGATGCCCTCGATGACCGCGTCGACGGCCGCGTCGCCGATCGCGTGGAAGCCGGCCTGCAGGCCCGCCTCGGTGCAGGCGGTGACGTGGTCGGCGATCTGGGCGGCCGTCAGATAGGCGGTGCCGTGGCCGTCGCCGTCCTCGGGGGTGTCCAGGTACGGGCTGTGCAGGCAGGCGGTGCGCGAGCCGAAGGCGCCGTCCGCGAAGAGGTCGCCGCCGGCGCCGACCGCGCCGAGCCGCCGGGCGGTCTCCACGCCGCCGCGCTCGCTCAGCTCGCCCCAGTAGCCGTAGACCTCGGGGCCCTGCTGCTCGGCGGCCAGCGCGAGCAGCGCGGCCAGGTCGTGCTCGGAGGAGATCTCGGGGCCGGCGCACTCGTGCAGCGCGGCGATACCCAGGGCGGCGGCCCGCTCCAGGGTGGCGAGTTGGGCGGCCCGGCGCTGATCGTCCGTCAGTTCGGCGAGCGCGGTGCGGCGCACGGCGTGGTGGGCGTCGCGGGTGAGCGGGGCGCTCGGGTGGTGGCCGGGCTGCTCGGCCAGCTGCGGAGTCCGGGCCCGCAGCGCGGAGCTGGCCAGCGCGGAGTGCACGTCGGTGCGCGAGAGGTAGAGGGCCGCGCCCTGCGCGGCGGCGTCCAGTTCGGCCAGGGTCGGCGGGCGGCCCTCGGGCCAGCCCGTCTCGTCCCAGCCGTGGCCGATCAGCACGCCCTCGTGCCGATGGTCCCGCACGTGGTCGGCGATCCGCCGCAGCGCCTCGGGCAGCGAGGGGCAGCCGGTCAGGTCCAGGCCGGTGAGCGCCAGGCCGGTGGCGGTGGCGTGCACATGAGCGTCCACGAAGGCGGGGGTGACCAGCGCACCGGCCAGGTCGAGCACCTCGTCCGCGACGCTCGCGTAGGCGTCGGCGGCGCCCTCGCTGCCGACCCAGGCGATCTGCTCGCCTTCGATCAGCATCGCGGTGGCGAAGGGGTCGGCCGGGCTGTAGACGGTGCCACCGCGCAGCAGCACGGTGCGGGAGGTGCGTTCGGTCATGAGGGACAGTCTGCACCCGCCGGCACCGTGCGCCCGACCTGCCCCTACAGCTTGGGCGGGCGGGCCTCGTACGGCGTGGAGAGGACGACGGTGGTGCGGGTGGAGACGCCGGCCGCGCTGCGGATCCGGGCCAGCAGGTCCTCGAGGTCGCCGGGGGCGCCGACCCGGACCTTGAGGATGTAGTTCTCGTCCCCCGCCACGCTGTGGCAGGCCTCGATCTCGGGCAGCGAGGCCAGCCGATCGGGCACGTCGTCGGGGGCGCTGGGATCGAAGGGCTTGACCGAGATGAAGGCGGTCAGCGCGAGGTCGACGGCGTCCGGATTGATGATCGCCGAGTAGCCGCGGATCACCCCGCGCTGCTCCAGGCGGCGCACCCGCTGGTGGACGGCCGAGGTGGACAGGCCGGTGGCCTTGCCCAGGTCGGTGTAGCTCATCCGCCCGTCCTGGACGAGCAGCTGGACAATGCGCTGGTCTAGATCCTCCACAAGGCGCAAACCTACCCGACGCCCGGCGCACATCGAACACGGACGGCTTCGCTCCGCTCACCGGGCGCAGCACGGCGCTCACGTCGGGCCACCTGCCGCAGTACGCCCGGCATATGCCGCAGGAATGTGGCGAAGGCCACACCGGCGTGCATCACCCTGCGCCGACCTGCAGGGTTATCAACCCCCGGAGCCGGGAAAGGCTGCTGGTGGCTCGGGCCGAGTTGGCCCGTCCCGATCCAAGGGGGATCACATGCCTGCAGCTGAGCAGCGCGCCTTCGGCGCCGACAGCACCCTGACCTCGCACGACGAACCGGAGGGCGAGGATCGTCTCGCCGACTTCGGCTTCGCCCCCGGCACCGATCCGGGCGAGGCCGACACCTGGGAGATCATCCGAGTGCACTGCCCGGAGTGCCAGCGCCCGATCGCCCTGCTGGGCGACGAGGAGTTGCTGCCCCAGCACGCGGTGCTGCGCACGGCCTGGCACCCGTTCTCGCCCGCGCTCTGCCCGGGTTCGGGGCTGCCGGCCGACGACCTGGAGGAGTGCGCCCCCGAGCCCGGCACGCAGGCGGGTGGCACGTTGGACGCGCTGCTCACGCTGCCGGCCGAGCTGGACTGGCGCACCCAGCCGTTCTCGCACGCGACCGCCCCCGGCCCCACGCCGCTGAACCGGCTCGCCGACCGGGTGCCGCCGATGCGCCAGCCGCAGCGGGGCCTGGTCCGGCGCTGAGAGTCCGACACGGCGGGGCGGGGGTCGCATCGACTCCCGCCCCGCCGCTCTGTCAGGTGACTCGGGTCAGCCCTTGGTGAGGTGACGACCGATCACCAGGCGCTGGATCTGGTTGGTGCCCTCGACGATCTGCAGCACCTTGGCCTCGCGCATGTAGCGCTCGGCCGGGAAGTCCTGGGTGTAGCCGTAGCCGCCGAGCACCTGGACCGCGTCGGTGGTCACCCGCATCGCGGCGTCGGTGCAGAAGAGCTTGGCCATCGCCGCCTGCTTGGAGAACGCCAGGCCCTCGTCGCGGCGGCGGGCGGCGGACAGGTAGAGCGCGCGCCCGGCCTCGATCTGGGTGGCCATGTCGGCGAGCATGAACGACAGGCCCTGGAAGTCGGCGATCGGACGGCCGAACTGCCGCCGGCTGCCCGCGTACTCCACCGCCAGGTCCAGCGCCGCCTGGGCCACGCCGATCGCGCAGGCCGCGATGCCGAGCCGGCCCGAGTCCAGCGCGGCGAGCGCGATCTGGAAGCCCTGACCCTCTTCGCCGATCAGCCGGTCGGCGGCCACCCGGACGCCGTCGAAGTGCAGCTGGGCGGTGGGCGAGCTGTTCATGCCCATCTTGTGCTCCGGCGGCGCCGCCGACAGGTGCTCGGCGTCGCCCGGGACGAGCAGGCAGCTTATGCCGCGCGGGCCCTCCTCGCCGGTGCGCACGATCGCGCTGTAGAAGTCGGCGCGCCCGCCGTGCGTGATCCAGGCCTTGGTGCCGCGCACGACGTAATCCGCAGCGGCTCCCTCCCCGTCGCGGTCCGCCCGGGTGCGCAGCGCGGCGGCGTCCGAGCCGGACTGCGGCTCGGAGAGGCAGTAGCCGCCGAGCTGGGTACCGCCGAGCATGCCGGGCAGCCAGCGCTCGCGCTGCTCCGGGCTGCCGAAGGTGGCCAGCGCGTGGCAGGAGAGCGTGTGCACGCTGACCCCGAGGCCGACCGCGAGCCAGCCGGCCGCCAGCTCCTCCAGCACCTGCAGGTAGACCTCGTAGGGCTGCTCGCCGCCGCCCACCGCCTCCGGGTAGGGCAGCGAGAGCAGGCCCGCCTCGCCCAGGGTGCGGAAGACCTCGCGCGGGAAGCGGCCGGCCGCCTCCTCCTCGGCGGCCCGGGGCAGCAGCTCGCGGTGCACCAGCTCACGGGTGAGGGTGAGCAGTTCGCGGGCCTCGTCGCTGGGCAGCTGACGTTCCACGGGCTTGGGGGGTGCGGCGTTCATGAGGGTGGTCGCCTCCTCGATCGGGCCCCGGGGTGTCCGGTGCGCGCGGTGGGGGGAGTTCGGTGCACGCCCGCGACCGGGTCGCGGTGAACGGGCGTTCACCCGTCTGGCGAAGCGAGTATGCCCGATCGCGCGCCTCCCGTCACTGCCGCCCGCCGTCCGCACCGCCGTCGCCCGCCGATCTGCCCGCTACTCTCGCCCATCCGGCCAAAGAGCAGGTCAGGGACCGTACAGTGACGCCCATGGATCACCCGGACGCGCTGCCCGAACTCGCCGCCCGGCTGCGCGCCCTCGCACCGTCGTGCGGTGGCGTGCGGCTGGTCGCGGTGGACGGGCACGCGGGCAGCGGGAAGACCACCTTCGCGGACCGGCTCGCCGAGGCGCTCGGCGGGGCACCGGTGGTGCACCTGGACGACCTGGCCACCCATCGGGAGTTCTTCGAGTGGACCGGGCGGCTGCGGGACTGGGTGCTGCGACCGCTGGCCCGGGGCGAGGTCGCCCGGTTCGAGGCATACGACTGGGTCGCCCAGCGCTTCCAGGGGGCGCGCGAGGTGCCGCCCGCTCCGGTGGTGCTGCTGGAGGGGGTGGGCGCCGGACGACGGGCGGTGCGGCCCGCGCTGGCCGAGCTGGTCTGGATGGAGCTGCCGGCCGCCGACGCCCGGGACCGAGGACTGCGCCGCGACGGGCCGGAACTGGCCGCCTTCTGGGAGCGGTGGACGGTCGCCGAGTCCGCGCACTTCGCCGCCGACCCCAGCCGGCCGTACGCGGGCCTGCTGGTGGACGGGCGCAGCGGCGCGCTGCTGCCACCCCGGGGCCCGGCGGCGGCACCCGGCAGCGCGGCGCTCTGAGCCGGCTGAGCGGTCGCTCGGCACCGGCCGGACCGTCGCTCGAGCCCTGCCACCAACCGGGTTGACCGCCCCTGACCAGCGGGCTAAGCGGCCGCTTGACCAGGAGTGCGGATTTGAACTATGTTCTCCGCCCAGCGGGATTGTTGATCCCGCAACTAGATGCGGCACCTCCGGCTCGTTCCCCCGTGAGCCGGAGGTGCCGCTCTGTTTTCCGCGCGGGCAAGCTGGCGGTTTTCCGCGCCCTGCGCCCGGCCTGCCACCCCGGCGCCGTTTCCCCGCCGGTTTCCCCGGGCATCGTGCCAGCAGGCCCTCGCGATGACCGTCAGCACACCAACGATCAACGCACACCAGTGATTTGGACCTGCGCCACACCCTTCCGGATCAGCGCCACACGGGTACGATTCCGCACAGGCGCAGAAGCGTCCCGGGTGCACGGCGCTGTCCCGCCATTTGACCGGGCCTCGGTGCACACCACGGGGGGCGTGAGTGACCACTGTTGACAACTCCGGCAGCACCGGCAGGCCGCACGGGCCCGCCGACCGGGCCTGGCTACGGGCGATGGACGCCTACACGGCCGGCGCCTACGCCCGGGCCGAAGAGGAGTTCCGCACCGCCGTCCGGCTCGACCCCGGCATGGCGGACGCCTGGCTCGGCCTGCACGCGCTGCGCTGCGACACCTCGGGCGCCCTGCTGTCGATGTACCGCCACAAGAAACGTTTCGGCGAGCAGCGCCGCAGCCATGCCCGACCGCTCAGCTCCTGGTACTGGCTCGGCTGGTGGGTGCAGCCGGTGCTGGAGGACGAGCGCGACCTGGCGCTGGCGCACGCCTCGCACTGGCTGGACGGAAGACACCTGACCGAGCTGGACCGGGCGCTGGCCCAGTGCCCGCCCGCCGCGCAGGACCCGTCGGTCCGCTTCCTGCACGCCTGCCGCTCCTACCTGCTCAAGGACTGGGAGCAACTCATCCGGGACACTGACCAGTTACTGGACGACCCGCTGCTCGGGATCGAGGCCGGACTGTTCGGCGGGATGGCCCGGGTGCGCCTGGACATGTGCGCCCAGGCCCAGGCCCCGCTGGCCGCCTCGCTGGCCCGCTGCCGCTCCGAGCAGCCGCAGCGCAAGGAGCTGCGCTACTGGCTGGCCCGGGCCTACGAGGGCGCCGGGCGCAGCGCCGCCGCACTGCCGCTCTACCGCGCGGTGCACCGGGCCGACCCCGCCTTCATGGACACCGCCGCACGGCTGGCCGCGATCGCCGCCGAGGACGGTCTCGGACTGCTGGAGGAGCTGCCCGCCTTCGGCGCGGGTGACGGGCTGACCGAGGACGCGCCCGAGCCGGACACCACCGCGTTGGACCTGATCGCCGGGCTCGGCGACGTCGGCGGGATCAGCGGGCTGAGCGGGATCGGCGGCGTGCTGGAGTCGACGGCCTACGGCGAGGCGGGCTTCGGCGAGTCAGGCTTCGGCGAGGCGGCCTACAGCGAGACGGGCTTCGGCGAGGCGGGCTTCGAGGAGACGAGTTTCACCGAGGAGGCCGGCTACTCGGACCAGCCGGACGCCGGGCCGCTCCAGGTGGCCGGCCGCTCCCCCGTGGCCGAGCGCTCGGGCGAGGGCCCGGCCGGCAGCCCCAACAGCGCCAATGGCCAGAACGGCCAGAACGGGCCCATCGGACCGGAGGCAGCGCCGGAGAGCGCCCAGGAGACGGCCACCGAGGCGACGCCCGCAGCCGAGGTCCGGGCCGGCACCGCCCCCGGGCCCGTCGCCCCCGAGGTCTCGGCCGGCGGGCAGCAGCGGCTCGACGCCGCGCTCGCGGCGCTGGAGCAGATGGTCGGGCTGGACCCGGTGAAGCGCCAGGTCCGGGCGCTCTCCGCGCAGTTGCGGATGGCCGGACTGCGCGCCGAGCAGGGCCTGCCGGTGCAGCCGCCCAAGCGGCACTTCGTCTTCTCCGGCCCGTCCGGCACCGGCAAGACCACCGTGGCGCGGATCCTCGGCCAGGTCTTCCACGCGCTCGGCCTGCTCTCCGGGGACCACCTGGTGGAGGCCCAACGCGCCGACCTGGTCGGCGAGTTCCTCGGGCAGACCGCAGTCAAGGCGAACGAGCTGATCGACTCCGCGCTGGACGGCGTGCTCTTCATCGACGAGGCGTACAGCCTGGCCAACTCCGGCTACAGCAAGGGCGACGCCTACGGTGACGAGGCGCTGCAGGTACTGCTCAAGCGGGCCGAGGACAACCGGGACCGGCTGGTGGTGATCCTGGCCGGCTACCCCGAGGGGATGAACCGGCTGCTGGCCGCCAACCCCGGCCTCAACTCCCGCTTCACCACCCGGGTGGACTTCCCCAGCTACCGCCCGGCCGAACTGACCGCGATCGGCAGCGCGCTGGCCGCCCGGGACGGTGACGCCTGGGACGAGGACGCGGCGGACGAACTGGCCAGCATCTGCGCCCACGTGGTCGGCGAGGGCTGGATAGACGAGCTGGGCAACGGCCGCTTCATCCGCACCCTCTACGAGAAGTCCTGCGCCTACCGCGACCTGCGGCTCTCCCTGTGCCGCGAGCTGCCGACCCGCGAGGACCTGGCCACCCTGCGGCTGCCCGATCTGGTCCAGGCCTACGGGGAGCTGATCGACGGCCGGAACTGACCGCCCCGGCCGCCGATCGGCGACTCCCCGGGCTCGAACGCCAGGCCGTCCGAGCCCCGGCGTCACACCGTCCGAGCCCGCGCGTCAGGCCGTCACATGCCGGTGGTCCGGGTCGTGCATCTCCCCCACCAGCTCCTCCAGCACGTCCTCCAGCGTGACCAGCCCCAGCACCTGCCCCCGCGCATCGGTCACCGCCGCCACGTGGGCGGCGGCCCGGCGCATCGCGGTGAGAGCGTCGTCCAGCGGGAGGTGGTCGCCGACCACGGTGACCGGGCGCCAGAGCCGGACCGGGACCGGGGCGTCCGGGTCTTCCATCTCCAGGACGTCCTTGAGGTGCAGGTAGCCGAGGATCTCCCGGTCCGCGTCGACCACCGGGAAGCGGGAGAAGCCGGTGGCCAGCGCCCGCTGCTCCAGCCCGCGGGCGGTGACCGCCGGGTCGACGGTCACCAACTGGTCGAACGGCAGCAGCACCTCGCGGACCGGGCGGTGGCCCAGCTCCAGGGCGTCCTCCAGCCGCTCCTGCTCGGCGGCCGCGAGCAGCCCGGCGGCCCGTGACTCGGCGAGGATCCAGAGCAGTTGCTCAGCGGTGAAGACCGACTCCACCTCGTCCTTCGACTCGACCTTGAAGAGCCGCAGCAGCCGGTTGGCGAAGGCGTTCAGGAAGCGGATCGCCGGCGCCAGCAGCCGGGCCAGCCGCACCAGCGGCGGGCCGAGCAGCAGCACGGCCCGCTCCGGCGCGGCGAGTGCCACGTTCTTCGGCACCATCTCGCCGATCACCATGTGCAGGAAGACCACCAGGGCAAGCGCCAGCGCGTAGGAGGCCGGGTGGACCAGGCCCGCCGGGATGCCGACGGCCTGGAACGGCCCCTCCAGCAGGTGGGCGATGGTCGGCTCGGCGAGCGCGCCGAGCAGCAGCGAGCAGACCGTGATGCCCAGTTGGGCGGCGGCCAGCAGGGCCGAGACATTGGACAGCGCGTGCAGCACCTGCCGGGCCCGCCGGTCACCGGCCTCGGCGAGCGGCTCGACCTGGCTGCGGCGCACCGAGATCACCGCGAACTCGGCGCCGACGAAGTAGGCGTTGCCGAGCAGCAGCAGCAGCGAGGCGAAGAGCTGGAGGAAGATCACAGCCGGTCCTTCCCCGCCTCGGGCAGGCGCAGCAGCCGCACCCGGGTGGTGCGGTGGCGGTCCACCGCCTGCACGGTCAACTCCCAGCCGGGCAGCGAGACCTGGTCGCCGGGGGCCGGGATCCGGCCCAGCAGGTCGGCCAGCAGCCCGGCCAGCGTCTCGTACGGGCCGTGCGGGGCGTTCAGCCCGATCCCGGCCAGCTGGTCGATCCTGGCCCGGCCGTCCGCCAGCCAGGCCGGCGCTCCGGCCACCGGCGGGACGGCGAGCAACTCGGGGGCGCTGCCCGGGTCGTGTTCGTCGCGCACCTCGCCGACGAGCTCCTCGACGATGTCCTCCAGGGTGACCACGCCCGCCGTGCCGCCGTACTCGTCGATCACGATCGCCATCGGCTGGCGGCGGCGCAGCTGTTCGAGCAGCCGCTCGGCCGGCAGCGTCTCGGGCACCAGCAGCGGTGGGCCGGCCAGTTCGGCGATCCGCACCTCGGCGCGGCGCTCGGCCGGCACCGCGAGGGCGTCCTTGAGGGTGATCGTCCCGGTGACCTCGTCCAGGCTGTCCAGGTAGACCGGGAACCGGGAGAAGCCGGTGGCCCGGGTGAGGTTGACCACGTCGGCGGCGGTGGCGTCGTGCTGCAGCGCGGCGACGTCGACCCGGGGCGTCATCACGCTCTCGGCGGTCAGCTCGGCCAGGTTCAGGGTGCGCACGAAGAGCAGTGCGGCGTCCTCCTCTATCGCGCCCGCCCTGGCCGAGTGCCGGGCCAGGAAGGCCAGCTCGCCGGGGGTGCGGGCGTGCCCCAGCTGCTCCATCGGCTCCATCCCGAACGCTCGCACCAGGCGGTTGGCGCAGCCGTTGAGCACCGCGATCAGCGGCCGGCAGACGATCGAGAAGAGGCGCTGCGGCGCGGCGACCGCACGGGCCACCTGCAGCGGGCGGGAGATCGCCCAGTTCTTCGGGACCAGCTCGCCGATCACCATCTGCAGCACGGTGGCGACCAGCAGGCCCACCACCACGGCCAGCCCGGTGGCGGTACCGGAGGGCACGCCGAGCCCGCTGAACACCGGGCCGAGCAGCGTGGTGAGGGCCGGCTCGGCGAGCATGCCGACCACCAGCGAGGTGATGGTGATGCCGAGCTGGGCGCCGGAGAGTTCGAAGGAGAGGCGGTGCAGCGCCTTGCGCAGACCCACCGCGCGCCGGTCGCCGGCCTGCGCGGCCCGCTCCACCGAGCCGCGGTCCACGGTCACGAAGGAGAACTCGGCGGCGACGAAGAGGCCGTTGGCGAGGATCAGCAGGAAGGCCGCGAGCAGCAGGAGCCAGGCGGTGGTCACAGCGCCGCTCGCTCTCGAGGCTCGCAGAGGCAGGCGGCGGGGGTACTACCGGACGGATCGTCCATCGAGGGGGAGAGTCACTCCTCAGGTCGCGGGCCCAGGGTCAGGGCCGGTTTTGCCCTGTCTTTACCAGGTTAGACGATACCTGTTCGATGTTTTGGCAAGGGCCCGCGCAGGGGTACCGCGAACGATCCCAGAGGGTGAGCGGCCTCAGGCCGTGGTGGCCGGCTCGCCGGTGACACCGTGCGCCTCGGCCAGGTCGCGCAGCCCCCGGGCGGCCCGGACCGCCTGCTCGTGCCCGCCACCGGGCTGGATGCCGACGGCGGCCAGCGAGGTCCCGTCGGTGAGGTCGAGGGTCACCCAGGGGTCGCCCTGGCGCAGGTTCACCCGGACGATCTCGGCCCAGTGCAGGCGGCGGGTGCGGACGAAGTTGACCACGGTCACCCCGTCCGCGTCCGCGTCCACCCGGGGGCGGGCCAGCATCAGGCCCACCCCGGAGAAGACCAGGCCCAGCAGAGTGAGCATGATCCGGTCGTTCAGCTGCCAGCTCGCCGGGAGCAGCAGCGCCATGCCGACGAAGACCACGATCAGCACCGCACTGGCCGGCAGCAGCACCAGGCGGTTGCGGCGCGGCGCCCAGCTGAGCGGCAGGGCGGGCAGTTCGGTGGCGGCGGCAGACATGGCGGCGGGGCTCCCGGACGTGCGCATCAGAGGCGGCAGGCGTGGATGTTGGTCACCAGGACGCCGCGGGCGCCGATGCCCCACAGGTCGTCCATGATCCGCTGGGCCTCCTTGCGGAGCACCATCGAGCGGACCGCCACCCAGCCCTCGGTGTGCAGCGGGGAGACGGTGGGCGACTCCAGGCCCGGGGTCAGCGCGACCGCCTCGCCGACCTTCTCGGCCCGGATGTCGTAGTCCATCAGCACGTAGCGGCGGGCCACCAGGACACCCTGCAGCCGGCGCATGAACTGCTCGACCCGGGAGTCCTCGCCGGCGCCCTTGGGCCGGATCACCACGGCGTCCGAGATCAGGATCGGGTCGCCGAACACCTCCAGGCCGGC
The DNA here is from genome assembly GCF_036242395.1 of Kitasatospora sp. NBC_01266. Classification (NCBI taxonomy): domain Bacteria; kingdom Bacillati; phylum Actinomycetota; class Actinomycetes; order Kitasatosporales; family Streptomycetaceae; genus Kitasatospora; species Kitasatospora sp. NBC_01266. The sequence goes on along the minus strand of NZ_CP108458.1, from coordinate 7,629,495 downwards.
GTTGCGCAGGCTGGTGCCGGTCTCGACCACGTCGGCGATCACGTCGGCCACACCCAGCTGGACCGCGGTCTCCACCGCGCCGTCCAGCTTGGTCACGGTCGCGCTGACACCGTGCTCGGCCAGGTGCTGCTCGACCAGGCCGGTGTAGGAGGTGGCGATCCGCAGGCCCTGCAGGCCGTGCACGTCCTTGGGCGAGCCGGCCGGACCGGCGAACCGGAAGGTCGAGCCGCTGAAGCCGAGCGCGAGGACCTCCTCGGCGCCCGCGGCGGAGTCCAGCAGCAGGTCGCGGCCGGTGATGCCGACGTCCAGCCGGCCGGAGCCGACGTAGACCGCGATGTCACGCGGACGCAGGAAGAAGAACTCCACCTGGTTCTCGGGGTCGACCAGCACCAGTTCCTTGGGGTCCTTGCGCTGGCGGTACCCGGCCTCATGGAGCATCTCCGCCGCGGGACCCGAGAGCGAACCCTTGTTGGGGAGGGCGATGCGCAGCATGAGAGGACGATCCTTCGCTGTGGGAGCGGTGCGGTGGGGTTTGCGGAGTGTAAGAGGGGTGGGTCAGAGGTAGGCGTAGACGTCGTCGAGCGTCAGGCCGCGGGCGACCATCATCACCTGAAGGTGGTACAGCAGCTGCGAGATCTCCTCGGCGGTCTGCTCCTTGGTCTGGAACTCCGCGGCCATCCAGACCTCGGCCGCTTCCTCGACCACCTTCTTGCCGATGGCATGGACCCCCTGCTCGACGAGCTGGGCGGTACGGGAGGACGCGGGGTCGCCAGTGGCGGCCTTCTGCTGGAGCTCGACGAAGAGCTCCTCGAATGTCTTGGAAGCCATGATGGCATTCACCATACGGGGTATCGCGCGGTGGGTGGGAAGCGTCCCGGACGGTGGACACGGCGCTGGACACCGCGCCGGGACCTTCCCACGGCCGAGGGCTCAGCCCAGCGCGCGCAGCGTGGCCGCGGTGGCCACCGCCGCGGTGACCGCCTCGTGGCCCTTGTCCTCGGCCGACCCCGGCAGACCCGCCCGGTCGATCGCCTGCTCCTCGTTGTCGCAGGTCAGCACGCCGAAGCCGACCGGCACGCCGGTGCGCACGCTCACCTCGGTGAGCCCGACGGTGGCCGCCTGGCAGACGTAGTCGAAGTGCGGGGTGCCGCCGCGGATCACCACGCCGAGGGCGATCACCGCGTGGTAGCCGCGCTCGGCCAGCCGCTGGGCGGCGACCGGCAGCTCGAAGGTGCCGGGCACCCGCACGACGGTGGACTCGGTGATGCCCAGCTCCTTCAGGGCGCGCCGGGCGCCGTCCAGCAGCCCGTCCATCACCTGGGTGTGCCACTGGGCGGCGATCACCGCGACCTTCAGGTCCTGGGCGTTGTCGACGGTCAGCTCGGGGGCTCCGTGGCCGCTCACGTTGGGTTCCTTACGTTGTCGGTGGGTTGGTTGCGACGTTGTCGGTGGGTTGGTTGCGGGTCGGCGGTCGGCAGGTCAGCCGACGAGCCACGGCAGGTCGTGGCCCATCCGGTCGCGCTTGGCCAGCAGGTAGGCCAGGTTGTGCTCGCCCGCCTGCACCGGGATCGGCTCCCGGCCCTTGACCTTGAGCCCGTGCTCGGTGAGCGCGGCCAGCTTCTGCGGGTTGTTGGTGAGCAGGCTCAGCGAGCGGACCCCGAGGTCGGTGAGCATCTGGGCGGCGACGCTGTACTCCCGGGCGTCGGCCGGCAGGCCCAGCTCGAGGTTGGCGTCCACCGTGTCGTGGCCCTGCTCCTGCAGCTGGTAGGCGCGCAGCTTGTGGCCCAGGCCGATGCCGCGCCCCTCGTGGCCGCGCAGGTAGAGCACCACGCCCCGGCCCGCCTCGGCCACCCGCTCCAGCGAGGCCTGCAGCTGCGGGCCGCAGTCGCAGCGCAGCGAGCCGAGGACATCGCCGGTCAGGCACTCGGAGTGGACCCGGACCAGCACGTCCTCGCCGTCCGGCAGCCGCCCGGCAGCATCCAGGCCGCCGGCGACCAGCGCGATGTGCTCGGTGCCGTCGATCGTGCCGCGGTAGCCGACCGCCGTGAACTCGCCGTGCACAGTGGGCAGGCTGGTGACCGCGACGCGCTCCGCGTGCAGCTCGGTGCGGCGGCGGTAGGCGATCAGGTCCTCGATCGAGATGATCGCCAGGCCGTGCTCGCGGGCGAAGGCGACCAGCTCGGGCAGCCGGGCCATGGTGCCGTCGTCGTTGACCACCTCGCAGATCGCGGCGGCCGGGGGCAGCCCCGCGAGCCGGGCCAGGTCCACGCCGGCCTCGGTGTGACCCGGGCGGACCAGCACCCCGCCGTCCACCGCGCGCAGCGGGAAGACATGCCCCGGACGGGTGAAGTCCTGTGCGGTGCTGGTCGGTTCACCCAGCAGCCGGACGGTCAGCGCGCGATCGACGGCGGAGATACCGGTCGCCTCCACCTCGCGGGCGTCGACCGAGACGGTGTAGGCCGTGCCCTTGCGGTCCTCGTTCACCCGGGTCATCGGCGGCAGGTTGAGCCGGTCGGCGTCCGCCTGGGTGACCGGCACGCAGATCACCCCGGAGGTGTACCGGATGGTGAAGGCGAGCAGTTCGGGCGTGGCGGCGGTGGCCGCGAAGATCAGGTCGCCCTCGTTCTCGCGGTTCTCGTCGTCCACCACGATCACGGCGCGGCCCGCCGCGATGTCGGCGACGGCGCGCTCGACCGGGTCGAGGGTGAGGTCGGTGGCAGTGCTGCTCATGCTGGTGCCGCTCATGCCGTTGCTCCCTGCAGGGTCGAGGTGGGGGTCGGACGGGTTACCCGGCTGCGCAGCCACCAGGCACGCAGGCCCAGCAGCACCAGCACGAAGTAGATGCAGTAGGTCAGGCCGGAGAAGGCGTAGCCGTTGTTGAAGGCGAGCGGGACGCCGACCACGTCGACGGCGATCCAGGCGATCCAGAACTCCACCCAGCCCCGGGCCTGGGCGACCATCGCCGCCAGGGTGCCGGTGAAGATGTAGGCGTCCGACCACGGGCTCCAGGACATCCAGGAGTAGTGGGTGAAGAGCAGGGCCACACCCACCGTGGCCAGCGCGGTGGCGCCGACCAGGACCGCGCGTTCGGTCCAACTGGCGAACCGCACCTGGACCTCGCCGGTGTCGCGGCGCCCACGCTGCCACTGGAACCAGCCCCAGACGGCGGTGACCATCACGATCACCTGCTTACCCGCGAGCCCGGACAGGTGGCCCGACGCGAAGGCGCCGAACAGCACGACGCCGGACAGGAGTTGGGTGGGCCAGCTCCAGATCGAGCGCCGCCAGCCGAGCGCCAGCGCGCCCAGGCCCAGCAGGTTGCCGATCATGTCGGTCCACTTCACGTGCTCGCCGAATATCGAGAAGGCGACACTGTTGAGCCAGTTCACGAGGCGTCCTCGGTGATGACCGGAGCGGTGCCGACCGGAGCGGTGCCGAGCGCGGCGAAGGCGGCGGTGTTGGGGACGGTGCCGGCGCCGAGCAGCCGCTCGACGTACTTGGCCAGCACGTCCACCTCGAGGTTGACCGGCTCGCCGACCGCCTTGCCGCCCAGCGTGGTGAGCGCGAGGGTGGCTGGGATCAGGCTGACCGTGAAGGTGTCGGCAGCCGCCTCGACCACGGTGAGGCTGATGCCGTCGACGGTGATCGAACCCTTGTCGACCAGGTAGCGCGAGATGCTCTGCGGCAGCGAGAAGCGCAGCACCTCCCAGCGCGGCAGCCCGTCCTCGTCCACCTCGCCCGGCGCCCGGCCGAGCAGGGTGCCGGTGGCATCCACGTGCCCCTGCACCAGGTGGCCGCCGAGCCGGGCGCCGAGCGCCATCGCGCGCTCCAGGTTGACCCGCGAACCGGGACCCAGGGCGCCCAGGCTGGATCGGTTGAGCGTCTCGGCCATCACGTCGGCACTGAACTCACCGGTACCGGCGGCCAGTTCCTCGGGAGTGTCGACCACGGTCAGGCAGACGCCGTTGACCGCGATGGAATCGCCGTGCCGGGCGTCGGCACTGACCAGTGGACCGCGCAGGCGGATCCGCGAGGAGTCGCCGAACTCCTCGATGGAGACGACCTCGCCCAGCTCTTCGATGATGCCGGTGAACACCCGGGTTCTCCTCGCGCTAGAGGCGCGGACTCCGGGGCGGCAAAGACATGGGAAGACAACACGGCCCGGGTGTGGTGGGCTGACGGGCGACGGAACACCCAGCACCCGTCGAGGGCGAGGGCGGACGCCGAACGTCGCCAACCGATCGCGGCACCCCGAGTGAGGGGGAACCGCGGCACCACATCTGGTCCGTCGCGCACGCCTCCCATCCGGACTTTAACCGTCGGTCCAGGAATTTCACCTGGTCAACCGGCCGCTGGCTGCGGACGGGTCGCGGACTGTAACCGCCGGTTCGGATTTTCACCGACCCCGGAGTGCGCTGAACGTCATTGGTTCGTACTTCTCAGTACGGACTTGCTTCTGCCGACATTGTGCCATGATCCGCAACCGCTACGGCAGAGGGCCGTGCTGTGCTCTGTTTCACGCGGCAGGTGGGAATGCGTACTGCGGCAGGTCGGCCGATCGACGCGGGCCGCTCCCCCGCCGGTCCCGCTACGCCCCCGGCTGCGCCGTCTCCGCCTTCTCCGCCGCCTCCGCCGCCTCCGCCGCCTCCGCCTTCTCCGCTGACCAGGCGATCCGCGGCGGCGTGACCCGGGCGCAGAGCGGGTGGCCCTTGGCGTCGGTGAGGCCGAGCCGGGCGACCAGCCGGCCGGCGGCCAACGCGGCCTCGACGGTGGCCGGTTCGATCGCGCCGAGGATCAGCTTGGCGCGCCGGAACATGGTGAAGGTGCCGCCCTCGTCCACCGTGCCCCAGGAGAGGTAGATGAACCGCTCACCCGGTCGGCCCTGGATGTACGGACCGGTCAGCTCCACGCTCTCCCCGGTGCGGGTCGCGGTGCAGTCGAAGGTCCACCGAGCGGTGGCCGCGTCGCCGGGCTGGAGGTCGAGCAGCTCGCTCGGGCGAGCGCGGCGCTGGACCGCGACGTGGATGTTCGCGAACCCCGGGAAGTCTGGGCCGGCCGCACAGTCGCGACCGGGGAGGTCGAAGGCTTCGATCCGCAGCTGCATGGGGGACGGCATGGACCCCATCATGCCGGGTGGACGGGTCAGAAGGCCGGAACCTGCTCGGGCACCAGGCCGAGCTGGCGGAGCAGACCGTACAGGTCCGTCTCACCCCAGAACTCGACGATCACACCGTCCTGGAGCCGGTAGGACTTGACGCCCGTCATGGTCAGGTCGCGGCCGGTGCGGTCGTGCCGGTAGGTCAGGGTGAAGGCCACGGTGACCCGGTCCCCGGCGGCGAAGAGATCGTCGATGCGGACCCGGCAGTCGGACAGGCCCGGCGTCATGATCGAGCCCTGCGGGTACTGCCGGCCCTGGACGTGGTGCCCGGCGCCGTGCACCAGGACGTCCTCGGCGACGACCTCCTCGAGCTCGGCGAGATCCCGCGTCTCGAAGACCCGGAGGTAGCGGCGCACCACTTCGGCGTTGCGTCGACCGGCGGCATCGGTCGGGTCGGTGGCGGCGGCAACGTCGGTGGCGTCGGTCATGGAAGGACCGTATACGGCGCACGCCGCTGCCACCAGGGGAAGTTCGGCGATCCGCGTAACAGCATGATCACAACCTGACGATCGGTCAGCGCGAACTGACAGGCTGTCCCTCCATCAGCTGTCCACCCTTCGCACAGAGGATCGCCATGCCCAAGACCATTCCCCCGCAGCCCGGTTGGGCTCAACCGCGACGGGAAGCACCGCAGCGGCCGCAGCGCAAGGGGCTCAAGATAGCCGGTCTCGGGTGCGGGATACCCCTCGGATTGTTCCTGCTGCTCGGCATCTTCGGCGCCTTCGGATCGAACAAGACGGTCGCCTCGGTGGCCAGGAGCGCGGCCCCCATCGCCTCGGCGGCCTCGCACGCTCCGTCAACCGCGCCGACGCATCCGTCCACCGCCACGCCCGCGCCCGCGCCCGCCGCCGGTTCGGCCGCCGCACCGACGCATCCGCCCACCCCGGCCGCCAGGCCCGCCACCCCCGCGCCCACCCGACCGGCACCGGCAACTCCCCCGGCCACCAAGCCGACCCCCACTCCCACCCCGGAGTCCGAGCCGGCCACCGACCAACCCCAGAGCCCGGCACCCGGCGCCGGCGGGCCCGCCACCACCGGTGTGATCATGTCGCCGACCGGTCACTTCTATCGCGCCGGCGAGTTCTGCCCGACCGACGACCTCGGGAAGTCCACGGTGGACAGCCACGGCACCGCCATCACCTGCGGCCCGGAGAGCGGCGCGAACCACTGGCACTACTAGGCCCGCTCCTTGGGATCCTGCCGGGCGGGCTCGCCGGGCGGGTCAACGGCCAGGGCGGCGGCTGTGGCTTCCGGGGCCGAACCCTGGCGACAGTGAAGGACAGTGGGCATCCACCGTGCGATGGGGATCCGGGTACCGCGCTGGGTGGAGATGTCAGTGCGGGCGGTGCACGGGCGGGTGATGCGGCGAGCGATCGACCGTCACCTCGTGTGATAGCTTCGTCACGGAGCGCGTGCACCGGACCCCCATTTGCCTCCTTCCGCCTCCTGCCACCCCCTTCAGCACCGTGAAGACGTTGAGGACCGATGACCCGGATCCGCACCAACCGGCCGCTACTTCGCTTACCGGGCAGCAGCGTTGGCACGGCCGGCCCGCTCGCCGGGGTCCGACTGGTCGCGGCGGGTGCGGGCGTGGCGACCGAGCTGGCGGCCCGTCACCTGTGGGCCCTGGGCTGCCAGCTGGGACCACGCGGCGAGCTTCGGGCGGGTGAGGCCGGGCGGTTGGAGCTCGGCCGACTGAGCTGCTCGATCGACTGGGCCGGGCCGGTGGCGCTGCCGCTGCGCCACGAGACCGAGGTGCAGGCCGCTTGCGGGATCGCCCAGTTGCACGGCCGGCGCTACGGCGGCCCGCGGCCGCTCGGCATCGACTACGCGAGTGCGGTGGCCGCCGTACTCGCCGTCCAGGGACTGCTGGCCGCCCGGTACGCACTGCTGCGAGGCTCGGCGGTACGCGAGGTGCGTACCTCGGTGGCGGAAGCGGCACTGCTGACGGTCAGTCACTATCTGTCGGCGGCAACGGTGTCCACGGCCGAGGACCGGGCGGGCGATCGGGCTGTGGTCGCCGCACCCGCCGGGGGCGGGGCACCGCCGTTCACCAGTCGCGACGGCGTGCGGTTCGAGATCGAAGCGCTGGGGCCCGGCCAGTGGCTGGCCTTCTGGAGCCGGTTGGGCGTGGCCGACCCGGTGATCGGGCGCGGCTGGCCGCCGTTCCAGCTCCGGTTCGCCACGGCACGCTGTCGACTGCCGATTGAACTGTCACTCGCCGCTGCCGAGTTGCCCTACCAGCAGCTGGCAGCGGTGGCGGCCGGGGCAGGCCTGAGCATTGTCCCGGTGCGGGCCGGCGGCCCCTGCGGCTACCCGGCTCCGCCGTGGCGGATCGCCCGCGCCGCCGAGCCCTGGCCGCAGACCGTGCCGTCACCGCGCACCGGTCCCGTGCGGCCCACCGGTCCGGCCCTGTCCACCGGTCTGGCCCTGTCCACCGATCCTGCCCTGCCGACCAGTCCAGCCCTGCCCGCCGATCCGCCGGGGGCGCCCGCACCGACGCGCCCGCTCGAGGGAGTCGTGGTGGTCGAGCTGACCCGCCGGCTCTCCGGGCCGCTCTCCGGGCGGCTGCTCGCGCTGCTCGGCGCCGAGGTGGTCCGGATCGAGCCGCCCGGTGGCGAGCCGCCGCGCCCGCTGCGGTCGGCGGCCGGCGAGCTCCCGGCCCGCTGCCACCCGCTCGATCACGGTAAGCGGGTGGTCCAGGCGGACCCGCGCTCGGCCGAGGGCCGCCGGACGATCCGCGAACTGGTCGGCGGGGCGGACGTGTTCCTGCACAACCTGGCCCCCCGCGAGGACACGGCGCTGGGGCTGGACGCCGAACGGCTGCTCACCGAGCAGCCGGGGCTGGTGCACGCCCGGGTCTCGGCGTGGGGCGAACTCTTCGGCGACCACCCCCCGTTCGGCAGCGACTACCTGGTCCAGGCGCACAGCGGACTGGCCGCACTGGTCACGCCGCCGGGCCACCCCGTCACCCCGTCGCTGATGACGATCACCGAGATCTTCAGCGGCCTGATCAGCGCCGAGGGCGTCCTGGCGGGCCTGCTGGCGCGGGCGGCCACCGGGTTCGGCCAGCGGATCGAGTCCTCGCTCTGGTCGGCCGCCGTCACCCTGCTGGACACCGCCACCCCCACCGCGACCGCCACCGGCACGGCGGGGCGGGGCCTGCGCTGCGCGACCGTCGAAGAGGTGGCGAGCGACCCGCGCTTCGCCGCGGCGTTGGGGCGCGACGGCTGCCCGCTGCCCCGCTCACCATGGGAGTTCCGCTGAGCGCTGCGGCACATCGGGTCGGCCCCCGCTCAGGTCCTCATCTTCCGTGCCGATCAGGTCAGTTGCTCCGCGCCTCGGTCATCCGCTGCTGTCCGATCACCCGGAGCAGTTCCAGGCGCCCGGCCGACTCGCTGCCGGGGCGGGCCGTCAGGACCACCAGCCGCTGGTTCTCCCCCGCCCCGGCCAGCACCTCGCAGTCCAGTTCGATCGCGCCGACCTCGGGGTGCAGGAAGGTCTTGCGGTCCACCCGGCGCACCGCCACATCGTGCCGCGCCCACAGCTCGCGGAACTCCGCGCTGGCCGCCAGCAGGTCCTCGACCAGCTCGCGCACCTGCGGGTCGGCGGACCTGGCCGCGTGCAGGGCCCGCAGGTTGGCCACCTGGGCGCGGGCCAGGTGCTCGTGGTCGGCGGCCGGGAACCGGGAGCGGCAGGCCGGTTCGAGGAACCAACGCCGCACCAGGTTGCGCTCGCGCGGCGGCAACTCGGTCACGGCCCCGCTCAGTGCCGCGGACATCGCGTTCTGCGCGAGGACGTCGCCGAGTTCGGAGACCACCAGGGCCGGGGTGTCGTAGAGGCGGTCCAGGATCAGCAGCAGCCCGGGCCGGACGTGGCTCAACCGGCCGGCACCACGTGGCGGTTCGTGGCCCGCCAGGTGGAAGAGGTGGTCGCGTTCGTCCCCGCTCAGCCGCAGCGCGCGGGCCAGCGCGGCCAGCAGGGTCGGCGAGGGCTGCGGGCCGCGGGCCTGCTCCAGGCGGGCGTAGTAGTCGACCGAGAGTCCGGCCAGGCCCGCCACCTCCTCCCGGCGCAGCCCCGGGGTGCGGCGCCGGGCGCCGGGCGGCAGCCCGACGTCGACGGGCGCGAGGCGGGCCCGGCTGCGGCTGAGGAAGTCGGCGAGTTCCCGGCGGTCGATCATGCTTCCAGGATGACTCCCGCGCTCCGGCGGATCCAGGGTCTGCCAGTCCCTGGATAGCCGGACCTCGGGTCGACAGGTCTCTCCCGTCCGGCGCCCGCCCGCCGCAGAGTGGTCGGCGAGCCCGGTGGACGCAGCGCTGCGACAGCCAGCCGGGACGTGCGGTCGAGAGAGGGAGCGATGATGACGGGAACGACGAGGATTCTGCTGACCGGGGCGACCGGACAGGTCGGCCGGCGGTTCCTGCCGCGCCTGGTGCAGTGGGCGGGCCCCGACGCGGTGCGGGTGCTGGTCCGGGACCCCGCCCGGGTCGCGCAGGCGGCCCGGGCCGGTGTCGAGGTGGTGACCGGTGACCTGCGCGAGCCCGGCGATCGGGCGAAGGCGCTGGCCGGCGCGACGGCCGTGGTGAACGTGGCAGCCGCCTTCCGCGGCGTGCCGGACGAGGAGGCGCTGGCGGTGAACCGGGACGCGGCCGTCGCGCTGGGCCGGGAGGCCGCCGCGGCCGGGGTGCGCAGGTTCGTGCAGGCCAGCACCAATCTGGTCTACCCGGACGGGCTGGGCCGGCCGGCTCTGGAGAGCGATCCGGTCGGACCGAGCCCGCGGTTCGGCGTCTACCCGAGGTCCAAGGCGCAGGCCGAGACCGGGCTGCGGGAACTGGTCGCGAACCTCCCCGGGGACCCGGCCGGGGCGATGGAGCTGACGGTGGTGCGGCTGGCCTTCGTGTACGGGGAGGGGGACAGCCACCTGAGTGACTTCCTGCCCCGGCTCGCGCACTGGCCCGCGCACAAGCGGCTGCCGGTGGTGCACCACGCGGATGTCGCGCAGGCGCTGTGGCGGGCCCTGAGCATGCCGAGCGCGGCCGGGCGGACCTACAACGCGGTGGACGACGCGCCGGTCACCGCCTACGACATCCACGCGCTGCACGGGCTGCCGCTGCCGGCCGGCGCGGCCGGGGCAACGGACCAGGACCCGTGGTCCGGGATGGCGAGCAACGCGCTGCTCCGCGCCGAGTTGGGCTGGCGGCCGCTCTACCCGTCGCTCTGGACGGCACGGGACGCCGGGGCGCTGTGACGGTCCACCGGTCTGATGATTCATCACTCGCCCGGCCGATTTCGGACAGCAGCTCGATTTGACAGGCTGAGGCTCCGCGGCGATGGAGGTGAAGCCATGACCGAGACGACGATGGACACGGCTGGTGCGGTCGGCACCAGCACGGCCGATACCCTCTGGCCGCCCCGGTCCTCGCAGCCGATCCTGACGATCGATCAGGTGCTGGCGCGGATGCGCGCGCTCGCGCCCGGCTTCCCGCCGGGCGACGGGGTCGGCGTCTTCCACCGGATGTACCTGACGGTGACCGAGCTGATCGCGGCCAAGCTCGACTCCGGGTACTTCGCCGACCCCGCCGCGCTGGCCGTGCTGGACGCGCTGTTCGCCGGCCGCTATCTGGCCGCGGTGGACGCGGACGCCGCCGGGCAGCTCCCGCAGGCCTGCTGGCGACCCCTCTTCGAGCTGCGCCGAAGACCCGGGATCCACCCGCTGCAAGCCGCCCTCTCGGGGATGAACACGCACATCGAGCACGATCTGCCGCTCGCCGTGCTGGACGCCGCCCGGCAACTCGGCCGCGATCCGCTCTCCTTCGAGGCCGACTACCAGCGGATCAACGACCTGCTGGCCCAGGTGGAGGCCCAGGTCCGCGGTGAGCTGCTGCCGGAGCCCGATCGGTTCCAGGTCGTCGAACCGCTGCTGCACGTGATCGACGTCTGGAGTATCGACCGGGCCCGGGAGGCCGCCTGGGGCACCGTGCTGACGTTGCGCGGTCTGCGCAACGCACCGCTCGCCTACCGCGCCCTGGTCGCCGCACTGGACGGTTCGGTCGGCATGGTCAGCCGCGCCCTGCTCACCACGCTGAGTTGACCGACGGCTGACGGCTGACGGCTGACGGCAGCGCGCGGGGCCGCGCAAGGGTACGGCAAGGGCCTGGCCAGCAGTGGTCGAGCGGGTGACAAGGGTCTGACCTTCAGCTGACCTTAAATCATGACCGGTTCACCACAGCTCTATTGACGCACGGCATTGGTCTCTACCAATGTGGGGGTGCCGCGGCAGGCCCCCCACACTGTCCTGGCGGCGTGCCCTGTGCGCCGCCCCATGCCGAGGAGGCTCGCCCATGAGGCGTGTCACCCTGCCCACCCTCATCGCCACCACGCTCCTGACCGGTGTCGTCCTGCCTCTCTCGCTCCCCGCGACCTCGCAGGCCGCCAGCGGTATCAGCGGCCTGGTCGCGAACCTGACCGAGCCGCAGAGCTGGTCGAACGGCTTCGAGGCCGACTACACGATCACCAACGACACCCGGGCGACCGTCAACTCCTGGTCGGTCACCTTCGATCTGCCCACCGGTGAGAGCGTCAGCAGCTCCTGGAACGCCACCCTGACCAGCAGCTCGACCAGCAGCGGCACGCACTACACGGTCACCTCGCCGAGCTGGGCCTCCCCGCTGGCCCCCGGCGCGAGCGCGCCGGCGGTCGGGATGGACATCACCACCACCGGCAGCCAGGTGCTGCCGGCCAACTGCCTGATCAACAACCAGCCGTGCGCCGGGGTGCCGGTCAACAACACGCCGCCGACCGTCCCCACCGGTCTGGCCGTCTCCGGTACCGGCCCGGACGCCATCTCACTCTCCTGGAACGCCTCCACCGACAGCTCGGGGGTGGCCGGCTACAACGTCTACGAAGGCTCCTCGGTGGTCGCCTCGACCAGCACGGCGACCTCGGTCACCGTCAACGGCCTGCTCGCGGGCAGCAGTCACACCTTCACCGTCACCGCCTTCGACGCGCTCGGCAACGAGTCCGCCCAGTCCGCCGCGGTGACCGGGGTGGCCGGCAGCGGCAGCACCCCCGGGGTGGCCGCCCCGTTCGTCGACCTGGGCGCCTACCCGACCCCCAGCCTGCCGCAGATCGCCGCCACCACCGGGCTCAAGCAGTTCTCGCTCGGCTTCATCGTGAACGGCACCACCCCCTGTACCGCGAGCTGGTTCAACGCCTACGACCCGGGCAGCGGCTGGGACAAGGCGGACTTCGACGCCGTCCGGGCGGCCGGCGGCGACGTCCGCCCGTCCTTCGGCGGCGCCAACGGCACCGAGCTGGCCCAGTCCTGCACCGACGTGCCGAGCCTGACCGCGCAGTACCAGAAGGTGGTCGACGCCTACGGCCTGGACCGGATCGACTTCGACATCGAGGGCTCCGCGATCTCCGACCACGCCTCGGTGGACCGCCGCTCGGCCGCGATCGCCGCCGTCCAGGCCGCGCAGCGGGCCAAGGGCCGCGACCTCAAGGTCAGCCTGACCCTGCCGGTGCTGCCCAGCGGCCTCACCGCCGACGGCCTCTACGTCCTGCAGTCGGCCAAGGCCGCCGGGGTGCAGGTGGACGTGGTCAACGTGATGGCGATGGACTTCGGCGACACCGAGGCCCCCAACCCGTCCGGCCAGATGGGCACTTACTCGATCCAGGCGGCCCAGTCCACCCAGGCCCAGATCGCCCAGGTCTGGCCGAACCTGACCACCGCGCAGACCTGGGCGATGGTCGGCGTCACCCCGATGCTGGGTCAGAACGACAACGCCGACGAGGTGTTCGGCATCTCGGACGCCCAGCAGCTGCTCAGCTTCGCCCAGCAGAACCACCTGGGCGAGCTCTCCTTCTGGGAGGTCACCCGGGACGGGAACGCCTGCACCGGCAGCCTGTTCAAGTGCACCAACATCACCCAGACGCCGTACGAGTTCTCCAAGATGTGGGCCACCTACCAGGGCTGAGCCCGCGCCCGGCGGACGCACCGGGCGGCCGACACTCGACCCGACCCGACGCACCGCACGGCCTGACGCACCGCATGACCGAGCCCCCGGCCGGTGGCAGCTGCCACCGGCCGGGGGCTCGGCGCCCGCGTTCGGGCCGGGTCAGGCCCAGCTGGAGTGCAGCGGCTTGCCCTCGGCGAAGCCGGCCGCGCTCTGGATCCCGACGATCGCCTTCTCCTGGAACTCCGCCAGGCTGTTGGCGCCCGCGTAGGTGCAGGAGCTGCGGACGCCCGCGATCACCGAGTCGATCAGGTCCTCGACACCCGGGCGGGCCGGGTCGAGGAACATCCGCGAGGTGGAGATGCCCTCCTCGAAGAGCGCCTTGCGGGCCCGGTCGTAGCCGGACTCCTCGGCGGTGCGGTTGCGCACCGCGCGGGCCGAGGCCATCCCGAAGCTCTCCTTGTACTGGCGGCCGTCGGCGGCCGTCTGCAGGTCGCCCGGCGACTCGTAGGTGCCGGCGAACCAGGAGCCGACCATCACGTTGGAGGCGCCGGCGGCCAGCGCCATCGCGACGTCGCGCGGGTGCCGCACGCCGCCGTCCGCCCAGACGTGCTTGCCCAGCCGGCGCGCCTCGGCCGCGCACTCCAGCACCGCCGAGAACTGCGGGCGGCCCACGCCGGTCATCATCCGGGTGGTGCACATCGCGCCCGGCCCGACACCGACCTTGAGGATGTCCGCGCCCGCCTCGACCAGGTCGCGGACACCCGCGGCCGAGACCACGTTGCCGGCCACGATCGGCACCCGCGGGTCCAGGCCGCGCACCGCGCGCAGCGCGCTGACCATCGTCTCCTGGTGCCCGTGCGCGGTGTCCACCACCAGCACGTCCGCACCGGCGTCGAGCAGCGCCTTGGCCTTGCCGGCCACGTCGCCGTTGATCCCCACGGTGGCCGCGACCCGCAGCTTGCCGTTGGCGTCCACCGCCGGGGTGTAGAGGGTGGCGCGCAGCGCGCCCTTGCGGGTCAGGATGCCGACCAGCTGGCCCGCCGCGTCCACCACGGGCGCCAGCTTGCGGTGGCCCTCGTTCAGCCGCTCGAAGGCGGCGCGCGGGTCGATGCCCTCGTCGAGCAGCAGCAGGTCGCGCGACATCACCTGGGAGATGCTGGTGAACCGGTCCACGCCCTGGCAGTCGCTCTCGGTCACCACGCCGACCGGCTTGCCGCCCTCGACCACCACCAGCGCCCCATGTGCCCGCTTGGGCAGCAGCGCCAGCGCGTCGGCCACCGTGGCACCGGGCTCCAGCGTGACCGGGGTGTCGAACACCAGGTGCCGCTGCTTCACCCAGTCGATCACCTCGGCGATCACCTCGGTCGGGATGTCCTGCGGAATGGCCACCAGACCACCGCGCCGGGCCACCGTCTCGGCCATCCGCCGACCGGCGACCGCCGTCATGTTGGCCACCACCAGCGGGATGGTGGTGCCGGTCCCGTCGTTGGAGGACAGGTCGACGCCCTGGCGGGAGCCCACGGCGGAGCGGCTGGGGACCATGAAGACGTCGTCGTACGTCAGGTCGTACGGTCCCGAGTAACGGTCGTCGATGCTGCCGGTCTGGGGGTTCAAGAAGCGCATGAAGGAGCTCTCTGACTTCGGGAGGGTAGACCTCAGGTGCGGTTAGGTCCGGCCGGCCGAGCGCACTCGGGCGCCCCGCACCCAACCGTCGATCCTGATCGATACCCGGCTCGAAAGCCAGTTCACACGCGAAGCTTGAAGATCCACACAAGCGGTCCCGCCCAGGTGCCGCTGGGCTTTGTAGGTACCTACAACCGACTGCGGGGAGGCGCCCCGCAAGCCGCCCGCGCCGGCAGGCGTGCGCTGCGACTCCGGTCGCCCGTGGTCCGGCGCGGCGTCCGTCATGGTGTGCCGCTCGAGGTGGGTACGGTGAGGGGACGTCAACTCCGAGCAGGGAGAATCCACCCGTGTCCTTCGAGCAACTCGTAGCCGCCGCGCCGACGCCTCGGTTCGGGCTGGGCCTCGCCGCGCTGGGCCGTCCCGGCTACATCAACCTCGGCAGGACCGAGGATCTCCCGGTCGAGCGCACGGTGTCCGCGATGCGCGAACGCGCCTACGAGGTGCTCGACGCCGCCTACGAGCAGGGCGTGCGCTACCTGGATACCGCCCGCTCGTACGGCCGCTCGGAGGAGTTCGTCGCCGAGTGGCTCGAACGCCGGCCGGACACCCGCGACGTCGTGGTGGGCAGCAAGTGGGGCTACACCTACACGGCCGACTGGCGCGCCGACGCGGAGGTGCACGAGGTCAAGGACCACAGCGTGCCGACCTACGACCGCCAGGTGGCCGAGACCCGGGACCTGCTCGGCAAGCGGCTGGACCTGTACCAGATCCACTCCGTCACGCCGGACAGCCCCGCGCTCACCGACCCCGACCTGCACTACCGGCTGGCCGAGCTGGCCGCCGAGGGCGTGATCATCGGCCTGTCGACCAGCGGCCCGTCCCAGGCGGACACCATCCGGGCCGCGCTCAACGTGACGGTGGACAGGGCGCCGCTGTTCCGCAGTGTGCAGGCCACCTACAACCTGCTGGAGCCCTCGGCGGGCGAGGCCCTCGGCGCGGCGCAGGAAGCCGGCTGCGTGGTCATCGTCAAGGAGGGCATGGCCAACGGACGTCTCGCCGACGCGGCGGCTTTCGCTCTCCTGCACCAGGTGGCCGAGGAGACCGGCAGCACCTGTGACGCGGTCGCGCTGGCCGCCATCCTGCACCAGCCCTGGGCCGACGCGGTGCTGTCCGGCGCCGCCACCGTCGACCAGCTCACCAGCAACCTGCGAGCCGCCTCGCTGCTGCTCGACGCGGACCAGCTGGCACGGCTGGCCACCCTGGCCGAGCCCGCCCAGGCGTACTGGCAGCACCGGTCGGAGCTGCCCTGGAGCTGACCGCGCCCACCACCGCCACCGCGCGCCACCCGTAGCCCGACACCGGAGACCTGACCGGAATCCGGGTGGCCACCGAGAACCCCGGACGCCCGGCAGTGCCGTGTCCTAGGCTCGACGCGCCGCGCGACGCGGCCAGTTGGACAGGCGGGGTGGGGATGAGCAGCTCGATCGATCGTGCTCGTGCGGCCGGCGGGACACCGACGGCCGAGGTCGAGGGCGGTAGTACCTCGTGAGCCCGAACCTGACACGGCTGGTGGCGGTCAGGGCGGCGGGTCAGGGCAGTGGTTTCCTGCTGGCTCCACGTCTGATCCTGACCGCCGAGCACTTCCTGGGGACCGGTCGGATCCAGGCCGCCGCACCCGGGGGAACCGGGTTCGTACCCTGCTCGGTGGTCTGGCGGGGCAGCCAGGGAACCGGCGCCCAGGATGTGGCCCTGCTGCGGGCCCGGTCCGAGCTGGTGTCGGCGGCGGTCGCGGAGGCATTCGACCCGATCCACTGGGGCTGGGCGTCGAAGAGCACACCGCTCGCCGGCTGCCACGCCACCGGGTTCCCGCGGTTCGCCCGGGGGCTCGACCGGCGCCTGGAGAGTGCGCAGGCCGCCGGAACCTTCCTACCGGGTGCGGCCGTCCTCGCCGGCCGCTACATCCTCGCCGACACCCACGGGGTGCCGGCGGTGGAGCAGGACGGCGGGTCACCGTGGGCAGGGCTGTCCGGGGCGGCGCTCTTCCACCAGGACTTCCTGCTGGGTGTCGTGGTCGCGGACCATCGGCCGCAGGTCCACGGCCACACCAGGATCGAGGCGGTCCCCGTCGCGGGCCTGCTCAGCGATCAGGAGTTCTGCGGGATCCTGGCGAATCACCTGTCGGAGACTCCCGTACTGCTCGATGTCTCCTCCGACAGCGCCTACGACCCGCGCTTCGAACGCGAATACGGGCAGGCCATCCGGGCCGACTACGGGCGCACCCGGATCTTCGGACTTCGGCAGGCGTCCGCGCAGGGGCGGCGGGGCTGGGAGCTGGATTCGGCCTACCTCAGTCTGCAGGCGACCGAGAGCCTTCAGGCCATCGAACGAGGTGGGACCGTCACCGGGCCTGGCAGCTCGGCGCAGGCCCCGCCGCCGCGTCGCGTCGAGGCGGTACTGCACGGCCGCAGACGCGTGCTGCTCAGAGGCGAGGCCGGATCGGGCAAGACCACGCTGGTGCAGTGGCTGGCCGTCCAGTCGATGGCCGGCACCCTCGGTACCGAGCTTGCCGGCCTGAACCATCGGATTCCGTTCGTCCTCCAGCTGCGCAAGCTGTTCCTCAGAGGTGTGATGCGTCCTCGTCCGGAGGAGTTCCTCGCCCTGGACGGCCGGTTGTGCGCCGACCGCCAACCTGACGGCTGGGCGCACCGCGTGCTGCGCGCCGGCCGCGGCCTGCTCCTGGTGGACGGGCTGGACGAGGTGCCGGAGGCGGAGCGCGAGGAGAGCCTGTCCTGGCTGGAGCAGCTGCTCGACCACTATCCGAAGACCTGGATCCTGGCGACGGTGCGACCGTCGGCCGTGGCGCCCGACTGGCTCGCGCATCTGAGCTTCGAGGAGGTCTCGCTGCTCCCGATGGGCGACGCGGACCGGCAGCTGTTCATCGAGCGGTGGCACCGGGCCGCCCTGGCCGAACTCCTGGCCGACCAGCACAGCGTGGCCGAGGCCCAGCGCTGGCGCACGGACCTGCGCGAGCTGGAGCGGGACCTGCTGCGTACCCTGGAGACCTCACCCGAGCTGGCCCAGCTCACCGACAGCCCGCTGCTCTGTGCGATGGTCTGCGCGCTCAACCGGGAGTCCGACGGTGTCCTGCCGCACCACCGGATGGAGATCTACCGGGACGCGCTGACCATGCTGCTGGTGAAGCGGGACGAGATCCGCCGGGTCCGGGGCTCCGAGCGGGTGCAGCTCTCCGAGGCCGAACAGCTGGCGATGCTGCGGCGAATCGCGCACTGGCTGGTCCGCAACAACCAGGCGGAGGGCCGGCGCGAGGACGCGATCGCGCAGATCGGCAAGGTGCTGCCCAACCTCCGCTCGGCCGCCGAACTCGGCGATGCCGACCACGCGTACCGTCATCTGCTGAACCGCAGCGGCCTGCTGGCGGAGACCGGCGTGGCGAACTTCCAGTTCATCCACCGGACCTTCCAGGACTACCTGGCCGCGATGGAACTCCAGGAGGAACGCGACTTCGGGCTGCTCGCCGACCGCGCCGCGGAGCAGCAGTGGTGGGACGTCATCCGACTGACGGTCGGTCACTGCGGGCCGCGTGACCGGTTCGACCTGCTGTCCCGCCTGCTGGAGCGGGCCGACCGGGCCGACCCCGAGCAGCGGTCGGACATCCAGCTGCTGGCGGCGAGTTGCCTGCCCTACGCTCCGGAGCTGGACGGCGCCCTGCGTAACACCATCCTGGAACGGCTGCGGGAGCCGGTCCGGCACTACCTGACGGCCGGGTACGCGCCGGCCGAGCGGCTCGCGGCGGTGGGGCAGGATCTGCTGCCGCTGCTGCGCGAGCTGGGGCCGGGGCTGGTCAAGAAGTCGGAGGTCGCCAGAATCCGAATCCCGGGGGTCCTGGGGAGCATCGGCGGGAACGATGCGCTCGACGCCCTGGCCGAACTCGTCATGCTGGGCGATCCCAGGCTGACAGCCGAGGCGGCCCGGAAGTGGTCGAGATTCGACGAGGACCGCTTCGCGGAGCGCGTGCTGGAGCCGGCTGATCTGGACCGGGTGCAGGTCGCTGCCCGGACAGCCGGTCAGCTGACCAGGCTGACCGAACTGGCCGGGCGCGGACGGCTGCGGATGGCGTTGGTGGCCGCGCCGATGGCAACGGATTCGCCGGGTCTGACAGCTCTCGCGGAGCAGGTGCCCCATCTCACGCTCTCCGGTGTCGCCGCAGTGCGTGACCTGGCCTTCCTCCGCAGCTGTACCGGCCTTGAGCACCTCGGGCTGTACTACTGCCCCGACTTGCGTGACCTGTCAGCCTTGCGGGGCAGCCGCTTGCCGTCCTTGGCGGTCCGGGCCGAGCCCGAGTTTCCGTTTCCGCTCCTGCACGAGCTGGTCAGCACCATGCCCGGGCTGGTCAGCCTGACGATCAGCGCTCCCGAGGTGTCAGCGCTCCGACATCTCCCGGCAGTTACGGGGTTGCGGGACCTGCTGCTGATCGACGTCGGGGAGGAGTACCCCGTCGAACAGCTCCTGGACGTCTTTCCCGGGCTCAGCCGCCTGACACTGGACCTTGGGGTGGATTGCTCCGTCATCGACGTCGGACCGCTCGGCGACCGGGAAGACCTCCGCGTCAGTGTGTTCAGCGGCCAGCGCCGTGGGCCCTTGCGGGTGATCGGCAGCGAGCGGCTGGCCGAGGATCAGCTGACGATCGACAGGCGCGAAGTCCTCGCCTGACCTGGTAGCGGTGCGCCCCGGTCCGCCGATCGGGCGGAAGGTGGGCGAAATGCGCAGTTGACGGGCTTTCGGCTGGCACCATCGACCGAGAGCCGGGGCACCGGATGCGGCGCTGAGGAGGCGGCCCTGATGTCATCGGGCGAGTCGGTGGGAGTACCTGCGGCAGCACCCCTGCCGGATCCGTTCGCGCCGTTGCGGACCCGGGGGTACCTGGTGCTCCTGCTGATCGCGGCGGTCCTCGGTGTCGTGCTCTCGGCCGGCGCGTACGGGTTCCTGCGGGCCGTGGATCGGCTCCAGAAGGCGCTCTACACCGACCTGCCCAGCGGCTTGGGCTTTCACGGGGCGCCGCCCTGGTGGCCGTTGCCGCTGCTGGGGTTGGCGGGTCTGCTGGTCGCGCTGATCGTCCAGTACCTGCCCGGCAACGGCGGCCACCAGCCGGCCGAGGGGCTGCACACCTCGGGCGTCGCGGCGGCCGCCGAGCTTCCCGGCATCCTGCTGGCGGCGCTGGCCTCGCTGGGCTTCGGTGCGGTGATCGGGCCGGAGGCGCCGCTGATCGCGCTCGGCGGGGGCGTGGCGGTGTACGCCATTCGCCTGCTCCGGCCCGGGGTCGATGCCAAGACCCAGGCGGTGGTGGGCGCGGCGGGGAGCTTCGCCGCCATCAGCGCGCTGCTGGGGTCGCCGCTGCTCGGGGCCTTCCTGCTGATGGAGGCCTCAGGGCTGGGCGGCCCGATGATGGGGGTCGTGCTGCTGCCCGGCCTGCTGGCCTCCGGGGTGGGGGCGCTCATCTTCACCGGTCTCGGGGACTGGACCGGGGTCCAGGCCAGCACGCTGACGATTCCCAGCCTGAGCGTGGTGCGCCCGCCCGACGTCGCCCAGTTCGGCTGGGCGCTGGTGATCGGCCTGGCGGCGGCGCTGGCCGGCACCGGCCTGCATCGGCTGTCGCTGCTGGCCCAGCCGCGCGTCAACCACAGGCGGCTGCTGCTGACGCCACTGGCCGGCCTGGTGGTGGCCGGGCTCGCCATCGCCTATGCCGAGGGCACCGGGAAGGCCTGGTCCGATGTCCTGTTCTCGGGTCAGGCCGAGCTGCCCCACCTGCTGGTCGACAGCGCGAGCTACTCGGTGGGGGCGTTGCTGCTGCTGCTGGTGTGCAAGTGGCTCGCCTACTGCGTGTCGCTGGCGGCCTTCCGCGGCGGGCCGATCTTCCCCGCGATGTTCCTGGGCGCGGCGGGCGGGATCGCCCTCTCCCACCTGCCCGGCCTGCCCACCATCGCCGGTGCCGCGATGGGCATCGGCGCGCTGGCGGTGGCCATGCTCCGGCTGCCGATGACCTCCGTCCTGCTCGCCACGCTGCTGCTGGGCCAGGACGGCGTGACACTGATGCCGCTGGTGATCGTGGCGGTGGTGGTCGCGCATGTCATCTCGTCCAGGCTCACGCCACCGCCCGCGACGCCCGCACCGTCGGCCACCCCCGCGAGCTAGCCCGCCGCACGACGTGCGCCGACCTCGCGGGGTCGCGAGATCGGCGCACGGTCAGGGCAGGGCAGGGCAGGGCGGGTCGGAGCGGGTCGGGGTCTAGGACTGGACGAAGACCGCCACGGTCCGCCCGGGCACGGTGAAGGTACCCGTGGCCGGGTCGAAGGCGGCCGTCTTCACCACCGGGTCCGCGCCCTCGGCCTGCACCGGGTGCAGGCGCTGGGCGGTGCCCGCGAGGGTGGCGACGGTCTGGCGCTGGGTGGTCGGGGTGGCGTTGAAGACGACGGTGACCGAGCCGTAGGTGTGCAGGCCCGCCCCGTCGAGGTGCAGCGTGATCACGCCCGGGGTCTCGCCCGGCGTGCCGGAGAGCGGGTAGCTCAGCCGCTGCTGCACGGCGGCGGCCGTGCCCAGCGAGAAGAGCGGGGTGGACTGCTTGATCCGCAGGAACTCCTGGTACTGGGCCGAGGCCGCCTGCTCGGCCGAACAGCCGGGCACCATCGCCGGGTTGGCGAGCAGCGGCTGGGCGAACGGCCAGAACGACTGGTTGGCGGCCGCCGACGGCAGGCCGTGGCCGAAGCCGTTGCCCTGCGCGCAGTTCCACTGGATCGCGTTGAACCAGTCACCGCTGTCATAGGAGTTGGCGTCCAGCGATTTGGACCGCAGCAGGTCGCTGCCGGCCACCGCGAACCCGGGGCCCTGGGAGAGCGCGGTGGTGGCCAGCGCCAGGGACTGCATCCGGGCCCGGGCGGCCATCGACGTGCCGGTGGGCAGCTTGTAGGCGAGCGCGTCGTAGAGGTCGAGGTTGTCGTGCGCGTCCACGTAGGTGATCGCCTCCCCCGGGCTCGCGGTGTAGCCGGTCGGCGAGCCGTTGTAGTCGACTTCCGCGCCGGTGACGGTCTTTCCGGCACTGTCCGTGAAGGAGTAGGCGGCGAGGTTCCCGGTCAGGCCGACCTCGAGCTGGTCCGTCTCGTGCAGCAGCGCGGCCTTCTGCTGGTCCGGACTGCCGTTGGCGGCAGCTCCGTTGGGGTCGGTGTACAGGCCGGAGGCGAAGCCCTGGATGCGCGGGTCGGTGTCGAACGGGCCGCCGCCGCGCACCGCGTCGCGCTGGCGGTCGTTGAAGGTGGCGATGCCGGTGCCGGCCATGTTGGCCTGAGTGGCCTGGACGAAGCGGGCGTTGTTCGCCACCACGCCGAAGTTCCAGCCCTCGCCGTAGAGGAACTCACTGCGCCCGGTCGCGTTCAGCGAGGACTGCACGTCGAGCATGGTCTGCTTGGGGTCGAGCCCCATCAGGTCGAAGCGGAAGCCGTCCACGTGGTACTCGGTGGCCCAGGTGCGGGTGGAGTCCACCACCAGCTTGTTCATCATGGCGTGCTCGGGTGCGGTGTCGGCGCAGCAGCTGTCGGTGGTGACGGCGCCCGTGGCGGAGAGCCGCTGGTAGTAGCCGGGGACGACCTGGTCGAGCACCGATCGCGGGTCCTCGCCGGAGGCTGCGGTGTGGTTGTAGACCACGTCCATCACCACGCGCAGCCCCACCTTGTGCAGTGCGGCCACCATCTGACGGAACTGCAGGATGCGGGCGGTGCCGTCCGGGTCGGTCGAGTAGGAGCCCTCCGGGACGGTGTAGTGGTAGGGGTCGTAGCCCCAGTTGTACGCGTCGGTGGCGGCCGTCTTGGCGATGCAGGCCTGCTGCTGCGCGGAGTCGGGCGGCAGCGCGGCCAGGTCGCAAGTCGGGCTGGACTGCTCGGACTTGGCCTCCGGCACCGAGGAGAAGTCGAAGCTGGGCAGCAGGTGGACCGTGGTGACGCCGGACTTGGCGAGTTCGGCGAGGTGCTTCATACCGTCCGAGGCGAGGTCGGTGAAGGCCAGGTAGCTGCCCCGGTCGGCGGCGGGCACGGTGCTGTCGGCCACCGAGAAGTCGCGGACGTGGAGTTCCTGGATCTCCTGCTGGGCTGCGGTGATCGGCTTGGGCGAGGTCTCGCCCGGCCAGCCGCCCGGTGCGGTGGCGGGGTCGCCCAGGTCGACGATCTGGCTGCGCTTGGAGTCGGTGGAGAGCCCCAGCGAGTAGGGGTCGGTGACGTGGTTGGTGACGATCCGCTGCACGGACGGGGCCCAGACCGTGACCCGGTACAGGTAGTACTTGCCCTTCCAGGAGCGGTCCCCGCTCGCCGTCCAGATCCCCGTGCGGTCGTCGCGGTGCATGGCGACCAGGTGGGCGGTGGGGGCGCTGGGGCTGTCGTAGAGCTCCAGGCTGACGGTGCTCGCGGTCGGCGCCCAGAGGGACAGCTTGACGGTGTTCCCGTTGACCTGCGGCCCGAGTTGGGCGTGGGTGGCGTTCGAGGCGTAGACGGCGTCCAGCACGCCGGGGAGTTGCACCCCGGTCCCCGCGAGCAGCGCGCCGTTCGCCTCGCGCTCGGTCATGATCAGCTGGCCGCGCAGCGCGGTGCTCACCCGGGCGGTGTCCCGGGGGTCGACGGTGAACGCCGCATAGCCCTTGAGCTCGGGATGGGCCGCGAGTTGAGCCTCCGTCAGGCCGGCGGGCCGGGGCAGCAGGCGCAGCCAGTAGCCCGGGTCGGTCAGGTCGCCGTCCTTGACGGCCAGCGACCCGGTGGGCGAGTAGACGAGTTCGGCGGAGCCGCCGGCCGCCAGGTTCTGGCCGAAGCCCCAGTTGGCCGGGACCGCGACGGTGGACGCGTCGATCCACTGGGCCTTGGACTGGGTCAGGTCGAGGTCGGCGGCGGTGACGGTGGACTGCGGCAGGATGTAGCCGGCGGTGCCGCTGGTGATCCAGACCTCGCGGCCGTCGACGGCGAAGTTCAACTCCTGGTTGTCCGGCAGGTCCTTGGTGTCGCCGTTGTGCAGAATGTAGTCGAGCACGGTGGCCCCGGGCGCCAGCGGCACGGTGAAGACATCGCCGAACGCGTCGGTGCCGGACGGCTGGAGCGGGCTGGTCCAGCCGGTCGGGGTGGCCGCGCCGGTCCAGTCGTGCAGGCCCCAGCCGCTGTAGTTCCCGTCGGCGCGATGGTAGTGCAGGATCGCGGTGTTCGCCGGGGGCGGTGCTGAGGTGGTGCCCGGATCGCTGGTGTAGGTGGCCTGGTCACCGGAGTTGACCCACACCTCACCGGTTCTCGACAGGTCGATCGAGCGGTCGGCGGCACCGTCCTTGGTGCCGTTGTCCTCCACGATGAAGCCGACGTCGGCCGCGCCGGGCTTCACCTTCACGTAAGCGAAGGCGCCGAACGCGTCGCGGCCGATGAAGGGGTGGCCGGCCGGCCAGCTGGTGCCTTCGCCGTCGGCGAGGTCGCCCCAGGCGTAGAGGTTCCAGCCGGCGTAGTCCCCGTCGGCGCGGTGGTAGTGGACGACCGCGTAACTGCGGCTGGACGCGGTGGGCTTGAGCACCGGCGCGGGGGTGCCGACGGTGCTGGCACCGGTGGCGTCGGCGAGGTGGCCGGCGCTGTCCTGGACGACGGCCTTGTAGCGGACCGTGGTGCCCGGGGCGACGCCCGCGAGGTTCTGGGTGACCTGGTAGGGCGCGTGGTCGGCGGTGCCCAGCACCTGCCACGTGCCGGTGCCCACGGCGGCGGCGAAGGTGACCCGGTCGAAGCCGCTGCCGGGGACGGTGGCGGCGACGGTGGCGGTGCCCGTCGCCCCGGCGGCCGGCGGGGCGAGGGTGATCGCGGGTCCGCTCGCGGGCTTGGCGAGTCTGGCGGCGGCCCGGTAGACGACGGCGGACTGCGCGGGGACGGTGATCGCGAGCTTGCTGTCGGCGCCGGTGGTCAGCGCGCCGCTCGGGCCACCGTAAACGGGGTCGAAGGTCATCGCGGCCGAGTAGGTCGGCACGCTGACACTCTGCGCGGTGGTCGCGTTGTTCACCGCGACCAGGTACTCGACCTGCTGCTTGGCGTCGATCCGGGAGAAGGCGTACACGCCGGGGCCGTTCGCGGCGTAGCGCTCGATCTGCGCGCCGTCCTCCAGCGCCGGGTTGGCCTGGCGCAGCTGGGCGAGGGCGGAAATGGTCTGGTACAGCGGAGTGTTGGTGCTGTAGCGGTCGGCCGCACCTGGGGTGCCGCCGATCACCGTGTCGGTGTTGTACTCCTGGACCTTGGAGGCGAACATGTCCTGCCGCGCCGACTTGTCGCCGCCGGTGCCGGTGAAGCCCTGCTCGTCGCCGTAGTAGACAACGGGCTGACCACGCGTCAGGAACTGCAGCTGCTGGGAGAGTTGGTCCTTCCGCAGCAACTGGGCACTGCTGTCGTTCGGATTGGCGGACTGCAGGAAGTAGCCGATCCGGCCCATGTCGTGGTTGCCGAGGAAGGTCGGCAGCTCATAGGCGTTGGTGTCGGCGGTGGTGTACTTGTAGTCGTCGGCGTAGAGCGCGGACAACGCCTGCGCGGAGCCGCCGTTGGCGACGTAGCTCTGCGCGGCCGCCTGGAACGGGAAGTCCAGGGTGGCCTGCAACTTGCCCTGGGTGACGTAGGACGAGGTGGTGGAGGTGTCGCTGTCGTACACCTCGCCGAACATGAAGAACCGCTTGTTGCCGTGGTCGGCCGCGTACTTCTTGAGGGCCGGCGCCCACTGCTGCCAGAAGGCCATGTCGACGTTCTTGACGGTGTCGATCCGGAAGCCGTCGACGCCGGTGTTCTTGACCCAGTCCTCGTAGATCTTCTCGAAGCCCTGGACCACGCGCGGGTCCTGGGTGTCGAGGTCGTCCAGGCCGCCGAAGTCGCCCTCGGTGCCGGACTCGCCGGTGAAGGTGGAGTTGCCCCGGTTGTGGTAGAGCGTGGGGTCGTTGAGCCAGGCCGGCGACTTCGCGGTGGCGTCGGCGGGCGAGTCGAAGACCGGCGTGTAGGGGAAGGAGTCCGTGGTCAGCTTGGGGTAGTCGGCGGTTCCGGCGGCCGCGTTCGCATTGGCGATCGCGGTGGTGTCGACCGGCCGGCCGGTGGCGTCCAGGGTCGGGTAGGCGCCGGTGGAACGGTAGTCGTAGGTCTGCTGCGCGTAGTCGATGACGTCGGCGGTGTGGTTGGTGATGACATCGAAGAAGACCTTCATGCCCATCGCGTGGGCCTTGTCGATCAGCTCCTTGAGCTGCGCGTTGGTGCCGAAGTGCGGGTCGACCTGGGTGAAGTCGGTGATCCAGTAACCGTGGTAGCCGGCCGATGCTTCGGCACCGGTGCCCTGCACCGGTTTGTTCTTGAAGATCGGCGCCATCCAGATCGCGGTGGTGCCCAGCTTCTTGATGTAGTCGAGCTTGCCGATCAGGCCCTTGAGGTCGCCACCGTGGTAGAAGCCCTTGTCAGTGGGGTCGAAGCCGTTGTCCATCCGGCTGCCGGTGATCCCGCCGGTGTCGTTGGACGGGTCGCCGTTGGCGAAGCGGTCCGGCAGCACGAAGTAGTACTGCTCGCGGGTCAGATCGTGCCGATCCGGTGTCGCGGCGAGCGAGGCGTCCGACGGGGCGGCCACCGGCGCGGCCACCGGTGGAGCGGCCGGCGCCGCCGCGACGAGTGCGGGCGCGAGTAACGCGACCGAGGCGATCAGGCTACGGATTCTTGCTCTTCTGGCCACGCGGGCTCTCCTTGAGGCGGCATCAGCGGTGCGGGCGGGCGCGTGTGCGTGCGTGCGGCGACTAGCGAGGACCGTACTGTTGGCAAGAAGTTTCAGCAAGATGCTGAAACTGTTTCCAGTGGGCGTCCGGGCGCGGTGAGTGGGTCGAGCGTCGCTCTTGGCCTCGCAACGCAAAGACGCCAGGGGCCCGGTTCGGGCCCCTGGCGTCAAGGAGTCTGCTGTGTCTGGCGGCTACCGCGCGGGTGGTGCGGTGAGGGCTTCGTCCGGCTGACCTTCGGAGCCGGGGTCGGACTCGGGGTCGGCCTCGGGGTCGGCCCCGGCCTCAGGCTCGAGGTCGGTCTCGGTCTCGGCAGCAGCCGCCTCCCGCGCCGCGCGCTGCTCCTGGGCGTCGCGGATGTCGCGGCGCAGCAGGACCACCCAGCCGGCCGGGATCAGCAGGGCGAAGAGCCACCACTGGATCGCGTAGGGCAGGTGGACGCCCTTGCCGACCACCGCGTCGTCGCTGGTGTTGGTGGCGCTGGGGCTGGGCACCAGCTCGGCCTGGTCGGCGGACGGCGTTGTCGGGCTGGTCCCGGTCAGCTCCAGGTAGCCGGCGACCACCGGCTGCCCCAGACGGTTGGCCTGCTCATCGCTGTTGATCAGCATGAACTGGCGGTCCGGCAACCCGCCGCGCTCGCGGATCCCGGTGCTCTTGGAGGTCTCGTCGGGGCGCAGGCGTCCGGTGGCCGTCAGCTCGCCGGTCGGCGCCGGCGGCACCGTCGGGTAGACGGTGGCATCCGCGCCCGAGGCGACCCAGCCTCGGTTGACCAGGACGACATCGCCGGAGGTGGTGACCAGCGGAGTGATCACGTAGTAGCCGATCGAGTCCCCGGCGGCGTCGGTGCGCTGGCGGACCACGAACTCGTGCGCCGGGTCGTAGTGACCGGTGGCACTGACCGTGCGGTAGGTCTCCGAGCCGGGCACGGTGGCGCCGGGGTGGGAGATCACGTCCATCGCGACCGGGGGCGCGGCCATCGCTGCGGCGATGCTGCCGTTCTGCCGGTTGGTCTGCTCGTAGCGGTGGTACTGCCACTGCCCGAGCAAGATCATGGCGGGGATGATCGCGAAGAAGACGAGGGTCAGGATCACCCAGCGCCGGGTCATGAGGATTCGGAGCACCGGCCGACCGTATCTCCGTTTACACCGCCACCACGAACCGGCCCCGCCTCGACGCATCGGTCCGGCCACCGGACCGGTCCGATCACGCCAGCAGCGGCGGCCCGCACGTGGTGGGCCTCCGTGATGGGCGTCACAACCGGCTGCCGCCGAACGGGGGAAGCCGCACGTTCGCGGCGATTCGCGGACCGGCTTCGGCGGGTGCACGGCTTACCGTGCTGCGGATGGCTCGCCATTCCTCATATCAGCAGATGATCACCCCGAAGGTTTGGCCTCCTGTACGAGTCCGTTCCGGCAGGGCTTCTCGCTGACGGGCCATCACCCGCAATCAGCAACGCACCCGTCCCCGGTGCGCTGCCGCTGCGCCGTTCGGCCTGACGCAAGGACACCGATGCGCCCCCCTCCCCGCCTGGCTTCGGCCCTGGGACCTCTCGCGCTGAGCGCGGGGCTCCTGCTGATCAACCCCAGTACCGCACACGCCGCCGCCCTCCCCGGACCGGGGTTCCCGGCCCGCTACACCGCCCCGTACATCGAGACCTGGCGAGCCGGTTCCTCGCTGACCGAGGCCCGCACCGCCACCGGACTCCAGTACTTCACGCTCGCCTTCGTGATCAGCGACGGCACCTGCAACGGTGCCTTCGACGGCACCGTCCCGGTGACGGACCAGGGGTGGGAAGTCGCCCTGAACCAGTTACGCGCCGGTGGCGGCGACGCCATCGGCTCCTTCGGCGGCGGTGCCGGGAGCGAACTGGCCGAGGTCTGCGACTCGGTGGACTCGCTGAAGGCCGCCTACCGCCGGGTGATCGACACGCTCAACCTGACCGTGCTCGACTTCGACGTCGAAGGCGACGCACTGGGCAACAGCACGGCCATCGACCGCCGTGACCGGGCGCTGGCCGACCTCCAGCGGGAGTACGCCGCCGCGGGCCGCGCGCTGACCGTGCACTACACCCTCCCCGCCAATCCGGACGGGCTAGGGCAGCAGTCGCTGCGCCTGCTGCGCAACGCCAAGGACCGGGGCCTGGTCGTCTCGCTGGTCAACATCATGACCATGGACTACGGCCCCGATCTGAACATGGGCCGGGTCGCGACCGAGGCCGCCGACGGACTGCACGACCAGATGGCCCAGATCTGGCCGGAGAAGAGCGCCGCGGAGCTGTGGGAGATGCAGGGCAACACCCCCATGATCGGCGTGAACGACGCCACCAACGAGGTCTTCTCCACCGAGGACGCCGGCACGCTGGCGAACTTCGCCAACGACAAGGGCATCCAGTTGCTCTCGTTCTGGGCAGTGGGGCGGGACCGGCCCTGTGCGGTCGAGGGCACCCTCTCCGGCACCTGCAGCGGCACCCGGCAGCAGCCGGGCGAGTTCTCCCACCTGCTGAGCCGCCCCCAGTCACGCGGTCGGCCCCGACCGCGCCCCGCGCCGGAACCGCAGTCGCCGCGCTGCCTCGGCCCGCTCGGCAGCCCGCTCAGCCCGTCCTGCGCCGAGCGGCCCACGAACGGTGATCCGGCCGGCGCACCTCGTGCGGGCGGCGGCGCGGTGTGGGCCAGCCCCGCGGTGTGGGCCGGCGGCACGGTCCGGGCCGGCTCGTGTGCGAGCGGCTGGGAAGAGCCGGCCCTCTGGTGCGACGGACGGGCGGCCCGCTGAGGGAGCCCGGTCCGGCCACGGATGCCCGGTAGGCAGGGGGGATACGCGTCACCGGAGGTAGCGCGACATGATGTTCAGTCAGATCCAGACCACGAGGCGCCTGCTCTTCACCGCGGGCGGCGCGAGCCTGTTGTGCGCCTGCGGGCGCCGCGCCCACGCGAAGGGGGCCGCGCCCGTCCCGGTCCATCCCTCGGCGCCGGCCTCGCCGACACCGACGGCACCGACGCCATCACCGACACCGTCGGCGACGCCCTCGGCCGGGCCGGCCTCACCGACCGCCGCCCTGAACGTGCCCGCCGGCAGCGGAGCCGTGGCCGCCGGGCATCCCGAGACCGGCGTGCACGCGGGTCCCAAGGTGATCGCGCTGACCTTCGACGACGGACCGAGCCCGATCGACACCCCGCACGTGCTGGCCCTGCTGCGCGAGCACGGCGTCACGGCGACGTTCTTCATGATCGGCAAGAACGTGGCGCGCTATCCGGACACGGCGCGCGAGGTGGTGGAGGCCGGACACCTGGTGGGCAACCACACCTGGTCCCATCCCGACCTCGGGACGCTCTCCAGGTCGGGTGTCCACCGGGAGATCGAGCGCACCAGCGAGACCATCGCCGGCATCTGCGGCGTCCGGCCCGTGCTGTTCCGCGCGCCGGGCGGGCACTTCACCCGCAACTCCTACGCGGTCTGCGCCGATCTCGGGCTGCGCTCGATCTGCTGGAACGTGGACCCGGAGGACTGGTCGGACCCCGGCGTCGGCACCATCGCCAGCCGGGTGCTCACGGCGACCAGGACCGGCTCGATCGTGCTCAACCACGACGGCTGCCTGACCGACAATTTGATCACCGCACCGGGCGGGCCGGGCGACCGCTCGCAGACCGTCGACGCACTCCGCGCCTATCTGCCCAAACTCCTCGAGGCCGGCTACCGGTTCACCGTTCCCGACAATTCCTGAGATCGAATTCCCCGGATCGAATTCCTGAGCCGACTTCCGTGACCGCCGGCGGCTATTCCGACTTTCGCCGGTGCGCCGAGGTCCGGGCAGCCCGATTCGCCTTGCCGACTTTCCGGCAAGGCGAATCGGTTTGCTACCGGCCGGTGATTCCAGCGGAATCAGCTGCCGTACGCGCCGCCGCTCAGTGCCCGGGAGCGGTTGGGGCAGGTCAGCGAGACGCGGTAGCTGCCGTCCAGCGGACCGTAGGTGTACCGGTAGCCGTTCGAGCAGTTGACGTAGACGTAGAAGTAGTTGCCGGAGCAGGAGATGGCGAACGTGCTGCCGTTGAAGGTGGCGTCCCAGCAGCTGAGCGAGTCGGCCTTCGCGGGCAGCGCGTCGTCCGTCGCCCCGGGCGCGCCCGGGGCGACGTCGCTGCTGGTCTCGCCGGTGTTGAGGTTGGTGGACGTGGCGTTGGCCTCCGCCGCCCTGGTCGACTGGTGCGCCTGGCTGATGACGGTGGCCGCCATGGCCGGCCCGCCGCTCATGCCGAGGCCGAGCAGCACGGTCGCCGTGACCAGGCCGAGGGACTTGAGAATCTTCACCTTGATCCCTTTCTTCCTGCGAGGGTTCGAGCGGCGTCTCCACCGACTCGATAACCGGGATTGACAAAGAGCTTCGCAGAGCTCCGAAGAAGGGACAAGACGCACTTTTCCAGGGTTCGCCGCGACATCTTGGGACGATCTTTCCGGATACCTCTTCCATGCCAGGCGAATCGATTCTTCTGGCCTCGTTCAGTCGGACCCAAATTCACCTGAACGGGCTAGCGGAAATGGACTTTCCATGCATTGCCGAAGTGACCTATCGACTTTTGCGGCAGCGATACTGCGGCTGCCATGGATCATGAACGGCGCCCATGGGGCGCCGCTCCAGCCACCGACACCCCCACCCCCGGTCGCGCCGAGCAGCGCCGTGCATGCCGAACCGTCCACCCTCGCCGGCCGAGCGGCCCAGGGTGCAGCAGCTCCGCACGCCCGGTGACCGGGGCGCGGCACTCCGTCGCGCCCGGCCGAGCCGGGGTCTAAAGAGCTGGCCAAACCTCCCAAGAGATGGCCAAGCCTTTCAACAACGTGTTGACGATCGCTGCAGGTCGCTCTACGTTTCTTCCATTCGGAAACCTTTTTCCACATAATGGAATCGTCACGCTGCTCGGACTCCTGACCTGGACTCCCGGCACGGCAGACGCACCTGGCACCCCCGCCCCGAAGCCCCGGGTCCGTCGGACCGTGCACCTGATCGCCCCCGCAGCCGGAAGGACCACCCCATGAATCTCGCCCCACGGGAGATCGACAAGCTCTACGTCTACGTGGTGGCCGATCTCGCACGCCGCCGCCGTGATCGCGGGGTCAAGCTGAACTACAGCGAGGCCGTGGCGCTGATCAGCGAGGCGATCCTGGAGTCCGCCAGGGACGGCCGGACCGTCGCCGAGTGCATGGAGATCGGCAAGAAGATCGTCGCCGGCGACGAGGTGCTGCCCGGTGTGCGGGAGATGCTGCCGCTGCTGCAGATCGAGGCCGCGTTCGTGGACGGCAGCAAGCTGGTCTCCTGCCACGATCCGGTCGGTGCCTGAGCCATGCCGCACGCCTGCGCGAACGCCGCCACGGACGCCGCCGCGCGCACCAGGGCGGAAGCTCCGGCCGCCTCGGTGCTGCTGGTCGGCGGGCACGAGAGCGGCGCCGCCGACCGACTGCGTCCGCTGGTCCGGGATGGGATCGCCGCCGGCGCGGTCGGCGTGGGCCGGGAGCTGGCGGCCGCCGTCGATCGGGCGCTGGCCGGCTCGGAGCGCCCGGTCTGCGTGGTGCCGATGACCTTGGGGCGCGATCCCCGGCTGGTCGCCGACACCGCCCGGACGCTGCGCCGGCTCACCGGGGCGGCCGGGACCGGTCGACTGGCGCTCTGCGCTCCGTTCGGCGAACCCGCCCATCTGATCGGCTGGTTGCGCGCCGCCGCCGAGCGCGCTGCCACTGCCGCTGCTGCTTCCGCTGCTTCCGCTAATGCTTCTGCCGCGACCGAGCAGACCGCCGTGCTCGTCACCGCTCCCCGCTCCGGACCGTTCGAGGACGCCGAGTTGTTCCGGATCGCCCGGCTGGTACGCCAGTACCGGACGCATCGCTGGGTGGAAGTGGCCTTCGAGGGCGGCGATCCGGACCTCGCCGAGGGCGTCGAGCGCTGCCGCCGGCTCGGCGCCGGACGGGTCGTGCTGCTGCCGGCCGGCTTCGGCCCCGCGCCGGCGGTGGCGGGTGGCGAGGACGGTGGGCCGCTGCTCTCGGCGCGGGCCGTGGCCGGCGTGCTGCGGGCCCGGGTCGCCGGTGCGCTGGACCGGTTGCGGCGGCAGGAGGACGGCATCGCGACCGGGCTGGACGCCGAGCACGGGCACGGCTTCCCTCATTCGCACGGGCCGGCCGACCACCACCAGCACCCGCACCCCCACCACCACCCCAACTCCACCGCCGAAAAGAGATGACGCCATGTCAGGCAGGCCTGGATACCTGTACGGAGACGAACCGGTCGAGATCAACGCCGGCCGTGCCAAGGTCAGGCTCGCGGTCAGCAACACCGGCGACCGCGCGGTGCAGGTCGGATCGCACTACCACTTCTTCGAGGTGAACCGCGCCCTGGACTTCGACCGCAACCAGGCCTTCGGCATGCATCTGGACCTGCCGGCCGGGACCGGCGTGCGGTTCGAGCCCGGCGACACCCGGGAGGTGGAGTTGGCCGCGTTCGCCGGCCACCGGCGGCTGATCGGCTTCAGCTCACTGGTCGACGGCGGACTCGGCTCGGCCGACACCCGGGCCAGGGCGATACGGCGTGCGGTGGAACTGGGCTTCAGCGGCGCGCGCCTGGAGCCCGCGCCGGGCCCGTTCCAGCAGGATCAGCAGCAGCACCAGGAGGGCGAACTCTGATGGCGGTCATCCCCCGCAGGCAGTACACCGATCTGTTCGGCCCCACGGTCGGCGACCGCTTCCACCTGGCTGACACCAACCTGGTGGTCGAGGTCGAACGGGACCACAACCAGGGCCACTACGGCGACGAGGCCGTCTACGGCGGCGGCAAGGGCATCCGGGACGGCATGGCCCAGGATCCGGCGGCCACCAACCTGCACGGCGCGCTCGACCTGGTGATCACCAACGTGGTGGTGCTGGACCCGGTGCTCGGCGTCGTCAAGGGCGACATCGGTGTCCGGGACGGCTTCATCACCGCGGTCGGCAAAGCGGGAAATCCGCGCCTGCAGAGCGGAGTTCACCCGAAACTGGTGATCGGTCCGGGCACCGAGGTGATCTCCGGCGAGCACCTGATCGCCACGGCCGGAGGCATCGACACCCACATCCACTTCATCGCCCCGCAGCAGGTCCAGGAGGGCCTGAGCAACGGCATCACCACGCTGATCGGCGGCGGCACCGGCCCGACCGACGGCACCAACGGCACCACCTGCACGCCCGGTCCCTGGAACATCGGGCGGATGTACCAGGCAGTGGAGGACCTGCCGGTCAACGTCGGCCTGCTCGGCAAGGGCAACGCCTCGCTGCCCGAGGCGCTGCGCGAGCAGGTCGAGGCGGGCGTCTGCGGCCTGAAGATCCACGAGGACTGGGGCACCACCCCGGCCGCGATCGACACCGCGCTCAAGGTGGCCGACGAGTACGACGTGCAGGTGGCGATCCACACCGACACGCTCAACGAGTCCGGCTTCTACGAGGACACCCTGTCGGCGATCGACGGCCGCACCATCCACACCTTCCACACCGAGGGCGCGGGCGGCGGCCACGCCCCGGACATCATGCGGATCGCCGGGGAGCCCAACGTGCTGCCCTCGTCGACGAATCCGACCCTGCCCTACACCGTCAACTCGATCGACGAGCTGCTCGACATGGTGATGGTCTGCCACCACCTGAGCCACCACATCCCCGAGGACGTCGCGTTCGCCGACTCCCGGGTGCGCTGCGAGACGGTGGCGGCCGAGACGGTGCTCCACGACGAGGGCGTGATCAGCATCTTCTCCTCGGACTCGCAGGCGATGGGCCGGATCGGCGAGTCCTTCGCGCGGGCCTTCCAGACCGCGCACCACTGCAAGGACCAGCGCGGCAAGCTGGCCGGCGACAGGGAGCGCAACGACAACTTCCGGGTGCTGCGCTACCTGGCCAAGCTCACCATCAACCCGGCGATCGCCTCCGGCACCGCCGAGTACATCGGCTCGCTGGAGTCGGGCAAGCTGGCCGACATCGTGCTCTGGCCGATCAACTCCTTCGCCGCCAAGCCCAAGTTGGTGATCAAGGGCGGCATGGTCAACTGGGCGCTGATGGGCGACCCGAACGCCTCGCTGCCGACCACCCAGCCGATCTACTACCGCCCGATGTACGGCGCCTACGGCAGGGCCCGGCAGGCCACCCGGGTCTCGTTCATGTCGCAGGCGGCTGTCGAGCGCGGGGTTCCCGCCGAACTCGGCCTGGAAAGCCGGGTGTTGCCGGTCCGGAGCTGCCGCACGGTGGGCAAGCAGCACATGGTGCGCAACGACGCCACACCGCGGATCGAGGTCGACCCGGAGACCTACAGGGTCACCCTGGACGGCGTCCCGGCCACCATCGCGCCGGCCGAGACGCTGCCGCTCAACCACCTGTTCTACCTCGCGTGACCGCCACCGCGCTGGACGCCCTGCTGGTCAGCCTGCAGCTGACCGACTCCGCCTTCCCCAGCGGCCTCTACACCCTCTCGCACGGCCTGGAGGGCTATCTGCAGGCCAAGCGGGTGGACCAGCGGAGCATGCCGGAGCTGCTGGTCGACCTGCTGCGCCACGCGGTCGGCCCGGCGGACGCCACCGCGCTCGCGCTGGCCAACCGGGCGGCCCTGGACGGGGACTGGGCGGCCGTGGCCGAGGTGGACCAGCGACTGTTCGCCGGCAAGCTCAACCGCGAGCTGCGGCTGGCCGCCGTCCGGACCGGGCGGCAGCTGCTGGACACCGCCCAACTGGCCCTGGGCGGGGAGGCGTTGGAGCGCTATGCCGAGCTGGTGACGGCCAAGCGCTCGCCCGGCTGCCAGGCGGTGGCCGCCGGGGTGGCGTACGCGGCCGGCGGGGTGGCGGCCGAACAGGCGGTGGCGAGCGACCTGTTCGCCTTCTCGGTCAGCTTCGTCTCGGCGGCGCTGCGGCTGCGGCTGACCGACCACCGGCGGGCCCAGAGCACGCTGCGCGGGATCGCGCCGGTGATCAAGGAGGTCACCGGGGACGCGCTGCGGCGGGAGTTGGCGGACCTGGGCGGCTGCGTGCCGATCGCCGACGCCATGTCGGCCCGCCACGAGCGGGCGGAGGCCAGGATGTTCGCTTCCTGAGCCGCCATCAGAACAGTTGCCCAGCAGTGAGGGAGAAGGAACGACATGACGGACGACGTGCTCCGGGTGGGCATCGCCGGGCCGGTGGGCTCCGGCAAGACGGCGCTGATCGAGGCCCTGGTGCCGGTCCTGATCGCCCGGGGCCGGCGCCCGGCGGTGGTCACCAACGACATCTACACCCAGGAGGACGCCCAGCACGTGCGCCGCAACCTGGCCGGACTGCTGGACCCCGAGCGGGTGGTGGGCGTGGAGACCGGTGCCTGCCCGCACACCGCGGTCCGCGACGACCCGACGATGAACCTGGCGGCCGGCGCCGAACTCCTGGAACGCTTCCCGGACATCGACACGCTGCTCTACGAGTCGGGCGGCGACAATCTGACGCTGACCTTCAGTCCGGCGCTGGTCGACATGTTCTTCTTCGTGCTGGACACCGCCGAGGGCGAGAAGATGCCCCGCAAGCGAGGCCCGGGGATCACCGACTCGGACGTGCTGGTGATCAACAAGGTGGACATCGCCCGGTACGTGCGGTGCGACCTCACGGTGATGTCCGCCGACGCGGACCGGGTCCGCGAGGGCCGCCCGGTGGTGCTCACCAACAGCCTGACCGGCGCGGGCATCGAGCAGGTCGCCGATCTGCTGGAGAGCTACCGCAGGGTCCCCGCGTGACGGTCCGGCTGGCGCCCGCGCACTACGAGCCGGCTCGCGTCCCCGCCCAGCTGCGGCGGTACGCGGGCCGGCCGGACGCGCTCGGCGTCGGTGCGCCCGGCAAGGTCGGCCTGCTCGAACTCGGCTTCGAACAGCGCGGTGGCCGAACGGAGTTGGTGAGCCACTACCAGAAGTCGCCGCTGCAGATCATGCGCCCGCTGTACTTCGACCCGGGCCGCCCGGACCTGGCGATCACCTATCTGATGTCCACCGGCGGCGGCATCGTGCAGGCCGACCGGCTGCGCCTGGACCTGCGCTGCGGTGCGGACACGGCGGTGCACCTCACCACCCAGGCGGCCACCAAGGTCCACCGGATGGACGCCGACTACGCGACCCAGCAGGTCTTCCTGACCGCCGACGCGGGCGCCTACGTCGAGTACCTGCCCGAGCCGACCATCCCGTACCGCGACTCGCGCTTCTACCAGCGCACGGTGATCACGGTCGACCCCTCGGCCACCGTGCTGGCCGCCGAGACCGTGCTGGCCGGGCGGCTGGCCCGCGGCGAGCGCAACGCGTACCAGGTGTTCGCCGCCGACCTGGAGTGGCGCCGGCCCGACGGCCGGCTGTTCGCCCTGGACACCGTACGGCTGGAACCGGGCGGCCCGGCCTCGGGCGGCTCGGCCTCGGGGGTCGGCGGACCGGCTGTGCTGGGCCGCCACGACCTGGTCGCCGGGTTCTTCGTGGTGACACCGCTGGCGCCCGCCGCGCTGGTCGCCGACACCCTGCACGAGGCGCTGGCCGACTGCGGGCTGCTGTACGGCGCGAGCGTGCTGCCCGAGGACACCGGGGCCTGGCTGCGGGTGCTGGGCGACGACTCCCCCGCCGTCGGCGCGGCCCTGCTGCGCGCCTGGGACGCCGTGCGGCGGCTGCTGATCGGCGTGCCGGCTCCGGTGATCCGCAAGGCCTGACCCCCAGTCCCCCGCTTCCACCCCTCATCCCCGTCCCCAATCCCCGTCCCCGCAGAGAGACTTCGGATGCCTACCTCAATCGACACGGGCAACACCGCCTGGCTGATGGCCAGTACCGCGATGGTGCTGCTGATGACGCCCGGCCTCGCCTTCTTCTACGGCGGCATGGTCAAGACCAAGCACGTGCTGGTCATGCTGAAGATGAGCTTCGTCTGCCTGGCCATCGTCACGCTGCTCTGGCTGGCCATCGGCTACAGCCTCGCCTTCGGCAAGGACGTCGGCGGCTACGGCCTGATCGGCACCCCCGAGCACTGGATGATGCACGACATCGGCATGACCAGCCTGCAAGGCAGCACGGGCATCCCGACCGTCATCTTCTCCTGCTTCCAGATGGCCTTCGCGATCATCACCGTGGCGCTGATCAGCGGTTCGATCGCCGGCCGGGCCACCATGCGCGGCTGGGTCTGGTTCGCGATCGCCTGGACCCTGCTGGTCTACGTGCCGCTGGCGCACTGGGTGTTCGCGCCGGACGGCTGGGTGCCCGCGCACCTCGGCGCGCTGGACTTCGCCGGCGGCCTGCCGGTGGAGATCAACTCCGGCGCGGCCGGGCTGGCGGTGGCGATCGTGGTGCGCAAGCGCAAGGACTTCGAGCGGGAGACCATCCGCCCGCACAACCTGCCGCTGGTGGTGATCGGCCTGGCACTGCTCTGGTTCGGCTGGTTCGGCTTCAACGCCGGCTCCGCGCTGCAGACCGGCGGCACCGCCCCGATGGCCTTCCTCAACACCCAACTCGCCGCCGCCGGCGCGATGGTGGGCTGGCCGCTGATCGAGAAGTGGAAGCTCGGCCACGTGGAGATGCTCGGGGTGGCCGGCGCGGCCGTCGCGGGCATGGTGGCGATCACCCCGTCCTGCGGTGAGATCTCGCCGGTCGGCGCGCTGGCGGTCGGCTTCATCGCCGGCGTGGTCTGCGCGTTCGCGATCAACTTCAAGTACCGGATGGGCTACGACGACACCCTCGACGTGGTCGGCGTGCACGGCTTCGGCGGCATCGTCGGGACGCTGGCCATCGGCCTGTTCGCCACCGTCCAGATGAGCGGCAAGAAGGGCCTGTTCTACGGCGGCGGCCTCGGCCTGCTCTGGCGCCAGGCCGTCGCGGTGGTGGCCTGTGCGGCGTTCTCCTTCGCGGCGACCTGGCTGATCGCCAAGGTGGTCGAGAAGACCGTCGGCTTCCGCGCGGACGAGGAGTACGAGCACGTCCCCGGCCAGGAGGAGGAGCAGGCCTATGACGACGAGACGGTCTCCGAGATCCGTGACCGCCTGCTGGCGGCCCGGGTGCCGGTGACCGTCGGTGCGGCCGGCACCGACGGCGGCGCCGCCGCCGCCGACCACCGGTTGCTCGCCGAACTCCGCGAGGTGCTGGTGCGCCGGGATCAGGAGAAGTGATGCTCGACTCGGGCAACTCCGCCTGGCTGATGATGGCCGCCGCCATGGTGCTGCTGATGGCACCGGGCCTGGCCTTCTTCTACGGCGGCATGGTGAGGACCGGTCAGGTCATCGCCATGCTCAAGATGTGCTTCGTCTGCGTGGTCCTGGTGACCATCATCTGGTTCACCGTCGGCTACTCGTTGGCCTTCGGCGAGGACGCCGGCGGGCTCGGCGTGATCGGCGGCGTGGACCACCTGTTCATGTCCGGGGTCGGCATGGACAGCGCCACCGCGGGCGTGCCGACCGTGGCCTTCTCGGTCTTCCACATGTCGTTCGCCATCGTGACCGTCGCGCTGATCAGCGGCTCGGTCGCCGGTCGGGCGACGATGCGCGGCTGGATCGCCTTCGTCTGCGCCTGGACACTGCTGGTCTACATCCCGATGGCGCACTGGGTGTTCTCGCCGGACGGCTGGGTCGCCCGGCAGGTCGGCGCGGTCGACTTCTCCGGTGGCACGGTCGTCGAACTGAGCTCGGGCGCGGCCGGGTTGGCGCTGGCCCTGGTGGCCGGCAAGCGGCAGGACTTCGAGCGGACCAGGATCCGGCCGCACAACCTGCCGCTGGTCGTGGTCGGGCTTTCGCTGCTCTGGTTCGGCTGGTTCGGCTTCAACACCGGCTCCTCGCTGGGGACTCCGGGCGCGGCCGCGATGGGCGTGATGAACACCCAGCTGGCGGCGGGCGCC
Source organism: Kitasatospora sp. NBC_01266 (assembly GCF_036242395.1). Lineage (NCBI taxonomy): Bacteria > Bacillati > Actinomycetota > Actinomycetes > Kitasatosporales > Streptomycetaceae > Kitasatospora > Kitasatospora sp. NBC_01266. Next base: position 7,590,102 of record NZ_CP108458.1, on the reverse strand, counting down.
GCGATGGCCGGCTGGGCGCTGACCGTCTGGCTGCGGGCTCGCAAGGTCGGCCTGCTGGACATGTGCATGGGCGCGGTCACCGGAATGGTCGCGATGACCCCGCTGGCCGGTGGCGTCAGCCTGGCCTGGGCCACGGTGATCGGCTTCCTGGCCGGTCTGACCTGCGCCTTCGCGATCAGCTGGAAGTACCGCTTCGGGGTGGACGACACGCTGGACGTGGTCGGCATCCACGGCTGGGGCGGGCTGTTCGGCATGGTGATGGTGGGCCTGGCGGCCACCGGCGCGATGACCGGCAAGAAGGGCGTCTTCTACGGCGGCGGTTGGGACCTGCTGGGGCGCCAGCTGGTGGCGGTGCTGGTGCTCGGGCTCTTCTCGTTCGGGATGACCGCGCTGATCGGCAAGGTGGTCGACCGCACCGTGGGCCTGCGCCAGCAGACCGCGGCCGAGGAGCACGAGCAGGTCTACCAGAACGACTGGGACGCCCAGTTCAAGGAGATCGCGGACGCCCTGCGGGGCAGCGAGGAGCAGGCCCTGACCCGGACCGGTCCGGACGCGAGCGCGCTGCTGGAGCAGGTCCGGCGGATGCTGGCGGCCGACCCGGAGTAGCCGGGCAACTACCGCTGCCCCCGGACCCGTTCGGGTCCGGGGGCAGCCGCGTCGGCGCGGTTCAGCTCTCGCCGTCCGGCTCCTCGGGGTCGTCCGGCAGGGCCAGCTGGATCAGGGTGGACGGGTGCTTGCGGCGGACCAGCACGCCGCGGCCCGGCGGGCGTTCGGCGGCCCGCTCGGTGCCGACCAGGACGCCCTCGCGCGGGTCACCGGAGAGGATCAGCCCGGCGGCGCCCAGTTCACGCAGCCGGGTGAGCAGCGGTTCGGTCAGCTGGGTGCGGCTGCTGCCGGCCACCCGGCGGGCGATCACCAGGTGCAGGACGATCTCGCGGGCCTGCGGCAGGTAGTCGGCCAGCGCCGCGAGCGGCGATGTCCAGCAGCAGCGCGTCCAGGTCGTCCAGTTCGGCGCGGGCCGCGCCCCAGTTGTCGATCAGCAGGAAGACGTCCGCGCCCCGGGTGCCGGCCGGCAGTTCGCCGGCCTCCCGACGGCGGCGGAACCCGGCCACCGAGTCCAGGCCCAACTCGCGGAACAGCCGCTCGCGTTCGCCGATCAGCTGGGCGACCTCGGCGAGCGACCGGCGGACCCTGGCGCTCTCGTGCCGGCCCGCCACCGCGCTGACGTGCGGCGAGCGCTCGAAGGGCAGCAGCGTGCCGCCGCCGAAGTCCAGGCAGCTGAACTGGAGTTGGTCGGGCGTGTGGGTGAGCATCGCGGAGAGCAGCAGGGTGCGCAGGAAGGTGCTCTTGCCGGACTGCGGGGCACCGATCAGCGCCAGGTGGCCGTGTTCCTGGGCGAAGTCGAGCACCACCGGGTGCTGGGACTGGCGCAGCGGCACGTCCAGCACGCCGACCGGGAGCTTGAGTTCGCCGTGCTGCGGCCACCACTCGGCGAGCAGGCCGTGGTCCGGCTTGAGCGAGACGGGCCCGGTCAGCGCGTCCAGCGGCAGCGCGGGCGGCAGCGGCGGCAGCCAGACCTGGTGCACCGGCTGCCCGGCCCTGGCCAGCCGGTGCACCAGCACCTGCATCTCGGTGGGCCCGGCCAGCAGCGGACGGGGACGCTCGGGCCCGCGCCGCTCGGCGGCGACCCGCTCGGCCTCGGCCAGCGGGTCGGGCGCGGTGCGCAGCCCGAACTCCGCCACCTCGGGGCGGCCCTGGCCCTGGTCGGCCGCGCGCTCCTCGGCCGAGCGGTGCGGGCCGGACACGTGGGCGACCCGCAGGCGCTCCAACTCCCCGTCGCCGACCTTGAGATAGGCCGAACCGGGGATCGGCGGCAGCCGGTAGGCGTCCGGGCTGCCGATCACCGTGCGGGACTCGGCGGCCGAGAAGGTGCGCAGGCAGATCCGGTAGGCCAGGTTGGACTCCAGGCCGCGCAGTCGCCCTTCCTCGAGGCGCTGCGAGGCCAGCAGCAGGTGCATGCCCAGGCTGCGGCCGACCCGGCCGATCTGCACGAAGAGGTCGATGAAGTCGGGCCGACCGGTGAGGAGTTCACCGAACTCGTCGACGATGATCAGCAGGTAGGGCAGCGGCTCCAGCGGCCGGCCGGCCGGACCGTTCTGCCCGGCCGCCCGCCGCAGCTGATACTCGCGCACCGAGTCCAGGTTGCCGGCGTCGCGCAGCATCTTCTGGCGGCGCTGCTGCTCGCCCTGGAGCGCGTCGCGGACCCGGTCGACCAGCGCGAGGTCGTCCACCAGGTTGGTGATCAGGCCTGCCACGTGCGGCAGTTCGGTGACCCCGGCGAAGGTGGCGCCACCCCCTTGAAGTCGACCAGCACCAGGCTCAGCAGCTCCGGCGAGTGGGTCGTGGTCAGCCCGCTGACCAGGGTGCGCAGCAGCTCGCTCTTGCCCGAGCCGGTCGCGCCGACCACCAGGCCGTGCGGGCCCATGCCGCCCTGCGCCGACTCCTTGAGGTCGAGCACCAGCGGCAGGCCCTCGCCGTCGAAGCCGATCGGCACCTGGAGCACGGCCTCGTCGTGCGGCTCGATCCAGTGCTCCTCGGGGGTGAAGGTGTCCAGGTCGCCGACGCCCAGCAGCGCGGGCAGCGAGACGGTCTGGGCCAGGATCTCCTCGCCCTCGGCGGAGAGCCGCAGCGGGGCCAGCGCGCGGGTGATCGCCTCGCACAGCTCGGCCTCCGGCTGGTCGGCCACCACCTCGGTGACCTGCGCGCTCTAATCGGCGCGGCGGCCCTCGACAGCCACTGCCCCGTCCGCCTCGACCCGCACCCGCAGGTCGGCCCGGGTCGGCTCGTCCGACTCGCGCTCCACCACGCAGAGCACGGTGATCGCGGTGGCGGGCCCGGCGGCGTCCAGCAGTTGGGCGGCGATCGGCGAGCGGGCCCAGGCACTGCGCGGGTCGTACCCGTCGAGCAGCACCACCAGGCGCTGCCGGGTGTCGGCCGCGCCCCGGTCCGGGACCAGGCCGCGCCGGGCCGACTGCTGCTCCCGGGCGGCGGTCAGCCGGGCCTGCAGGTGGTCGGCGATGCCCTCGAAGTCCTCGGCGACCAGCGGCACCACGCCCGCCTCGCCGGAGCTCTCCGGCTCGTGGGTGTGCGGCAGCCACTTGGCCCAGGCCCAGTCCTCGCCGCCGGTGACCAGGGCGATCGCCAGGTCGTCGGGGGCGTGGCCGACGGCGAGTTCGGCGATCACGGCGCGGGCCAGCGCGCGGGCCTGGGGCGCCGGGCCGAGCAGGCTGACCACACCGGCGCGGTTCAGGTCGATCACGGCGGGCTGCCGGCCGACCGTGGCCATCGAGCCGATCAGCTGCTCGGCGGCGGTCCTGGCGCGCTGGTCGTACTCGACCATCGGGTCGTTGCGCGAGGCCAGCCGGATCGGCGTGGTGAGCGGCGCCCGGCCGACGCCGATCCGCACCTTCAGGAAGTCGGCGTCGGTCACCCGCCGCTCCCAGACCCGGCGCCGGCGCGCCGCGATCGCGCGCAGCCGGTGCGGGGACGGGTGCTGCCAGGCCGCCACCACCCGCTGGTCGGCCGCCACCTGACGGGCCGTGCGGCGCACCTCGATCAGGTGCTCCAGGTAGCGGTCGCGGGCGCGGGCCTTCGCCTTGTTCTGGGTGCCGCGCAACTGCATCCGCACGCCGACGGTGACGCCGACGGAGAGCAGCACGAAGGCGATCCCCAGCAGGATCAGCATCTTCTTGCCGGCCACGATCATGTAGCCGGCCATGCTGATGCTGGAGAGCAGCGGCATCAGCAGCATCACCCAGGACGCGTTGGAGTCCTTGCCGGCCGGCTGCGGCGGGGCGGCGAGCACGACGGGATCCGTGGGCAGCTGCGGCGGGTGGACCCGGGCGGGCCGGTGGAAGACGATCCGGGACATCAGGAATCCAGGACTCTCGGCCAGGGGTGCGGAACGGGGCGAAGGCGGTGGGGGCGAGGGTGGGCCGGGTGAGCCTGAAGGCGGGGGTGCCGGCGGGGGCTTCAGTGGCGGCTTCGGCGGCGGAGGCTTCGGCGGCGGGGGCGGCGGCTGCGGCGGGGGCGGCGGCTGTGGCAGGGGCTGCGGCGGGCGCCGCCGGGCCGGTTGCGGGTGGCCGTCGAACCGCGGCCTGCGGCGGGGTCGCCAGGGCGCGGCTCGACGCGACGGCGGAGTTCAGCGAGCTGCGGGTGGCCGCCCGGATCCCGTCCAGCAGCCCGTTCACCCGCCCGGTCATCGCGCCCAACTGCTCGTCCCGGGCCCGCTCGACCGCCTGGTGCGCGTCGGCGACGGCGTCGCGGACCAGGGCCGCGAGCCCCTCGGGGTCGTCCGGGTCGATCACGGACGCGTCGATCCGCAGGTCCAGCAGCCGCCCGTCGGCGGTGACCGTGGCCAGGACCAGCCCGTCGCCGCTGCGCCCGTCGGCCCGCACCGCGCTCAGACTGTGCTGGACGTCCCGCATGTCCTCGTAGAGGTGCTGCGCCCGCTGCCTGAGGCCGGCGAGGTCGGGCTGTCCGGGGTCGGGCATCTGCCGTGCTCTCTTCTCGTGCGGGCTGCTCGTGCCGGCCGCTCGTGCTGGCCGCTCGTGCCGGGCTGCGTGGGTGGGCGTCGTGCGAAACGCCTCCTGGTGCCATGCTGGCGGGTGGCGTCCCGAACGCCCAGGTCCCTGTTCGGGGACCCCGTGCGGCACGGACCGTGTCAGGACCGCCCGGCGTAGGCCGGCACCGCCGCCCGCCCCGCCTCGGCCGCCGGGGACTCGGCGCCCCACCGGCGGGCGAGGAACGCGCAGACCATCAGCTGCAGTTGGTGGAAGAGCATCAGCGGCAGCACGATCATCCCGGCGGCCGGGCCCGGGAACAGGACGCTGGCCATCGGCACCCCGCTGGCCAGGCTCTTCTTCGAGCCGCAGAAGACCATCACGATCAGGTCGGACCGGCCGAACCCCAGCCGGCCCCCGAGCAGCAGGGTGGCGGTGAGGACCAGCGCCAGCAGCACCGCCTCGACCAGGAAGAGCGCCCCCAGGCGGGGCAGCGACAGGGTGCTCCACACACCGCCCACCACGGCGGCGCTGAACGCGCTGTAGACCACCAGCAGGACCGAGCCGCGGTCCACCAGGCCGAGGACGGTGCGGTGGCGGGCCATCCACGCGGCGATCCAGCGGCGCAGCACCTGGCCCGCGAGGAAGGGCAGCAGGAGCTGTTCGGCGATCTGGAGGATCGAGCCGGCCGACACGCCGCCCCTGGTGTTCAACAGGGCGGCGGCGAGCAGCGGCGTCAGCACGATGCCGAACAGGCTGGAGAAGGTCGCGCCGCAGACCGCCGCCGCGGTGTTGCCCCGGGCGATGGAGGTGAAGGCGATCGAGGACTGCACGGTGGAGGGCAGCAGGGTCAGGAAGAGCAGGCCCTGGTAGAGCTCCGGCGACAGCACGTACGGCACCAGCAGGTGGGCGGCCAGTCCGAGCGCGGGGAAGAGCCCGAAGGTCACGGCGGTCACGGAGCCGTGCAGCCGCCACTGCTTCAGCCCGTCCAGCGCCTCCCGGGCGGAGAGCCGGGCGCCGTAGAGGAAGAAGAGCACGGCGACCGCGCCTTCGGCGGCGCCGGAGACGGCCGGTGCGGCGGCGCCCCGGGCCGGGAGCAGGGCGGCCAGCGCGACGGTGCCCAGCAGCGAGGCGATGAACGGGTCCACCCGCAGGCGCCGGGATATCTGGGAGCAGAGCGAACGGTTCGGGCTGGGCATGGTTCTCCGAGACAACGGTTCGGGCGGGAATGACTTCAGCCTGCCCCCTGTGACAGTGATTGTGAATCCCGCTAGCCGCGCTTACTGCCATCATGAATCGTGATATCAGCAGATAGGATGGGTCGCGTGTTCGATCCGGTTCAGCTGAGGTCCTTTCTCGCGGTCGCCCAGACCGGCGGTTTCACCCGGGCCGCCCAGCGGCTGGGGCTGCGGCAGTCCACCGTCAGCCAGCACGTGCGACGGCTGGAGGAGGCCGCCAACCGGCGGCTCTTCCTGCGCGACACCCACTCCGTGCGGCTGACCAGCGAGGGCGAGGCCATGCTCGGCTTCGCCCGGACGATCCTGGAGGCGAACGAGCAGGCGGTCGGCTACTTCGCGCAGACCCAGGTGCGCGGGCGGGTCCGGTTCGGCGCCTCCGAGGACTTCGTCTACACCGAACTGCCGCAGATCCTGCGCGGGTTCCGGCGCAGCAATCCCCAGGTCGACCTCGAACTCACCGTCGGCCTCAGCGGGTTGCTCTACGAGCAGCTGGCCGACGGGCGGCTCGACCTGGTGCTCGGCAAGCGCCCGCCGACCGGCGGCTCACCGGGTCGGCTGGTCTGGCAGGACGAGCTGGTGTGGGTCGGCGTCGAAGGCTTCCGGGTCGACCCGGCGGAGCCGCTGCCGCTGATCGTCTACCCGCCGCCCAGCTTCACCCGGGTCCGCGCGCTGGAGGTCTGCGAGCGGGCCGGGCGGCCCTGGCGGATCGCCTGCACCAGCACCAGCCTCTCCGGCGTGCGGGCCGCCGCGCTGGCCGGGCTCGGGGTGGTGCCGCACGCCAGCAGCCTGGTTCCGCCGGACCTGCGGGTGCTGCCCGACCAGGTGGGCCTGCCGGAACTCGGGAGTACCGAGTTCGTCCTCAGCACCGGCCGCACCACGGCGCGCGGCCCCGTGCGGCTGCTCGCCGAGGCCGTCCTCGCCGACGCGTTCCGGCTGCACCGGGCACCGGAGCGGCAGGTGCCCTGACGGCCGTGGTGGGGTGTCGGAGCGCTGGGGTGCTGGGGTGCGGAGGTGGTCGGCGGGATTCGCAGTTGCCGACCTTGAGGTCGGGCGGGGCCGGGCGGCTGCGGAGCGCCTGCTGGAGGTCGGCGGTGGTGCTGTGCCACAGGCGCTGGTCCGGGTCGAGCGGCCGCAGGCCGAGCGGGCGCAGCTGGGCGGCGTCGGCCTCGGTGCCGTTGGTGCTGACCAGCAGGTGGTCGGCGTTCTCGCTCAGCGCGACCTTGGCGGCGCGGTGGAAGAGCGCGTCCACGATCTGCTGGGCGCGGCCCTCGCCCTCGTCCGCCAGGACGGAGGCCACGTGCGGCACCCGTGGCGGCCGGCCACCGCCGTGCCGGTCCGCCGTGCCCGCCGGGAGCGGGGTGACCGGGTGGTCGGCACCGAGTTCGGCGGGATCCAGGTCGCCGATCCGGTAGCGGAGCAGGCCGAGCGCCCGGCCGTCCTGGGGGTGCGGGAGGCCCTCGGGGGTCGGGGACTGCCAGGCGACGGCTTCGAGGCGGCCGGTGATCAGGTCCGGGCTGACCAGCAGGGGGACGGACGGGGCGGGCGCGCGGGTGGCAGCGGGCTGGGCGGGTTCGGTGACGGGCTCGGCGGACAGCAGGTCGATCTGGCCCTGCAGCCAGTCGAGTTGGTGCTGGACCTGGCCGGTCTCGACCGGGATCCGCTGGTCGACCGCCTGGCCCCACGGGCGCCACGGGCGGCGGAACTCGAAGTGCAGCTGGGCGATGCCGTCGAAGACGCTGCCGGGGACCTTGGTCTTGGTGCCCAGACCGGTGCGCCCGGAGGTGAGGTTCTCGGCGGTCTGGTCCTTGGCACTGGTGTGGGTGATCGTGCCGCCCGCCACCACCGCGACCGGCGCGATGGTCAACGGGTCGGAGGTGCCGACGGCTTGGACGCTGGTGGTGTGCGTGGTGCTCGCGGTGTCGGCGGTCCGACCGTCGCTGCCGGCCGCCGCCACGACGCTGGTGCTGCCGGTGTTGAACTCGGTCGCCTCGGTGTTGGCCTGGTGGGTCAGCTGCTGGACGCTGGCGGTGACGGTGACGCTGCCGCCCTTGAGCTGGATCACCCACGGCTGACCGGCCATCAGCGAGCGCATCCTGGGCTGCAGGGCCGCCGCGTCGAACTTCTTCCGCAGCTTGCGCTTCGCCGCCGCCCACCCGGCGGGCGAGCCGAAGACGTGCTCGCCGGTGGCGTCGAGCTGGTCGAGCACGGCGGCGGTGGCGAGTTGGCCGCCGGGCGCGCGGGTGACCGGGACGGTCTGGGTGGCGGCGGGGGTGGTGGCCTGGGGCTGGGGTACGGTCGCGGGCTGGGCAACAATCGCGGGCTGGCTGACCGGGGCAGGCGGGGTCAGCGGCCGCACGTCGAGCACGATGTCGGTGCCGCTGAGCAGCAGCGACTGCGCGATCCTGGGCGGCAGCGCGTAGTGCTGCGCGGGTACCGGCTTCTGCCGGGTGGCCGGGTCGAGCGGCAGCTCGACCTGCGGCCAGTGGTCCCCGTAGGTGTCCGCCAGGGCGCCGCGGATGGCGGACATCACCGCCTGGCCGTCCGGCAGTGCGGTCACCGCGTCGGACCGTCCGATCTGCCCTGACACGGTGACCCGCTCGGGCGGCTGCACGGTGAGCGGCGGGCGCGGCACGGGGGTGGTGGCAGTGCCGGGCGCGCTGGTGGTGCCAGCGGCGGTGCCGGCGGTCGGGACAGCAGCCGCCGCGGCCGCAGCGGCCTGAGCGGCGGCGGCCTGCGCCGCCGCTGCGGCGGCCCGGGTGAAGACCGCCCGCTTGTGCTGCCCGTCCTCCGTCACGTACTGCTCGGCGGCCGACTGCGGGACCGTGACGACGAACCGCAGGTCCGTCTGCCCGGAGACCGCCTCGCCGGGCTTGCCCCGCTTGGCGATCCTGACGTCGACCTGGGTCTCGGCGACGAAGACCACCATCGGCTCGGCGAACTTGGCGCTGGAGACGGTGCTCGAACCCTCGGCCGCGCGCGGGCCCTCGCGGTGGCGAGTGGCGCGGCCGCCGCCGACCAGCGGCAGCCCGAAGTAGGAGCCCGCTCGGCAGCGTGTCCTGGTAGCCGCCCTGCGCCTGACCGCTGAGCACCCGCCAGAAGACGCTGCGGTCGGCGGTGCCTTCGGCCGTCTCGTTCAGGACGTTGAGTTCGGCCTTGTCGATGACCCGGACGAACTCCAGCTTGTCCAGCCGTGCGGTGGCCGAGAGTTGGGCGTCGCTGCGCAGCGGACGGGTCACCAGCGGGCTCTGCACCGGCAGGTTCCTGGTCATCGAGGGCAGCCAGGCCGCCACCCGCTCGCGCCGGAAGGCCTGCCGGACCGAGGGCCGCACCTCGGACCAGGCGCCGGGTCCGAAGAACTCCTGCCCGAGGTCGTTGACCAGCGACTTCAGCCCCGGGGTGGGCGGCCTTCCCGAACGGCCCGGCGACGCCGTCGTAGAGGACGTCGTAGATCACCGAGCCCTCCGGCAGGCCCTGCTGGTCGGCCGGGTCGAGACCCCAGAGCTCCGTCCTCGGCCGCCAGGCGGTGCTGCCCGGCTCCAGCATCGGTGCCTGCAACGGCTGTTGGGTGGCGGCCGTGGCGTCGAACCGCTGCGGCGCGTCGACCCGCCGGGACTCGGCGGCCTCGGAGATCGACTCGAAGCCGAGCGGAGCGGTGCCGAGCGGCATGCTGGTGGCGCTGTCGGCCGAGCTGTCAGCGAGGTGACTGAACGTCAACTGTGCCACGCCGCTGAAGATCACGCCCGGCGCCTTGACCTTCACCGCGCTGCCGGAGCGCACCGAGGACTGCTCGATCCCGGTCCGGTCGCGCCCGAACTGCGCGTTGGTGCTGCCGGTGCCACGCAGCGGCGCACCGTCGTGTCGTGATGGCGCTGGACCTGCGAGAAGTCGAAGGACAGCTGGATCCGGGCCGAGACCCTGAGCGCCGGCTCGGCCGTCTTGCTCCGGTTGAAGATCCGGCCGGAGCTTGACACGACGCTGCCGGTGATCTTGTCCCGGGTCACGCCCAGCTGACCGCTCGGCTGGGTCTCGGGCGTGGCCTTGCCCTTGAGGATGACACCGCCGCCGATCCGGCCGAGGCTCTCCCGGAAGTAGCCGGCGGTGGCGAAGGAGTCGGTGCCGTTCTCGAACTCCACCTTCTTGAGGGCCCCGACGGTGGTGGCCTTGGTCACCGTACCGCTCACCGTGATGTCGCCCTTCCGGCCCGGCGACCGTCCCCGAACGGGGACCTGGCGGCCCCCTCGCGCGCCCGCGAGGATGGCGCTCGATCGGCACCCCGCGCACTCGTGGAGGATAGTGGCCAGCACTCCGCACAACTCGCTCCACGGTCCGCCCCGGGACGACAACACGGACGGCCCGACGGCCGGCGGCTCCAGTGACCCGAACGCGCCCACCCCCGCCTATGCCGCCGACCCGTACCTCCAGGTGGTCTGGGGCGACGCCCCGGCGATCACCGGCGACGTCGGCCCGCAGGGCAGTGGCAACGGGGGCGGCGGCCACCGCAACCACCCCGCGATCAGCGTGGACCTGGAGTCGATCCGGGACTGCGAGAACGGGATCCTGGGCCAGGCGCGCTCCTCGGTGGCCGACTACATGCACCTCAAGGAGCTGTGCCGGGCCGCCATCGACGGCGGTGCCATCTGGGGCCAGCAGGCCATGGAGAAGGTGCACCACCCCGGCGGGGCCGTCGGGGTGCACGGGATCTACGTCCAGCCCCGCCCCGACACCCTGGAGGCGGACGGCCCGGTGCAGCAGGCGGGCACCGCGTACGCGCAGGTGATGAACCCGGTGATGAGCGAGGTCCTGTTCGACGTCGCCTCGGCGATCGAGAGCGTCGGGCAGTTCGTGGTGCTGCTCAACCGGGCCGGCCAGCAGTACGCGCACGCCGACATCGGCTCCTTCTTCCCCGACCCGCCCCCGCCGGTGGTCACCACCTGAGGAACCTGGGCGACTTGGCCGATCGGGCCGCCGACCTGGCCCGCAGCATCTTCGGCACTCCCGCGGGCTGACGGACCGTCAGCTCGGACGGGCGGGCGCGGCACGCTCACCGGACGCACCGTCGGCAGGCGGCGTGGGTAGAATCACGCCCCGGGGCGCTGTCCGCAACGCCGCGCGCATCCGCCCTCCCCACGACACACCGACTCCCTGAGGGAGACAGATGCGCGACCTGACGATCGGCGAGTTCCTGCAGCAGTTGGGGGCCCGGGTGCCCGCCCCGGGCGGTGGCGCGAGTGCCGCGCTGCACGCGGCGCAGAGCGCCGCCCTGCTGAGCATGGTGGCCCGCTACAGCACCGGCGAGCGCTACGCCGGGGTCCAGGACGCGATCACCCGGATCCTCGCCGAGGCCGAGGAGCTGGGCGCCACCGCGCTGCGGCTGGCCGAGGAGGACGCCGCCGCGTTCACCGCGGTCACCGACGCCTACCAACTGCCCAAGGCCACCGCCGAGGAGAAGGCGGCCCGCTCGGCCGCCATCGCCCAGGCCCTGGTCGGCGCGGCCCAGCCGCCCGCCGACACGATCGCGGCCGCCCGCCGCCTCGTCGCACTCGGCGAGGAGCTGGCGCCGATCGGCAACCGCAACGTGCTCACCGACGTCGCCGCCGCCACCGAGGCGGCCCGGGCCGCCGCCACCACCGCCCGGGTCAACGTCGAGATCAACCTCGGCGGGATCAAGGACGAGGCGGTGCGTGCCGAACTGCTCGCCGCCACCGCCGATGTCGACCAGATCGCCGCCGCGGCCGAGGCCGTCACCAGCGCGGTGCGCAAGGAGATCACCAAGTGACCGCGAACCTGCTCGCCGGTGGCCCGCTCGCCACCCGGATCCGCACCGACGTCGCCGAGCGCGCCGCCAAGCTCACCGAGCAGGGCCGCACGCCCAAGCTCGCCGTGGTCACCGCCACCGACGACGAGGCCAGCGCCTGGTACGTCCGTTCGATCGCGAAGGCCGCCGGCAAGGTCGGCATCGACTGCGACATCGTCGACCTCGGCGCCGGGGCCTCCACCGCGGAGATCACCGCCACCCTGGAGCGGCTCTCCGCCGACGAGGGCATGCACGGTCTGATGCTGCAGACCCCGCTGCCCAGCGGCGCCCGGCTGGAGGAGCTGGCCGGTGCGATCACCCCGGCCAAGGACGTGGACGGCGCCAGCCCGCTCTCGCTCGGCCGCCTGGCCGCCGGCCTGCCCGCCTTCGCGCCGGCCACCGCCGAGGCCGTGCTGACCATCCTCGACCACTACGAGGTCGAGCTGCAGGGCAAGCACGTCGTGGTGGTCGGCCGCTCCACCGTGGTCGGCAAGCCCGCCGCGCACCTGCTGCTGGACCGCAACGCCACCGTGACGGTCTGCCACTCCCGCACCACCGACCTGGCCGCGCTGACCAGCACCGCCGAGGTCCTGGTCGCCGCCGTCGGCCGGACCGCCCTGATCACCCCCGCGCACGTGCGCCCCGGCGCGACCGTGATCGACGTGGGCACCAACCCGACCGAGGACGGCGGCCTGGCGGGCGACGTCGACCCGGCCGTGGCCGAGGTCGCCGGCGCGCTGACCCCGGTGCCCGGCGGCGTCGGCCCGGTCACCACCGCGCTGCTGCTGCGGCACACCGTGCAGGCCGCCGAGCGCTGACCGGCGCTCAGCGAGCACGAGCGGTCCGTCCGGGCGCTGCGCCTGCCGTGCGGCAGGCGCGGCGCCCGGACGGCTGAGTGGGCCGGGTTCGCCCGATCGCTCCTGCCGGTGCTGCCCCGGTGTCAGACCAGCGCCTCCAGCGGCGGCACGTCCTGCGGCAGCAGCGTCACCAGGTCCTCGGTGGCGGCCTGGGCGAGCCCCGCCACCCGGCGCGCGTGGCGCTCGGTCATCCGCTGGAAGAGCTGGCGCGCGGTGCGCCCGTTCCCGAAGCGGTCGTCGCGGCCGAGTTCGGCGAAGTAGTCGGCCAGCGCCTGCCGGGTCGGGTCGGCCAGCTCGTAGCGGTGCTGCTCGGCATTGCCCGCCACGATCCGTACCAGGTCGGCCGGTTCGTAGTCGTCGAACACCAGGGTCCGGGCGAACCGGGAGGCGAGACCGGGGTTGGCGTCGATGAAGCGGGACATCTCCTCCGGGTAGCCGGCCACGATCACCACCACGTCGTCGCGGTGGTCCTCCATCAGCTTGACCAGGGTGGCGATCGCCTCCAGCCCGAAGTCCGTGCCCTGGCCCGGCGGGACCAGCGCGTAGGCCTCGTCGATGAAGAGCACGCCGCCGAGCGCGCGCCGGAAGACGGCGGTGGTCTTGGGCGCGGTGTGGCCGATGTACTCGCCGACCAGGTCGCCGCGGTCGGTCTCCACCAGGTGGCCCTGGGAGAGCAGGCCGAGCGCGGCCAGGATCTTGCCGTAGAGCCGGGCGACGGTGGTCTTGCCGGTGCCGCTGTTGCCGGCGAAGACCAGGTGGCGGCTGAGCGGGGGCGGCGGCAGGCCGGCCTCGGTGCGGCGGCGGACCAGCTGCATCACGCTGACCAGGGTCTCCACGTCGTGCTTGACCCGCTCCAGGCCGACCAGCGCGCGCAGTTCGTCGAGCAGCTCCTCCAGGCCGACGGCGGGCTCCTGCTCGCCGGTGCCGTAGGCCGGGCCCGCGCCGGTGGTGCGGACCGCCGAGGCCCCGCGCCGGGCCGGTGCGCCCGCCGCGCCCGCGCCGGTCGTGGCGGCGCGGCCGGCCTCGGGCAGCGAGCTGAGCTTGACCTCCTCCACCAGGCAGTCCTCGAAGACCGCGGCGGCCTGTTCGGCCAGCTTGACGTCCTCATCGGTGGCGTGGATCCAGCAGCCGCGCAGCACCGGGTCGGCGCCCGCGCCCGCGTAGACGGCGGGGAACGCGGTGGCGGTGAACTCGCAGTCGCGGTAGACCCCGTGGCCGCCGTCGGCGACGTAGAGGCCGTTCTTGCCGGTCCGCGCCACGGTGACCGCGCGCAACCGGGGCCGGGCCTCGCCCCGCACCACCAGGCCACTGCCCTCGGTGTCACTGATCGCGCAGTCGCTGAGCCAGGGGGTGGCGCCCTCGCCGATCAGCACGCCGGCCGACCGGGTGCCGCTGACCGTGGTGTCCACCACCAGCGCGCCGCTCCGCGCGCCGATCCGCAGGCCGGTCTCAGCGCAGTCGGCCACCGTGCAGCCATCGATCAGCGGACGGTGCGGGCCGCTCAGGCTGATCCCGGTGCCGCTGCGCGTGACCGTGCACTGACGTGCCGTCAGATCGCCGCCCTCCACCGCGATTCCGCTCAGCTCGGCGGCGGCCACGGTGGTGTCCCGCAGTCGCGCCAGCGCCTCGCCGCCGGCCAGCACACCGGCCTTGCCGCTCTCGCTGAGCCCGGGGCCGCGTCGGCGGCGCTCCCGGGCCTCTGATGCCTGTGTACGGGCAGCCTGTCAGGCAGCGGCGGACAGTCCCCCGTTCTGATGTCCCTGTCCCGCTGGGCCCTGACGAGCCTCAGGCGAGGTCGGGCCTCAGGCGAGGTCGGCCGTGACGGCGGCCAGCACCTGGTCCTGCGACTCGCCGGTGAGGAAGAAGTGGCCGCCGGGGAACATCCGCAGCGAGCTGCCCGCGCGGGTGACGGCCATCCAGCGCTCCAGGTCCGCCTCGGTGATGGTGTCGTCCACTCCGGCGAGCACCGACACCGGTACGTCCAGGGCCGGGCCGACCGGAGGCGCGGCGTGGTAGCCCGCGCAGAGTGCGAAGTCGGCGCGCAGCGTCGGCAGGATCAGCTCCAGCAGGTCGGGCTGGCTCAGCACCTCCTCGGGGGTGCCGCCCATCTCGCGCAGGTCCTCGATCAGTTCGGCGTCCGACCAGCCCTCCCGGCCGGGCCTGCGGCTGGCCGACCCCGGCCCGGGGCAGCCGCTCACCAGCAGCCGGCTCGGCAGCCGGTCGCCCTGCTCGGCCGCCCTGCGGGTCACCCCGTAGGCGAGCATCCCGCCCATGCTGTGGCCGAAGAACGCGTACGGGCGGTCCAGCAGCGGGCGCAGCACCGCGTACGTCTGCTCGACGGCCTCCTGGTAGTCCGTCAGGCAGGGCTCGGCGAGCCGCGCCTCGCGGCCCGGCAGCTGGACGGCGAGCAGTTCGATGTCCGCCGGCAGGAGCTTGGCCCAGGTGCGGTACAGGTACGCCCCGGCCCCGGCCGGGTGGAAGCAGATCAGCCGCAGGCGGGCCTGCGGGCGGGCGACCAGCGGGCGGACCCAGGCGTCGGCGGGTGAGGTGGGCTGCAGTGACATGGCGGCAGCCTTTCAGGTGTCGGGGTGGGTAGGCAAAGGGCCCGGTGCGTTGATCGGATCACAGGATCCGCTCAACGCACCGGGCCCCGAGTCGGTCAGTTGGACTCGGCCTCGGCCATCGCGCGGATCAGGCTGGCCGGGCGCATGTCCGTCCAGTTGGCCTCCACGTGGTCGAGGCAGGCCTGGCGGCTGTCCGGGCCGTGCGCGACGGTCCAGCCGGCCGGCACCTCGGCGAAGGAGGGCCAGAGCGAGTGCTGGTTCTCCTCGTTCACCAGCACCAGGTAGCTTCCGTCAGCGTCCTCGAACGGGTTCGCCATGGGTTTTCGTCCTCTCTAACGTCTGAACATCTAGCGTCTCTGAACATCTGGGCAACGGGCAAAGCGGTCGGGGTCGGTCACGCTCACTCTCCCCGCAGCGCGGCGGCCACCATCGGGCCGATCACACCCAGGGCGGAGGGTAGCGTCAGGTCGTCGTGCGCGCAGTCGACCCCGGTGACCCGCAGCTCGCCCGTGCAGTACTCGCGCCACACCTCGGCGGTGGGTGCGCAGTCCGCTCGACCATGATCGGCGCGGAAGAACAGCAGGTCACCGTCGAACGACTTCGGGGTGAACTTGTCCAGCAGGCTCGCGCTCCGCACCAGGGTCGCCACCACCGCGTCCACCTGCCGCACCGTCAGCTCGGGCAACTCGGGCAACTCGGGCAGGTCGGGCAGGTCGGAGAGCTCGGACCCGGCGGCCGGCGCGCCGTCGCCGAGCGCCCGCCGGACGTCCGCCGTCAGTCGGCGGCGCAGCTCGGGCGAGTCCTCCTGGGCGACCGGCACTCCGGGGTAGACGTCCAGGACGGCCAGCAGCTCCACTCGCTCGCCGGCCTCCTGGAGCAGCGTGGCCATCGCGTGCGCGACCGCCCCGCCGAACGACCAGCCGAGCAGGTGGTAGGGCCCGGACGGCTGGACGGAGCGGATCCGCGCCAGGTGCTCGACGGCCAGCTCCTCAACGCTGGCCGGCAGCGGCTCGCCCGGCCGCAGGCTCGGCGCCTGCAAGGCGTAGAGCGGGCGGTCCTGCGGCAGGTGCTCGGCCAAGCCGCGGAACGACCAGCCGAGGCCGTAGCCCGGGTGCACGCAGAACAGCGGCGGCAGGCTGCCGGTGGCGCGCAGCGGGAGCAGCGGGGCGAACGGGTCACCGGCGCCCGCGACCCCCCGCGCCAGGCGCTCGGCGAGCTCGGCCGCGCTGGGCGCCTCGAACAGGTCGCGGATGCCCAACTCGGCGCCGAGCGCCGCGCGCAGCCGGCCCACCAGGCGGATGGCCAGCAGCGAGTGGCCGCCGAGCGCGAAGAAGTCGCCGTCCAGGTCCACCGCGTCCAGGCCCAGCACCTCGGCGAAGAGGCCGCAGAGCGCGCGTTCGCGCTCGGTGCGCGGCGGACGGCCGTTCCCGGCGCCAGTGGACCCGGGGGCCGGCAGCGCCTTGCGGTCCAGCTTGCCGTTGCCGGTCAGCGGCAGGGCGGCCAGGCCGACCAGCGCGGCCGGGACCATGTAGGCGGGCAGCAGCGCGGCCAGGTGCGCGCGCAGTTCCTCGCTCGCCACCGCCGGCACGGTGTAGCCGGCCAGCGCCTTGTCACCGGGCCGGTCCTCGCGGACGACGACGGCGGCCTGCCGCACCTGCGGGTGGCTGAGCAGCGCGGCCTCGATCTCGCCCAGCTCGATCCGGAAGCCGCGGATCTTCACCTGGTCGTCGGCGCGCCCCAGGTACTCCAACTCGCCGTCGGCGCGCCGCTTGACCACGTCGCCGGTGCGGTACATCCGGGTGCCGGGCAGGCCGAACGGGTCGGCGACGAAGCGCTCGGCGGACAGGCCCGGACGCCCGGCGTAGCCACGGGCCAGGCCCGCGCCCGCCACGTACAGCTCGCCCGCCACGCCGGCCGGCACCGGGCGCAGCGCGCCGTCCAGCACGTGCAGCGCGAGGTCGGGGATGGCGGCGCCGATCAGGCTGCCGGGCGCGGTGGCCACGGTCTCGGCGTCCAGCGGCCGGTAGGTGACGTGCACGGTGGTCTCGGTGATCCCGTACATGTTGACCAGGCGCGGCCCGCCCGACGCATGGCGCCGGTACCAGGCGGTCAGCCGGCCCAGGTCCAGCGCCTCGCCGCCGAAGACCACCGTGCGCAGCGCCGCGAGCGCGCCGCTGGCGTGCTCCTCCTCGGCCTGGAGCAGCTGGTAGAAGGCGGCGGGGGTCTGGTTCAACACGGTGACCCGCTCGCGCAGCAGCAGGTCCAGGGTGTCGGCGGGCGAGCGGCTGACCAGGTAGGGGACGACGACCAGGCGGCCGCCGTGCAGCAGCGGGCCCCAGATCTCCCAGACCGAGAAGTCGAAGGCGTAGGAGTGGAAGAGCGCCCAGACGTCGTCCGCGCCGAAGCCGAACCAGTGGTCGGTGCGCGTGAAGAGCCGGACCACGTTCTGGTGCGGGATCAGCACGCCCTTGGGGCGCCCGGTGGAGCCGGAGGTGTAGATGATGTAGGCCGGGTGCTGGGGCAGCAGCGGGGCCAGGCGCTCGGCGTCGGTCAGGTCCTCGGCACGCTGGTCGGCGAGTGCGGTGGCGGTCTCGGCCGTGTCGAGCAGCAGGTTGGGCAGCTGGCTGCCCGCCGGGAGCCGGTCGGCGACCTCCTGGTGGGTGATCAGCAGGGTCGGCGCGGCGTCGTCCAGCATGTAGGCGATCCGGTCGGCCGGGGAGTCCGGGTCGACCGGGAGGTAGGCCGCGCCGGTCTTCAGCACCGCGAGCAGCGCGACCACCAGGTCGGCGCAGCGCGGCAGCGCGAGGGCCACCGCCCGCTCCGGGCCGGCGCCGTGGGCGATCAGCAGGCGGGCCAGGCGGTTGGCGGCGGCGTTCAGCTCGGCGTAGCGGTGGCCGGGCTCCCCCGGGCTGCTGAGTGCGATCGCCTCGGGGGTGCGGGCGGCCTGGGCCTGGAAGAGCTCGGGCAGGGTGGCGCCGGCCCCGAGCGTTCCGGCGGCCGGCGACGGGCGGTGCGCGGGCACCAGTTCGGCGCGCTCGGCCTCGGTCAGCAGGTCGAGGCGGCCGGTGGGCAGCTCGGGGGTGGCGGCCAGGGTCGCGAGGACCGTGCGGAAGCCGTCGAGCACCCGGGTGGCCGCCGCCTGGTCGTAGAGGTCGGGGCGGTAGGCCAGGCGCAGGTCGAGCCGGGCGCCGGGGATGGCGACCAGGGTGAGCGGGTAGTGGGTGGCGTCCTGGATGCTCGCGTCGGTGATCCGCAGCTCCTGCGCGGTATCCGCCAGCGCGGCCGCGTCCACCGGGTAGTTCTCGAACGCCAGGGCGGTGTCGAAGAGTTCACCGGTGCCGGTCCAGCGCTGCAGCTCCGCCAGCGGGACGTGCTGGTGCGCGAGCAGCGCGGTCTGCTCCCGCTGCAGGCGGGTGAGCAGCGCGGCGAGCGGTTCGGCCGGGTCGATCCGCACCCGGACCGGGAGCGTGTTGATCAGCAGGCCGACGATCCGCTCGACACCGGGCAGCTCCGGCGGGCGGCCGGAGACGACGGCGCCGAACACCAGATCCTGACGTCCCGTCAGATGGCCCAGCAGCAGTCCCCAGGCCGCCTGCACCACGGTGTTGAGGGTGACGCCGTGCCGGCGGGCGGTGGCGGTGAGCGCCTCGGTCAGCTCCTCCGGCAGCAGGGTCTGCAGCTTCTCGGGCAGCAGGCTCTGCCGCCCGTGGTCGCGCGGCGCGAGGAGGGTGGCCTCCTCGATGCCGGCCAGCGCCTGCTGCCAGGCGGCGCGGGCGGCCTTCTCGTCGTGGGCGGCGACCCAGCCGAGGTAGTCACGGAACGGGACGACCTGCGGCAGGGCGCCCCCCTGGCCCCGGTAGAGGGTGAAGAGTTCGCCGATCAGCACGCCGATCGACCAGCCGTCCCAGATGATGTGATGGTTCGTCAGCAGCAGGGCGTGCTGCTCGGCGGCGAGCTTGACCAGGGTGATCCGCAGCAGCGGCGGGGTGGCGAGGTCGAAGCGGTGCGCCCGCTCGGTGGCCCGCAGTCGGTCCAACTCCTGCTCGGCCGAGGCGTTCTCGGTCAGGTCGACCTCGTGCCAGGGCAGCTCGGTCCGGCGCGGTACGGCCTGGACCGCGCGGCCGTCGTCGAGCTGGGCCAGGAAGGCGGTCAGCTGCGGGTGGCGGGCCAGCGCGGCCTCGGTGGCCGCGCGCAGTGCGGCGCTGTCCAGCGGGCCGTCCAACCGGAGGGTGAGCTGGGAGGTGTAGACGTCCAGCTCGTCGGCCCGGCCGTACTGGGCGTGGAAGTAGAGGCCCTCCTGCAGCGGCGCGAGCGGCAGCAGTTCGGCCAGCGGCCGGTCGGCGGACAGCCGGTCCAGCTCCGCCTGGCCGACCTGGAGCAGCGGGACGTCACTGGGGGTGAGGCGGCCGGCGCCGGGCGTGCGGGCGTGCTCGGCGAGGGCGGCCAGCGCCTCGAACCAGGCCTGGCCCAGCTCGTGGACCCGCTCCTCGGTGAGTTCCGGCGTGCTCCAGGACCAGGCGGCGGTCAGCCGCGACCCTTCGGGGCCCTCCTGGGCCCAGGCGTTGACGGCGAGCGCGTGCGGCTGAATCACGGGGTCGGCGCCGAGCGGCTCGGCGGCCGGTGCCCAGTCGGTGCCGGCGGTGGCGGCCGTGCCGATCCGGCCCAGGTAGTTGAAGCCGAGCTGCGGGGACGGAGCCTGGGCCAGCACCGGCGCGGTCTCGGGGTTCAGGTGGCGCAGCAGGCCGTAGCCGAGGCCGTGGTCGGGGATCGCGCGCAGTTGCTCCTTCACCGCGCGCAGCGCCTGGCCGAGGTCGCCGCCGGTGCCCGGCTCCAGGCGCACCGGGTAGGCGCTGGTGAACCAGCCGACCGTGCGCGAGAGATCGGTGCGCTCGCCCAGCTCCTGGCGGCCGTGGCCCTCCAGTTCGATCGGCACCCCGCCGTCGCGGGCGAGTACCCGGTTGACCGCGAGGGCCAGGCCGGTGAGCAGCACGTCGTTGACCTCGGCGTGCAGCAGGGCCGGGACGGTGCTCAGCAGCGGCTCGGTGAGCGCGGCGGGCAGCGTCAGTTCCAGCCGGGACGCGGTGCCGCCGCCGGCCGTGAAGAGCGGCTCGGCGCCGGTCAGGGCCTGCTGCCAGAACGGCAGTTCGGCGGTGCGGCGGTGGGCCTCGGCGGTCAGCGCGGTGGCCCAGGTGCGCAGCGAGGTGCCGGTGGGCTGGAGTTCGCCGCCCGCGTACGCGGTGGCCAGGTCCGGCAGCAGGATCCGCCAGGAGACCCCGTCCACCACCAGGTGGTGGATCATCACCAGCAGCCGGCCCGCCGCCCGGTCCCCGGCGTCGAACCAGACCGCCTGCACCATCACGCCCGCGCGCGGCGCCAGGCGGCCCCGGGCGGCGCGGGTCTGGGTGGCGACGGCCGTGCGCAGCGTCCGCTCGTCGGCGCCGGTCACGTCCACCCGGGTGAGCAGGCTCGCCGCCTTCACCTCGCCGCGCGGCGGGACGTGCAGCGCGCCGCCCTCGCTCTCCAGGTAGCGGGCGCGCAGCGCGTCATGGTGGTCGAGCAGGGCCTGGAGCGCGCCGGTCAGCCGGTCCGCGTCGAGGCCGGCGGGGACCTGGAGCAGCACGGCCTGCTGGAAGCCGTCGGCGATCGGGCCGTGCTCGCGCAGCGCGTGCGTGATCGGCAGCGCGGGCACCAGGCCGAGCGCGGCGTCGCCCTCCTCGGTGACCGCGCTCTCCTCGCCCCTTGCCACCTGGGCCAGTTCGGCGACGCTCTGGCGGGTGAAGACATCGCGCGCGGTGAAGACCAGGCCGGCCTTGCGGGCCCGGGCGACCAGCTGGATCGAGGTGATCGAGTCACCGCCCAGCTCGAAGAACCCGTCGTCGATCCCGACGCTCTCGCGGCCCAGCACCTCCGCGAAGAGGCCGGCCAGGGTCTCCTCGCGCGCGGTGCGGGCCGCCCGGCCGGGGGCGGTGGACTCGAACTCCGGTGCCGGCAGCGCCTTCCGGTCCACCTTGTCGTTCGGCGTCAGCGGCAGCGTCGCCAGCAGCACGATCGCGCTGGGCACCATGTACTCCGGCAGCGCCGCGCCGAGGTGGGCCCGCAGCTCGGCCACGGTCAGCTCGGCGCCCTCGGCGGGCACCACATAGCCGACCAACCTCTTCTCCCCCGGCCGGTCCTGGCGCACCAGCACCACGGCCCGGGCCACCGCCGGGTGACCGGCGAGAACCGCCTCGATGCCGGTCGGCTCGATCCGGAAGCCGCGGATCTTCACCTGCTCGTCCGACCGGCCGACGAAGGCCAGCACGCCGCTGGGCAGTCGGCGCACCACGTCACCGGTGCGGTAGAGCCGCGAGCCGGGCAGCCCGTACGGGTCGGCCACGAAACGCTCGGCGCTCAGGCCGGGGCGGTTCAGGTAGCCGCGCGCGGTGCCGACGCCCGCCACGTACAGCTCCCCCGCGACCCCGACCGGCACCGGGCGCAGCGCCGAATCCAGCACGTACGCCTGGGTGTTGTCGAGCGGTCGGCCGATCGGCACGGCGCCCGGCTCGGTGCCGTCCACCGTGTGGGTGCTGGCCAGCATGGTGACCTCGGTGGGGCCGTAGCCGATCACCACCTCGGTCCCCGGGCAGACCTCGCGCACCCGGGCCACCGCCGTCGCGGAGACCACGTCACCGCCGGTGAGGATCTCGCGCACGCCCTTGAAGCACTCCGGGCGCTCCTCCCCGATCAGCCCGAACAGGCCGGCCGTCACGAAGACGCCGGTCACCGCGTACTCGGCGAGCAGCCGCTCCATCTCGGCGGCGCCGACCGGCCCGTCGGGGGCGATCACCACCTGACCGCCACCGAGCAGCGGCACCCAGAGCTCGGCCGTCGAGGCGTCGAAGGAGTACGGGGCGTGCAGCAGCACCCGCCGGTAGGCGCCGGAGGTGAACCGCCGGTCGGTGGCCAGGGCCAGCACGCCCCGGTGGGTGGCCGCCACGCCCTTCGGGCGGCCGGTCGACCCGGAGGTGTACATCACATAGGCGAGCCGGTCGCCGTCACAGGGGAGTTCGAGGTCGCCCGGGTCGCCCTCGGTGCCGTCCCGGCCCACCACGACCACCGGCAGCTGCGCCAGACCACGGGCCTCCTCGGCGAGTGCCTCATCGGTCAGCAGCACCGCGGCCGCAGTCTCGGCCAGGATCAACTGCCGGTGCGCCAACGGGTAGCGGGCATCCAGCGGGACGTAGCAGCCGCCCGCCTTCAGCACCGCGAGGACCGCCACCACCAGCTCCACCGAGCGGGTCATCAGCAGACCGACCGCGCTCTCCGGCCCGACGCCGAGCTCGACCAGCCGCCGCGCCAGCCGGTTGGCCCGCGCGTTCAACTCGCCGTAGCTCAGCGTGCCGCCGCCCGCCGAACGGCCGCCCTCCTCGAAGAGCAGCGCGGTGGCCTCGGGGTCGCGGGCCACCTGGGCCTGGAACAGCTCGGGCAGCGTGGCGCCGGGCAGTGGGGCCGCCGTGTCGTTCCACTCCTGGACCAGCCGCTGCCGGTCGGCCGGCGTCACACTGCGCAGCCGGCCGACCGGCTGCGCCGGGTCCTCGGCGAACTCGCCCAAGGTGTGTGCCAGTTGCTCCAGCAGCCGGTCGGCCGCGGCGGCGTCGAAGAGGTCGGTGCGGTGATCCAGCCGCAGGCTCAGCCGGGCGCCGGGGACCACGGCCAGGTTCAACGCGTAGTGCGTCGCCTCGCGGCTCTCGGCCGCCGTCACCTTGACCGTCGAGCCGGCCATCGAGAGCGACTCGGCGTCCAGCGGGTAGTTCTCGAACACCAGGTTGGTGTCGAAGAGTTCACCGAGGCCGGCCCAGCGCTGCACGTCGGCCAGGCCCACCTGCTGGTGCGGCAGCAGGGCCGACTGCTCGGCCTGCAGCCGGGTGATCAGCTCGGCCACGCTCTCGGCCGGCCTCGAACCGACCCGCACGGGCAGCGTGTTGATGAAGAGGCCGACCATCCGCTCGACGCCCGGCAGCTCCGGCGGACGCCCCGAGACGGTGGCGCCGAAGACCACGTCGTCCCGGCCGGTCAGCCGCGCCACCAGCAGTCCCCAGCCGGCCTGCACGATGGTGTTGGCGGTCACCCCGAGCCGCCGGGCCAGGGTGCCGAGCGCCTCGGTGGTGGCCTCGGACAGCTCCAGCTCGCGCCGCTCGGGCAGCACCGCGGCGCGCTCCTCGCCGCCGCTCGGCGCCAGCAGGCTCGGCTCCTCCAGCCCGGCCAGCGCACCCCGCCAGGCCGCCTCGGCAGCCGCGCGGTCCTGCTTGGCCGCCCAGGCAAGGTAGTTCTTGTACGGCGCGACTCTGGGCAGTCCACTGGCGTCCCCACCGCTCTGGTAGAGCGCGAACAGCTCGGCCATCAGCAGCGCGTTCGACCAGCCGTCCCACAGGATGTGGTGGTGGTTGAGCACCAGCACGTGCCGCTGCCCACCGAGCCGGATCAGCAGGAAGCGCAGCAGCGGCGGCTTGCCGAGGTCGAACCGGCGCTCGCGGTCCTCGACGCAGAGCCGGGCGACCTCGGCCCGCTGCTCGGCCTCGGGCAGGTCACCGAGGTCCACTTCGGTCCAGGGCAGCTTGACCTGGCGCGGGATCAGCTGCACCGACTTGCCCGAATCCGCCTGGCGGAAGGCCGCCTTCAGGTTCGGGTGCCGCTCCAGCAGCGCCGCGCCGGCCGCCCGCAGCGCCTCGGCGTCCAGCGGGCCGTCCAGGTGCAGGGTCAGCTGGGAGGAGTAGACGTCGACGCCCTCGGCATCGAACTGGGCGTGGAAGAACAGGCCTTCCTGGAGCCGCGAGAGCGGCAGGATGTCCTGGATACGTGCGTTGGCCATGGTCTTAGAGGTCCCAATCCGCGAACTCGTCTTCGAACATGTCGATCTCGTCCTGGCTCAGCTCGACCAGGGATACGTCCGAGGTGCTCAGCCCGCCGGCGTCCGTGCCGCTCGCATGCCGCACCAGTGCCGCCAGCGCCTCGAACCACAGCTCGCCGAGCCGGCGCACCCGCGCCTCGTCCAGCACCCCGGTCGCCCAGGACCAGGAGGCCACGAAGCTCGGGCCGTCGGCCCGGTCCTCGGTGCGGGCGTTGACGGTGACGCTGTGGGCCAGTGGGGCGAGCGCGTCGGCGCCGCCCAACATCGCGCCCATCTCGGGCGCCGGACCCCACTCGGTCGGCTCGCCGCGCTGCTCGATGGCAAACCGGCCGAGATAGTTGAACCCCAGCTGCGGGCGGGCGGCCGCACCGAGCCGCGCGCCGGTGTCGGCGCGCAGGTGGCGGAGCAGGCCGTAGCCGAGGCCGTGGTCCGGGATGGCGCGCAGTTGGTCCTTCACCGCCTTCAGCGAGCGGCCGAGCCCCGGGCCGGCCTCGGTGACGTCGCCCCAGTCGGCCGCGCCCGGGTCCAGCCGGACCGGGTAGGCGCTGGTGAACCAGCCGACCGTGCGGGAGAGGTCGATGCGCTCGGCGAACTCCTCGCGCCCGTGCGCCTCCAGCTCGAACAGCAGGCCCGCCCGGTCCGCCCGCCAGCGGTTGGCGGCGAGCGCCAGGCCGGTCAGCAGTACGTCGTTGACCTCGGCGTTGAACAGCGCCGGGACGCTGGTCAGCAGCGGCTCGGTCAGCTCCGGCGGCAGCGTCAGCTCCAGGTGGCCGACGGTCTGCCGGGTGTCCCGGGCATGGTCCAGCGCCCGGCTGCCGAGCAGCGGGTCAGGGCCGTCCAGCATGCCCTGCCAGAGCGGCAGTTCGGCGTCCCGGCGGCCGGCCTCGGCGACCAGGGCGGTGGCCCAGCTGCGCAGCGAGGTGGCCACCGGCGGCAGTTGCTCGCCGCGCCAGGCGGCGGCCAGGTCGGGCAGCAGGATCCGCCAGGAGACCCCGTCCACCACCAGGTGGTGCACCACCAGCAGCAGGCGCCCCGGGCGCTGCGGGCCGGCGTCGAACCACACCAGCTGGACCATCACCCCGTCGGCCGGAGCCAGGCGGTCCTGTGCGGCGGCGGCCTCGCGCTCGAAGAGAGCGCGCAGCCCGGCCGGGTCCAGGTCGGCGGTGTCGATCCGGGTGACCAGCCCGGCCGCGCCCGGCGCGCCGCGCTCGGGCACCACCAGCGACCAGCCGCCGTCCTCGGCGACCAGCAGCCTGGCGCGCAGCGCGTCATGGTGATCCAGCAGGGTCCGCAGCGCCTCGGTGAGCCGGTCCGCGCCGAGCTCGGCCGGGACCTGGAGCAGCATCGCCTGGTGGAAGCCGTCCACCGGGCCGCCGCGTTCGCGCAGCCAGTGCATGATCGGGGTGGCCGGCAGCTCACCGATCCCGGCGTCCGCGTCCTCCGCGACAGCCGCCTCGGCGCCCCGCGCGACCAGCGCCAACTCGGCGACGCTCTGGCAGCTGAAGACATCGCGAGCGCTGAACACCAGGCCCGCCTGCCGGGCCCGGGCCACCAGCTGGATCGAGATGATCGAGTCACCACCCAGCTCGAAGAACCCGTCGTCGACCCCCACGCTCGCCAGACCCAGCAGCTCGGCGAAGAGCCCGGCCAGCACCTCCTCACGCTCGGTGCTCGGCGCCCGCCCGGTGACGGCGGCGGTGAAGTCCGGGGCGGGCAGCGCCGTGCGGTCCAGCTTGCCGCTGGCCGTCAGCGGGAGTTCCGCCAGCACCACCAGCGCGGCCGGGACCATGTAGTCGGGCAGCAGGCCGGCCAAGTGCTTCCGCAGGCCGGGCAGATCGGGTTGCGCCACCGCCGGCACCAGGTAGCCCACCAAGCGCTTCTCCCCGGGGCGGTCCTCGCGGACCAGCACGGCCGCCTGGGCGACGTCCTGATGGCTGGTCAGAGCCGCTGCGATCTCGCCGAGTTCGATCCGGAAGCCGCGGATCTTCACCTGGTCGTCGGCGCGCCCCACGAAGACCAGCGCACCCTCGGCGGTCCAGCGCACCAGGTCACCCGTGCGGTACATGCGGGTACCGGCCGCGCCGTACGGATCGGCGACGAAGCGCTCGGCGCTCAGGCCGGGGCGGTTCAGGTAGCCGCGCGCCAGCTGGACGCCCGCCAGGTACAACTCACCCGGCACGCCCGGCGCGACCGGCCGCAGCGCCGCGTCCAGCACGTAGACCCGGGTGTTGGCCACCGGCCGCCCGATCGGCACCGCGACGCCGCCCTCGCCCGCCTCGCAGGTCCAGGCGGTGACCTCGACGGAGGCCTCGGTGGGGCCGTACAGGTTGTGCAGCGGGACCTCGGCGAGCAACTGTCTGAATCGGTCGCGTAGTTCGGCGGTCAGTGCCTCGCCCGAGCAGAACACCCCGCGCAGGCCGGTGCAGCGGGCCGCCGCGGGCTCCTGCACGAAGGCCTGGAGCATCGAGGGTACGAAGTGCGCGATGGTGATCCGCTCGCGCTGGATCAACTCGGCCAGGTAGACCGGGTCCTTGTGGCCACCGGGCTTGGCGACCACCAGGGTCCCGCCGTTGAACAGCGGCCAGAAGAACTCCCAGACCGAGACGTCGAAGCCGAACGGCGTCTTCTGCAGCACCCGGTCCTCGCCCGGACGCATCACGTGGTCGGTCTGCATCCAGGCCAGGCGGTTGGCGACGCCCCGGTGCGGGACGGCGACGCCCTTGGGGCGACCGGTGGAGCCGGAGGTGTAGATCACGTAGGCCGGATTGGCCAGACGCAGCGGGGCGAGCCGGTCGGCATCGGTGAGGTCGGCGTCCGGCTGGGCCGCCAACTCGGCCGCCAGCCGCGGGGTGTCGAGCACCAGGGCGCCGCCGGGCGCCGCCGCAGCGGTCGCGCTGGTGGCCAGCACCAGCGCCGGGGCGCCGTCCTCGAGCAGGTAGGCGATCCGGTCGACCGGGTACTCGGGGTCGATCGGCAGGTACGCCGCACCGGACTTGAGCACCGCGAGCAGCGACACCACCATCTCGGTGGAGCGCTCCAGGACCAGCGCCACGGTCCGCTCGGGCCGGGCGCCCCGGGCGACCAGCACCCGGGCCAGGCGGTTGGCCCGGGCGTTCAGCTCGGCGTAGCTCAGCTCGGCGCCCTCGAAGACCAGCGCGGTCGCCCGCGGGGTGCGGGCGGCCTGCGCCTGGAACAGCTCGGGCAGCGTGGCGACGGGCAGTTCGCGGGTGGTGTCGTTCCACTCGTGGAGGATCCGCTCGCGCTCCCGGGGGCCGAGGATGTCGAGCTGTCCGACCGCCAGCTTCGGCTCGGCGACCAGCGCGTCGAGCAGCCGCACCCAGCGCTCGCCCAGCACCTCGACCGTCGAGTGGTCGAACAGCTCGGTGGCGTACTCCAGTTCGCCGCGCAGCCCACCCAAGGCACCGTCCGCGCCGCGCTGTTCGGTGACGAAGAGCGACAGGTCGAACTTGGCGGAGCGCACCTGGGTGGGCAGCGCGGTGACGGTCAGGCCCGGCATCGCCAGCTCGGCCTCGGTGTTGTTGCGCAGCGCCAGCATCACCTGGAACAGCGGGTGCCGGGCCAGCGAGCGGGTCGGGTTGAGCGCGTCCACCAGATGCTCGAACGGCACGTCCTGGTGGGCGAACGCGGCCAGGTCCGACTCGCGGACCCGGTCCAGCAGTTCGGTGAAGCTCGGGTCGCCGGACAGGTCGGTGCGCAGCACCAGGGTGTTGACGAAGAACCCGACCAGCTCGTCCAGGGCGACGTCGGTGCGCCCGGCGACCGGGGTGCCGAGCGGAATGTCGGTCCCGGCGCCGAGGCGGTGCAGCAGGGTGGCCAGCGACGCCTGCAGGGTCATGAAGAGGGTGACCCCGTGCTCGCGGGAGAGGTCGACGAGCTTGCGGTGCAGCTCGGCGGGGACGGTCAGCGAGACGGCGGCGCCCTGGTGGCCGGCCGCGAGCGGGCGCGGGCGGTCGGTGGGCAGTTCCAGCTCTTCCGGCAGCCCGGCCAGCGCCTGGCGCCAGTAGTCGACCTGACGGGCCGCCAGACTCTCGGCCTCGCCCTCGTCACCGAGCAGCTCGCGCTGCCAGAGCGCGTAGTCCGCGTACTGCACCGGCAGCGGCGACCACTGCGGCGCCGCGCCACCGAGCCGGGCCGCGTACGCGGTCTCGATGTCGCGGGCCAGCGGGGCCAGCGACCAGCCGTCACCAGCGATGTGATGCAGCGTCAGCAGCAGCACGCACTCGTCCGCGCCGAGCGCGAAGAGGGCCGCTCGCAGCGGCACGTCCACCGCCAGGTCGAACGGCCGGGCGGCCTCGGCCGCCAGCGCCTCGGTCAGCTCGGCCGCGGTGGTCTCGGCGCGGGTGAGGACGGACACCGCCGCGGGCAGCACCCGCTGGTACGGCAGGCCGTCGGGCCCCTCGCCGAAGACGGTGCGCAGCGCCTCGTGGCGGGCCACCAGGTCGGCCAGCGCGGCTTCCAGGGCGGGCAGGTCCAGCGGACCGCGCAGCCGCAGCGCCATCGGCAGGTGGTAGGCGGCGCCGGCGCTGCCGAGCTTCTCCAGCAGCCACAGCCGGCGCTGGGCGTAGGAGACCGGCACGGTGGCGGGACGCTCGGCGGGCAGCAGGGCCGGCCGGGCGGCGCCCGCGTCGGCGAGCCGCCGCTCGAGGCCGGCCACGGTCGGCGCCTCGAACAGGTCGCGGATCGCCAACTCGACGCCGAGCACCGCGCGGACTTGGCTCACCAGCCGGATGGCCAGCAGTGAGTGGCCGCCGAGCGCGAAGAAGGCGTCGTCGATGCCGACCGAGGCGAGCCCGAGCACCTCGGCGAAGAGGGCGCAGAGCAGTTCCTCGCGTTCGGTGCGCGGGGCACGCCCGGCCTGGGCGCCGGTCTGCTCGGGCGCGGGCAGCGCCTTGCGGTCCAGCTTGCCGTTCGGGGTGAGCGGCATCGCCTCCAGCGCCACGAAGGCGCTGGGCACCATGTACTCCGGGAGCCGCTCGGCCAGGTGCGCGCGCAGCTCGCGCAGCAGGCCCGCCAGGTCGCGCGAGCCGGCCGGGGTGTTGGTGTCGGACGCCGGGGCTGCGGCGGGCGCCGGAAGCGGCGCCACCGGGGGCTCGCCGCAGGCCGGGTCGCCGAACAGCAGGTAGCCGACCAGGCGGACATCGCCCGGCTGGTCCTCGCGGGCCAGCACCGCGCTCTGCGTGACCCCGGGGTGGGTGAGCAACGCGGCCTCGATCTCGCCGAGTTCGATCCGGTGGCCGCGCACCTTGACCTGGGTGTCGGCCCGGCCGACGAACCGCAGCTCGCTTTCGGCCGTCCAGCGGGCCAGGTCGCCGGTGCGGTACATGCGGCTGCCGGGCGTGCCGAACGGGTCGGCGGTGAAGCGCTCGGCGGTCAGCGCGGGCCGCTCGTGGTAGCCGCGGGCCAGGCCCGCGCCCGCGATGTACAGCTCGCCCGCGACGCCGACCGGCACCGGGCGCAGCCGCGCGTCCAGCACGTAGAGACGGGTGTTGGCGATCGGGCGGCCGATCGGCGGGATCGCCGCGTCGGTGATCCGGGCGGCGGTGGACCAGATGGTGGTCTCGGTCGGGCCGTAGAGGTTGGTGACCTCGCCCAGGCCGGCGAGCGTGGCGGCCAGCGGGCCCGGCAGCGCCTCACCGCCCACCAGGACCCGCAGGCCCGGGAGTTCGGCCAGCGCCTCGGCCCGCTCGGCGAGCGCCCGCCAGAGCGAGGGGGTGGCCTGCAACACGGTGGCACCCGAGCCGCGCAGCAGGGCGGTCAGCGCCGCCGGGTCGATCACCGTGTGCCGGGGCGCGAGTTCGACCCGGGCGCCGCTGATCAGCGGCAGGTACAGCTCCAGCGCGGCGATGTCGAAGGCGACCGTGGTGACCGCCACCCAGGTGTCGTGCCCCTCCAGCGGGAAGCGCAGGGCCATGTCGGCCAGGAAGTTGGTCAGCGCCGCGTGCGGCAGCACCACGCCCTTGGGGTGGCCGGTCGAGCCGGAGGTGTAGATCACGTAGGCGGGATGCTCGGGACGCGGCGCGTGCCGCGGGTCGTCCTCGCCGCGCGCGGCCAGCGCCTCGAGAGTCTCGGGGCTGTCCAGCACCAGCACCGGCGCGCCGTCGCCGGCCGGCAGCCGGCCGGCGGTCGCGGCGGCGACCAGCACCAGGGCCGGGGCGGCGTCGGCGAGCACGTAGGCGATCCGGTCGGCCGGGTACTCGGGGTCGATCGGCACGTACGCCGCACCGGACTTGAGCACCGCGAGCAGCGCGACCAGCAGCTCGGGCGTGCGCGGCAGGGCGAGCGCGATCCGCCGCTCCGGGCCGGCGCCGTGCTCCACCAGCAGGCGGGCCAGCCGGTTGGCCCGCGCGTTCAACTCGGCGTAGCTCAACTCGGCGCCCTCGAAGGCCAGCGCGGTCGCCTGCGGCGTGCGCGCGACCTGGGCCTGGAACAGCTCGGGCAGCGTGGCGGCGGGCACGGCGGCGGCGGTGGCGTTCCACTCGGTGAGCAGCTGCTGCCGCTCTCCCTCGGCGAGCAGCTCGGCCTGCCCGATCGGCCGGGCCGGGGCGGCCACCAGCTGGGCCAGCAACCGGATCCAACGGTCCGCCAGCTGCTGGATGGTGCGGTGCTCGAACAGGTCGGTGGCGTACTCGACGACGCCGCTGACACCGGCCGGGGCACCATCCTGGCCGGTCCGCTCGGCGAGGTTGAAGAACAGGTCGAACTTGGCCGTGTCGATGCCGACCGGCTGCACGGTACCGCGCAGGCCCGGCAGGTCCAGCTCCGCCTCGGTGGTGTTCTGCAGCACCAGCATGGTCTGGAAGAGCGGGTGGCGGGCCAGCGAGCGGGTCGGGTTCAACGCGTCCACCAGCTGCTCGAACGGCACGTCCTGGTGCGCGAACGCCGCCAGGTCCGACTCCCGCACCCGGGCCAGCAGTTCGGTGAAGCTCGGTTCACCCGAGGTGTCGGTGCGCAGCACCAGCGTGTTGACGAAGAACCCGACCAACTCGTCCAACGCCTCGTCGGTCCGCCCGGCCACCGGCGTCCCCAGCGGGATATCCTCCCCCGCACCCAACCGGGTCAGGAAGGCGGCCAGGCCGGCCTGCAGGGCCATGAAGAGGGTGGCGCCGTGCTGCTGGGCCAGCGTGGCGAGCCTGCGGTGCAGTTCGGCGGGAAGCTCCACGGCGACGGTCGCGCCCCGGTGTCCGGCGGTCGCCGGGCGGGGCCGGTCGGTAGGCAGCGCCAGTTCCTCCGGCAGCTCGGACAGCGCCCGCCGCCAGTAGTCCAGTTGACGCGACAGCAGGCTCTTCGGGTCATCCTCGGCGCCGAGCAGCTGCTGCTGCCAGATGGCGAAGTCGGCGTACTGGACGGGCAACGGCGACCACTGCGGAACCGCGCCGCCGAGCCGGGCGGTGTAGGCGGTGGACAGGTCGCGGGCCAGTGGGACCAGCGACCATCCGTCGCCGGATATGTGATGCAGCGTCAGCAGCAGCACCTGCTCGTCCGCGCCGAGCGTGAAGAGGGCCGCCCGCAGCGGGACATCGATGGCCAGGTCGAAGGGTCGGGCCGCCTCGGTGGCCAGGGCCCGGTCCAACTCGGCTTCGGTGACCCCGGCGACCCGCAGCTCGGGGTGGACTTCGGGCAGCACGCGCTGGTGCGGCAGCCCGTCCGGCCCCTCGGCGAAGACGGTGCGCAAGGTCTCATGACGCCGCGTCAGATCGGCCAGTGCTGCGACCAGCGCCGCCCGGTCGAGCGCGCCGGTCAGCCGCACTGCCAGCGGCATGTGGTAGGCGGCGCCGGACGCACCGAGCCGCCCGATGAACCAGAGGCGACGCTGCGCGGAGGAGACCGGCACCCGCTCGGGCCGCTCGGCGCGCACCAGCGCGCGGCGGGCCAGCTCGGCGCGGTCCAGCCGCTCGGCCAGGCCGGCCACGGTCGGCGCCTCGAACAGGTCGCGGATCGCCAACTCGACGCCGAGCGCGGCCCGCACCCGGCTGACCAGCCGGGTGGCCAGCAGCGAGTGGCCGCCCAGGGTGAAGAAGTCGTCGTCGATGCCGACGCTCGGCAGGCCCAGCAGTTCGGCGAAGATCTCCGCCAGCAGGGCCTCCCGCTCGGTGCGCGGCGCGCGGCCGGTGGCCGCGGCGGCGAAGTCCGGCTCCGGCAACGCCCGCCGGTCCACCTTCCCGTTCGGCATCAACGGCAACGCGTCCAACACCACGAACGCCGACGGAACCATGTAATCCGGCAAGGTCCGGCCCAACTGCTCCCGCAACCCGGCAGCGCTCTGCGTCGAACTGACCACATACGCCACCAGCCGCCGATCACCCACCGCAGCCTCATGCAACAGCACCACCGCCTGCGCCACCCCCGGCAGCGCATCGATCGCCGCCTCCACCTCCCCCAACTCGATCCGGAAACCCCGCACCTTCACCTGACTGTCCGCCCGACCCAGGAACACCAACTGCCCATCCGCACCCCACCGCACCAAGTCACCCGTGCGGTACATGCGAGCGCCAGGGGTGAACGGGTCGGCGACGAACCGCTCAGCCGTCAGACCAGGCCGACCCAGATACCCCCGCGCCAGACCCTCCCCCGCCACATACAACTCACCCACCACACCCGGCGGCACCAACCGCAGACCCCCATCCAGCACATACACCCGCTTGTTCCACACCGGCCGACCGATCGGCGGAATCGCCGCATCCGAGATCGGATCACTCATACTCGCGCACACCGTCGCCTCAGTCGGCCCATACGAATTGATCATCCGACGGTTGCGATACCACCGCTCCACCAACGCCGGCGAACTCGCCTCACCACCAACAATCAACGTCCCACCCTCGGGCAACGAACCCTCCGGCATCACCGCCAAACCAGCCGGCGGCAGATCGATATGCGTGATCCCCTGCTCCGCCACCAACTCCACCAACGGCTCCCCCGGCATCATCCGCTCCAACGGAGCAACCACCAGACGACCACCCCCCAACAGCGCCGACCACACCTCGGAGACATGACTGTCAAAACTCAACGACGAGAACTGCAGCACCCGACTCTCCGACGTCGTCGCATACCACTCCACCTTCGCGTGCGCGAGACCCGGAATACCACGATGCGCGATCACCACACCCTTCGGACGACCCGTCGAACCCGACGTATAGATCAGATACGCCGGATGATCCGCCACCAACGGCACGGCCCGCTCGACGTCCTCGACATCAGCGTCCGACCACTGCGCCAACTCCGCCCCAACACCGGGCTCATCCACCACCACAACCGCCTGGTCACCCAGCGCCAACCCGCCCGCCACCGCCGCGACCGTCACCACCAGCGCCGGCTCGGCATCCTCCAACATGTAGGCGATCCGGTCAGCCGGATACTCCGGATCCACCGGCAGATACCCCGCACCCGACTTCAACACCGCCAGCAACGCCACCAACATCAACTCACTACGCGGCAACGCCAACGCCACGAACCGCTCCGGACCCGCACCACGCTCAATCAACAACCG
Source organism: Kitasatospora sp. NBC_01266 (assembly GCF_036242395.1). NCBI lineage: Bacteria > Bacillati > Actinomycetota > Actinomycetes > Kitasatosporales > Streptomycetaceae > Kitasatospora > Kitasatospora sp. NBC_01266. Next base: position 7,556,695 of record NZ_CP108458.1, on the reverse strand, counting down.
CGCCAACCGATTCGCCCGCCCATTCACCTCCCCATACGACAACTCCACACCCTCACAAGCCACCGCCACCGCATCCGGCGCCAACTCCACCTGCCGCTCGAAGTGCTGGTGGATCAGCCCCGGCGGAACCGCACGCGCCGTATCGTTCCACCGGTGCAGGACGAGCTCGCGCTCGTTCGCGCTGACGAGGTCGAACAGACCGACGGGGTGGTCCGGTTGGCCAGCGGCCAGGGTGTCGAGCAGCCGCAGGAAGCGCTCCGCGTGCCCGGCCAGCGCCTCCTGGTCGTAGAGGTCGGGGTTGGCGTCCAGCACCAGGCGCATGCCGTGGCCAGCCCGCCGGTCGTAGACCACGAAGGAGAGGTCCTCGACCGGGCCGTTGGCGAAGTTGTGCAGGGTGGCCGGGTGGCCGCCGAACGCGAGGTCGTAGTCGAACGACATGATGTTGACCGTCGGCCCGAGCAACTGGCCCTCGCCGCCGACCAGTCCCAGCTCGCGGCGCAGGTCCTCGTACCGGTAGCGCTGGTGGCGCAGCGCCGCCCGGGTCGTGGCGCTGGTCCGCCGGACCAGCTCGCGCAGGCTCAGCTCGGCGCGGACGTCGAGCCGCAGCGGCAGCACGTTGGTCAGCATCGCGGGCACCGAGCGGGCGGTGCGGCCGATCCGGGCCGGCACCGGCAGGCCGATCACGACCTCGTCGGCGCCGGTCAGCCGGCCGGTGTAGAGGCCGACCGCGCTGAGCACCAGGGCGGACCAGCTGACGCCGAGCGCGCGGGCGGCCACCCGCAGGGTGTCGGCGTGCCGCGCCGTCAACTGGATCTCGTGACGCAGGTGGCGATGGGCGGCCGAGGCGGTGCGGCCGGCCAGGGCGACCGGCTCCGGGCGGTCGGCCAGCTGGTCCAGCCAGTAGCCGCGCTCGATCTCCCGCCGCTCGGAGCCCTGGTAAGCCCGCTCTTCGGCCACCAGCTCGCCGAAGCCGGACAGCGCGCCCTCGGCAGCGGGTTCGCGGCCCTCGACCAGCGCGCTGTAGACCTCGGCCATCCGGCCGGCCACCAGCGGCCCGGTGAAGCCGTCGACCAGCGCGTGGTGCCCGCGCTGGTACCAGAAGCTCCGGTCGGGGCCGGCCAGGAAGAGCTGCTGGACCAACGCCGGTCCGGTGCTCGGGTCCAGCGGCCGGGCCAGGTCCGCCTCGATCCGGGACCGGGTGGCGGCCCACGGGTCGGCCCGCGCGCCCAGATCCTCGACCAGCAGCGGGAAATCCGCCGGCGGGCGCACGCTCTGTCGCACCTCGCCGCCCTCGGTGCGGAAGGCCAGCCGGAGCGCCTCACCCTCCGTCAGCACCTGCCGCAGCGCGGTCGCGAACAGCTCGGGGTCGACCGCACCGTGGATCTCCACGCACTCCGCGATCTGGAAGGCCGGGCTGGCGGGATCGAGTTGCTGGGCGAACCAGATGCCGGACTGCCCGGCCATCAGCGGCCAGCTGGGGGTGGTCGGCGAATCCGACATGGTTTCAGTGCTCCGGTTCGTCGGCGGCGTTACGTGCTACACGGCCGCCCGCTGGTGGCAGGGGCCGCGTCAGCGTCATGACTCACAAGCGGTGGCGTCGGGGATCGCCCACGGACGCCTGGTCACGCTTCGTGGTGATCAATCTAAAGCGCACCTCTCGCGAGCTTGACCGTGGTCAGACGTACCAAGCATGAAGATCATCCAAACAATCACCCCATCGAAAGCATGCACTAGGTGCTCAAGTTGGCGGATTATGACTGTAACTTGGCCGATTGACGTTCAACTTGATGGTTTCTGACCCCTTTGGCCCCACACTCATCCGGTCACTGCGGCCCACGGACCCGACTACTGTCCGGATCACTGACGGCCCCTTGGAGCGAGCAGAGGAACTCAGCATGCGTGCCTTGCCCACCGCAGCTCTCCCGGCCGACCTCGAGCTTGACTACGTAGAGTTCTACGTGGCCGATGCCGAGGCCTCGGCCATGGCCTTCCGCGACCGGTACGGCTTCACCCCGGCGGGGCGCGCGGGCTCCCCGGCCGAGGGCTTTCGCAGCCTGGCCCTCACCCAGGGCGCGATGACCCTGGTGCTGACCCAGGCCACCGTCGACGACCACCCGGCCACCGCCTACGTGCTGGCGCACGGCGACGGCATCGCCGACATCGCGCTGTGCACCGCCGACGCCGCCGAAGCCTTCGCCCAGGCGGTCGCCCGGGGCGGGCGCCCGATCGCCGAACCCGTCGCGCACCCGGGCGAGTTCCCGGCCGTGACCGCGACCATCGGCGGCTTCGGCGACGTGGTGCACACCCTGGTCCAGCGCGCGCCGGGCGACCCGGCCCGGCTGCCGGTCGGCTTCGTGCCGCTCACCGGCTTCCAGGAGGCACTGGCACAGGCCGACCTCCCGGCCGACGAACCCGCCAGACTGGCGGCTCCGAGCGGCGGCCCGGCCGAGGAGCCGCCCGCACTGGCCGAGGTCGACCACTTCGCGGTCTGCGTACCGGCCGACGAGTTGGCGGCCACCATCTCTTACTACCGCACCGTGCTCGGCTTCGAGGAGACCTTCACCGAGCAGATCAAGGTCGGCACCCAGGCGATGAACTCCACTGTGGTGCAGAGCGTTTCGCGCACCGTCACGTTCACCGTGATCGAACCCGACACCAGCGCCGAGCCCGGCCAGATCGACGCGTTCCTGAAGCGGCACGGCGGCGCCGGCGTCCAGCACCTGGCGTTCAGCACCGAGGACGCCGTCCGCGCGGTGCGCACCCTGGCCGCCCGGGGCGTGCGGTTCCTCAGCACGCCGGGCGCCTACTACGACGCGCTGGCCGAGCGGGTCACGCCCAGGGCCCACTCGGTCGCGGAGCTGCGCGAGTTGAGCCTGCTGATCGACGAGGACCACGGCGGCCAGCTGTTCCAGATCTTCACCCGCACCGAGCACGAGAAGCGCACGCTCTTCTACGAGGTGATCGAGCGGATCGGCGCGAAGACCTTCGGCGGCTCCAACATCAAGGCGCTCTACGAGGCCGTCGAGGTCGAGCGCCAGCGCTCGGGGGACACCGCCCGGTGACCGGCAACAGCGGTTCCCCGGCCGCCGACTCCGCGAGCACCGCCACCGACACCACCGCGAGCACCGCGGCCGCTGCCGCCCTGAGCCTGGCCGACGTCGAGCGCCAAGCCCGCGCCGTACTGCCGCCCGGAGTCTGGGACTTCGTGGCCGGCGGCAGCGGGGGCGAGCTCTCGCTGCGGGCCAACCGCGCCGCGCTGGAGGAGATCTTCCTGGTGCCGCGGATGCTGCGGGACGTCTCCGCCCGGACCACCGCGACCCGGCTGCTCGGCGCCCCGGCCGCGCTGCCGCTCGCCGTGGCACCCGTCGCCTACCACCGACTGGCCCACCCCGACGGCGAGTTGGCCGTCGCGCGAGCCGCCGCGCAGGCCGGCGTGCCGTTCACCGCGGCAACGCTGAGCAGCTATCCGATCGAGGAGATCACCGCGACCGGCGCCGACACCTGGTTCCAGCTCTACTGGCTGCGCGATCCGGGCCACCGTCTGGAGCTGATCCGCCGGGCCGAGGCGGCCGGTTGCAGCGCGCTGGTGCTGACCGTGGACGTCCCCTGGATGGGCCGCCGGCTGCGCGACGTGCGCAACGCCTTCGCGCTGCCGTCCGACGTGGTGGCCGCCAACCTGACCGAGGCCGCCGGCTCGGCCGCGCACCGCACCGACGGCGGTGGCTCGGCGGTCGCCACGCACACCGCCCTGGCCTTCGCCCCGGACCTGACCTGGGCGGATGTCGAGGAGTTGCGCACCCTCACCCGGCTGCCGATCGTGCTCAAGGGGGTGCTGGCCCCCGAGGACGCCGTGCTGGCCGCCCGGGCCGGCGCGGCCGCCGTGGTGGTCTCCAACCACGGCGGGCGGCAACTGGACGGCGCGGTACCGGCGGTGCAGCTGGTCGGCGAGGTCCGCGAGGCGGTCGGTGCCGCGGTCGGCGACGACTGCCAGGTGCTGCTCGACGGCGGCATCCGCAGCGGCCTGGACGTGCTGCGGGCCCTGGCCCGGGGCGCCGACGGCGTGCTGGTCGGCCGCCCGCTGATCTGGGGCCTGGCGACGGACGGCGAGGCCGGAGCGCGGCGGGTGCTGGACCTGCTGGCCCTCGAGTTCGACGACGCACTCGGGCTGGCCGGCTGCGCGGCCCCCGCCGAGGCCCGTACGCTGCGCACCGTCATCCGTCCGCACCGCTTGGAGTCGATGTGACCGACCTGACCACCCTTGCCCTGCTGGAGCTGCACGGCTCGCTCGCCGACCCGGCCCTGGAGTCGATGAACTTCCTCAACGAGGTCGCGAACCGCTACCCCGAGGCACTCTCGCTGGCCGCCGGGCGGCCGCACGAGGAGTTCTTCGAGATCTCCGACATCCAGCGCTATCTCGAGCGCTACGAAAGACATCTGACGCAGACTCAGCAGCTGACACCGGAACAGGCCCGGCGGGCGTTCTTCCAGTACGGCCGCACCAAGGGGATCATCCACCAGCTGGTGGCCGACAACCTGGCGGTGGACGAGGGGATCTCGGTCGACCCAGAGTCGATCGTGGTGACCGTCGGCTGCCAGGAGGCGATGTTCCTGATACTGCGCGCGCTGCGGCGCGACGAGCGGGACGCCGTGCTGGCCGTGGCGCCGACCTACGTCGGGCTGACCGGCGCGGCCAAGTTGGTGGACATGCCGGTGCTCACGGTGGCCGGCGGCCCCGGTGGGATCGACCTGGAGGACCTCGCGGCCACCGTCGCCCGGGCCCGCGCCCAGGGTCTGCGCCCGCGCGCCTGCTACCTGTTGGCCGACCACTCCAACCCCTCGGGCCTGAGCCTGGACCTGCCGACCCGGCACGCGCTGCTCGAACTGGCCGAGCGGGAAGGCCTGCTGCTGCTGGAGGACAACCCCTACGGTGTCTTCGCCAGCGACCCGCAGGACCGGCCGCCCACGCTGAAGGCGCTGGACCGGCGGCGCCAGGTGGTCTACCTCGGCTCGTACGCCAAGACCGGACTGCCGGGCGCCCGGGTCGGGTTCGTGGTCGCCGACCAGCTGGTCGCGGCGGCGGACGGCACGCAGTCCCTGCTCGCCGACGAACTCGCCAAGCTGAAGAGCATGCTGACGGTGAACACCGCGCCGATCGCGCAGGCGGTGATCGCCGGCAAGCTGCTGGAGCACGAGGGCAGCCTGGTGCGGGCCAACGCCCGGGAGATCGCGCTCTACCGGGAGAACCTGGCCCGGCTGCTGGCCGGGCTGGTCCAGGCGTTCCCGGCCGGCTCGGGCGTCAAGTGGAACACCCCGAGCGGCGGGTTCTTCCTGGTGGTGAGTGTGCCGTTCGAGGTGGACGACGCGCTGCTGGAGACCTCGGCGCGCGACTACGGGCTGCTCTGGACCCCGATGCACCACTTCACCGACGCGCCCGAGGCACGCCGGCAACTGCGGCTGGCGGTCAGTCTGCTGACGCCGGATCAGGTAGACGAAGGGCTGCGGCGGTTGGCCCGGCTGATCAACGACCAGCTGATCAACGACCGGCTGGCCGACTGACCTTCACCGGCCGACCTGCGCGCACCGGGCGACAGCGCGCACAGGGCAACGGGTCGCGATGGGCCCCACCATCGCGACCCGTTGCCCTCCGGTCAGGTCACCGCTCCCCCGCGGTGCCCGGCCGGGAGCCGGTCAGCAGGACCCTTGGTCCGACCAGACCGACCAGGAGGCCGGCGCCCCGGGTGTGGCGCCGGTCGAGTACCAGGTGGAGAGCCACTTGTGGCCGCCGTAGGAGACCTGGTTGCCAGGCACGTAGGAGGTGCCGGCGCTCCAGGCCGCCAGGCCCGCGCAGCCGCCCCCGCCGCCGGTGCTGACCGTCCAGCCGAAGGCCGCGCTGCCCGAGGCGGTGCCCGAACTCGCGGTCACCGTCACGCTCGAGGTCCCCGCCGCACTCGGCGTGCCACTGATCAGACCCGAGGAGCTGATCGACAGCCCCGCCGGCAGACCGGTCGCCGAGTACGTCAGCGCCTTGCCCGCCGAGTCACTCGCCGAGACCTGCAGCGAGACCGCCGTGCCCGCGGTGCTGCTCTGGCCGCCCGGGTTGGTCACCGTGACGCTCTCGGCGGCCGTCCCGGCGGTGAAGCCGCTGGTGCCGTTCGGCGTGCCCCAACCGGTCGGGCCGTCGTAGCCGGGGCCGGCGGTGCAGAAGTAGGAGGGCGAGCAGGAGCCGTTGTTGCCCGAGGTGACGTCGTTGAAGCTGCTGGTGTGGTTGTACGGGTACTGGTTGGCCCGGTCGCCCGCGTTCGGCGCTCCGGCCAGCGCCCAGACCGAGGCGATGATCGGCGAGGCCGCGCTGGTGCCGCCGTAGACGGACCAGCCACTGCCGCCGTAGGTCTGGTACACCGCGACGCCGGTGGCCGGGTCGGCGACGGCCGAGACGTCCGTCTCCATCCGGTTGGCGCAGCCCGTGTCGTGCTGCCAGGACGGCTTGGCGATGTACGCCGAGCAGCCCGAACCGGTGCCCTCGGTGGCGCTGGTGTTCCAGACGCTCTCGCTCCAACCGCGCGCGTTGGCGGCCTTGGTGAGCGAGGTGCCACCGACCGCGGTCACGTACTGCGAGGTCGCCGGGTACTCGGCGCCGTAGTCGGAGTCACCGGCGCTGGCCGTGATCGCCACCCCCGGGTGGTCGAAGTACTCCGAGTCGGCGGAGGTGATCGAGGAGTCCTCGGAGCCGCCGTAGCTGTTGGAGACGAACTTCGCGCCCTGGGCGACGGCTTGGTTGACCGCGGTGCCCAGGTCCGACATGTTGGCCGAGTCGGCCTCCACCAGCAGGATGTGGCAGTTCGGGCAGACCGCGCTGACCATGTCGACGTCCAGCGAGATCTCGCCGGACCAACCGGTGTCGGCGGTCGGGTAGTTGGCGCCGCCGTTCTCGTCGATCTTACGGAAGCAGCCGTTCGCCGTGGTGCAGGCCGGCAGGCCGTACTGGGCGCGGTAGGCGGCCAGGTCCGACTCGGCGTTCGGGTCGTCCTGGGCGTCCACCAGGGCCACGGTCTGGCCGGCGCCGCCACCGCTGGGCAGGTTGTACGCGCTCACCAGGTCGCTGGGCCCGTAGCCGGAGGGGGTCGCCTGCGGGGAGAGCGCGTTCTGGTGGAGGTCGGTGCGCTTGAGCGCCAGGCAGGCCTCTTCGCCGGGGCGGCTGGGGACGGCGCAGGAGCGCGTCACGGTGACCGCGTCCGCGCCGGTGGGGAGAGCGACGGCGGGGGTGGTGAAGGCGCTGGAGAGGGAGGCGACCAGCAGGCCGAGGACGGCGAGCGGGGCCAGCGGGCGGGTTCGGGGGGATCTGGGCGAGCGGAGTGTGCGGCGTTCCGGATGGCGGTCGTCCATGCGGATTCCTCTGGTGTGGGGTGGGTGGGGTGGGGTGGGGTGGGGTGGGGTGGGGTGGGAGCGAAGGCGTGGGGGCTGCACTTCCCGGGTTGAGCGCAAAACGTAGCCCGCACCCTGAAGCCGGTCAATGAATCGAAGTCAAAGTGCCACCCTTGCCCTGGACTTGCCCTGTTGAGGGCGGACCCTTGTCGGCACCTCGTCAGAGCGCGAGCCGACAGGCCGTCAGCCCGGCGCGATCGCGCACCCCGAGCCGGCGGTAGAGGCGGGTCAGGGTGCCCTCGACCGACTTCACCGAGACGTGCAGGGCGAGCGCGACCTGCCGGTTGGTCGCCCCGTCCCGGACCAGGGCGACGACCTGGCGCTCGAGCTCGCTGAGCGCCGGCCCCGTGCCGCCGGCGCCGTCCAGCCCGTCCAGGCGGGCCAGCCGGTCCTCGGTGCGGGCCAGCCAGGGCAGGCAGTGCGCGGCGGCGAACGCCTCACCGGCCGCCCGCAGGTCCGCCCGGGCAGCGGCGCGGCGCCGGGCCCGCCGTTCGAGGTCGCCGAGGGTGAGCAGCGCGCGGGCCCGCTCCAACGGGTAGGGGTGGGCGGGCGGCAGCTGGGCACGCAACTCGTCGGCGGCGCCGCGCGGATCGCCGTCGCGGGCGGTCAGCACGGCCCTGGCCCGGACCAGGCCGAGCCGCAGCACCTGCCGGTCCAGCCGGGCCGTCTCGGCGTCCGCCTCCGCCAGCAGCTGCCAGGCCCGCTCGGCCGCCCCGGCCGCCCCCGACCGGGCCAGCGCCTCGATCAGATCGGCGTCCACCAGGAAGAGCGCCGGGTCGGTGAAGCCGAGGCCGCGCAGCAGTGAGCGGCAGCGGCCCAGGTGCTGGGCGGCCCGGGCGAACTGGTCGCCCAGCAGGTCGGCGCGGCCGAGCAGGCCCAGGGCGTACGCGGTCCACTCGACGTCACCCGCGGCCTCGGCGGCGCGCACGGCGGCCGTGGCCAGGTCGGTGGCGCACTCGGCGGTGCCGCCGTTGAGTTCGGCGGCGGCGCTCAGCACCAGCCCCGGGGCCGGCGTGGGGCCCAGCTCCCGGCGCAGCCGCCCGCCGAGCCGGCCCGCCTGGTACGCCTGGGCGCAGCGGCCAGCCCGCTCGTGGGTGGAGGCGACCAGGTGCAGGACGTTGGCCAGGTCCTTGACCCGGCCCGCGCGCTCGACCTCCTCCCGCAGCTGGTTGACCTCCGCGATCGCCTCGCCGACGGCACCGGCCCGCAGCAGCCAGACGACCAGGCAGCTGCGGATCTGGATCGAGGCGGCGGTCAGCGCGGGGGCCGGGCGGACGGGTGCTCCCGGACGTTCCAGGGCTCCCGGCCGACCGGCGCCGGTGCCCAGCAGTTCGCCGCCGATGTCCAACAGGCCGACCGCGCCCGGCCGCCCCGAGTCTTTCGCCTGACCCGAGTCTCCCGGCAGGCCGGCGGCGAGGGCGGCGGCCCGGCGCAGCGCGGGCAGCACCCGGTCCGGCCGCAGCTGCATCTCGATCGGGGCCCGCAGCGCGATCACCTCCAGCTGCTGGTCCAGGTCGCCGCTGCGCTCCGCGTGGCGGGCCGCCTCGGCCAGTTCAGCCAGCCCCTGATCGCGCCGCCCGGTGCTCAAGGCATGCTCGGCCCGGTGCAGTTGGACGGCCGTACGCAGCTTGGGCAGGTCGCCGGCCTCGGCCTGCGCGGCGTCCAGCAGCGCGGGCACACCGGACCGGTCGCCGCCCGCCAGCTCGATCAGCAGCAGCCGGGCGCCGACCCGGGCGGCCCGGTTCGCGCCGCGCAGCACGGCGGCGCAGGCCTGCTCGGCCCGGTCGGTCTGCCCGGCGTCGAGCGCGTGCCGGGCCGCGACCAGCAGCCGCTCGGCGGCCAACCACGGTTCGTGCCGGGTGCGTTCGGCAGCCAACTGGGCCAACTCGGCGGCCTGGGCGGGTGCTCCGCGCCGCACGGCCAGCTCGGCCGCCGCGGCCAGCTCGGCGGCGAGTTGGGCGGCGCGTTCGGGTTCCGCCTCGGGGTCGGCCAGCGCGCGGTGCCTGGCGCGCTCCAACGGATCCGCCACCTGCTCGGCCAGCGTGGCATGGCACCGGCGGCACTGCTCCACCGTGGCCTCGGCGTGCACGAGTTCGCGCAGCAGCGGGTGCGCGAAGCACGGCTCGCCGCCGGGGGCGCGGGCGAGCAGGCCGGCGGCGAGCGCCTCGCGGAGTGCCGGGCCGGTGGGCCAACGGCGTTCCGGGCCCGCGCTGGTGGCGACCGCGACCGGCAGCAGGGTGCCCAGCAGGTCCGGGGAGAGCGCCCGCAGCGCTTCGGCGAACAGCTCGCGCAGCCCGCGCGGCACCGGCAGCGGATCGTCGGCGCGCACCGGCACGGGCGAGCGCCGCACCGCCCGGGCCAGGTCGAGCGCGTGTCCGGGATTGCCACCGGCGGCCGCCTCGATCCGCTCGGCGACCGGGTCCCCCGGACCGAGGCCGCCCCGGGTGCGCAGCAACTCCCCGAGGACGGTGGGCGGCAGGGGGTCGAGCGCGAGCTCGGTCCCGGGCGCGGGGAGCAGATCGAGGCAGCCGGGCTCGGCCCCCGCCGCGAGTCGCTCGGCGGCCAGCACCCGCACCCGCTCTCCACCGAGCCGCCGCGCGGCGAAGGCCAGCACCCGCGCACTGGCCGGATCCAGGCAGTGCGCGTCGTCCAGCACCAGCAGCACCGGACGCCGCGCGGCCAGCAGCCGCAGCAGCTCCAGCACCGCCACCCGGAGCGCGAGTTCCCCGTCCGCCCGGTCATCGGCGGGCGCCCGCAGCAACACCACGTCCAGCGCGGCCCGCAGGTGCGGGGCGAGCGGCTCCACCGAGTCGGCCGACGCATCCATGGCCGACGCGTCCATGGCCGGCGCGTCCATGGCCGCCAACTCGGCGCGCGCTCCGGCGAACAGGTCGTACAGCGCCAACTGCGGCAACCCGGCCTCGCCCGCCACCGAGTCGCTGCGCAGCACCAGCGCCCCGCCCCGGGCCGCCTCGGCCTGCACGGCGTCGAGCAGCACCGTCTTCCCGATCCCGGCCGGCCCGGTCACCAGCACTCCCCCGCCACCGGCCAACCCCGCCCCGCAGCGGGCCAGGACCTCGTCACGCCCCAGTGGAGCCGTCATGTCGCCCATGGCGAAAGTCTGGCCCGCCGGATCCGCAGTGGTCTAGTCCTTACCCGGCAGTTCGCGCAGCCGCGGCACCGGCGAGGGCAGCAGCCACAGGAACGAGGCCAGCGCCCCGCCGACCGCGATCCAGAGCGTGGGACGCAGCCCGATCGCGCCGGCCAGCGCTCCGGCGGCCAGCGAACCGAGCGGCCGGGTACCGTAGTTGACCATCCGGTAGGCGCCGCTCACGCGGGACCGCAGCTGGTCGGGGACGATCGCGGCGAACATCGAGCCCGCCGCGATGTCGAGCCACATCACACCGAGCCCGGAGACGAACTCCGCCGCGAAGAGGAAGCCGAGGACCATCAGGGTGGACCCGTGCGCCGCCGGGATCAGCAGCAGCGGGGCGGGGAAGGCGATGCTGCCGAGCAGGAAGGTCGCGCCCAGGCCGATCCGCCTGGTGAGCGCACCCGCGCTGAGCGCCCCGAGGAGCCCGCCGACCGAGCCGGCCCCCAGGACCGCGCCGAGCAGCCCGGGAGCGAGGTGCAGCGTGGTGGTGGCGTAGAGCACGAACAGCGCGGCCACCATGAAGGTGAAGAAGTTGACCGTGGCCGTGCTGGCGAGCGCGGCCCGCATGATCGGCGAGCGGACGATGAACCGTCCGCCTTCGGCGAGTTGGCCGCGTGTCCGGCGCTCACCGGGCGGTTCGATCGGCGCGATCCGGGACAGGCACAGGGCCGAGGCGGCGAACGAGAGCGCGTCGGCCAGCAGCGCGAGCGGCGCCGACAGGAGTTGCACCAGCAGGCCGCCGATGCCCGGCCCGGCGATCTGGGACATCGCCCGGCTACCGCTGACCAGCGAGTTCCCCTCGACGTACCGAGCCGAAGGCACAAGGGAGTTGAAGACCTGGGCGTTGCAGACATCGAAGAGGACGGAGAGCGTGCCGACCCCGAGCGCCACCAGGTAGAGCTGCGGCAGGGTGAGCGCGTCGAAGGCGTAGGCGAGCGGAATGGTGGCGATCAGCGCGACGCGGCCGAGATCCGCCGCGATCATGACCCGCCGCCGCCGGCTCCGCCGGTCCGCCCAGGCTCCGGCCGGCAGCGCGAAGAGCAGGTACGGTAACCAGGTCGCCGCCGCCAGGTACCCCATCTGCGCGGCGCCCGCATGCACCGCGAGGACGGCTATCAGCGGCAGCGCGATGGCCGACACCTGGTCGCCCAGGGCGGACACCGTCAGGCCGGTCCAGTAGCGGCGGAACCCGACCTCGCGCAGCAGGGCGGGCAGCAGTCCGCTGCCACGCCCGGCCGCCGGGCGCGGCGGGGACCGGTGCACCGTCGGGGCACTCACGCGCCCGACTCCTTCTCCTGCGCGGGAAAGGCCAGATTCAGCAGTGTGACCAGCCTCGAGTCCGCCGGCCGCTTGCTCGGATCGCCCAGGCGTTCCAGGTAGGGCCGCACCAATTCCTCCATCCCGGCGCCGAGTTCGCTGACCTCTGCCGCCGTCAGGTACAGCAGCCAGTCACCGAACCGCGCGGCCTGGCGCCACTCGGCGGCCTCGGCGGCCTGCTGCTGGACCCAGCGCGCCGTGAGTTCGAAGTACCGCTCGGCGATGGCCAGCTGGAGCGCCTCGGTGGCCGCCGCCGCGGCCGGGTCGTCGGCGCCCGCCGCGTCCCAGCTGGTGAACATCGCGGTGGCCTGCCAGGGCTTCTCCCGCCCCCGGCCGCCGCCGGCCTCCTCCACCAGCCCGTACTTGGCGAGTTGGCGCAGGTGGAACGAGCAACTGGCCACGCTCTCGCCGATGGCCTCGGCGGCTTGAGTGGCCGTCAGCGGCCCGTTCCGGCGCAGCTGCGCCACCAGCGTCATCCGGGTGGGATGCGCGTAGGCGCGCAGGGCACGGGGATCGGTCAACCGGACGGTGCGGCGCGGGTTCTGATCGGGCATGCATGTAAAGCTATCTTTAGAAAGAACTCTTTACAAGGCCTCGGCAGGCCGGCACTACCGGCCCACACCGCCAGCCCACACCGCCAGCGCTCGCCGCCAGCACTCGCCGTCAGCCCGCAGCGCTCCCCGCCACCGCCTGCCGCACCCGGTCCGCGAGCCCGTCACCCGCCGCCACCACCCGCACGTTCGCCCCCGCGCCACCCGCACCCGCACCCGCACCCGCACCACCGACCAGCAGGAACCGCTGCCCCGGGTGCGCCTGCGCGAAGCCGGCCACACCCGCGTCGAACCCGTCCCCTGCCGACGAGTCGCCCGCCGCGACGATCAGCGTGCAGCGCTTGAGCAGCAGCCCGCCCAGCGCGCCGGCCAGGTTCGCCGGCGCCGCGGTGACATAGCTCGCCCGAGCGCGCAGCGACCCGGCCGCCGCCTGGGTCCCGGCCCAGGCCTGGGCACCGACCGCGTCCGGCGCGAGGCCCGCGGGGCCGGTGACCAGGCAGGCGTTGAAGGCGACGAACGGTGCGGTGGGCGAGGGCTTCGGCGCCGGCGCAGCATGCTGCGCCGCGCAGCCGCCCAGCAGCGCGACGGCCGGCAGCGCGACGGCCAGACCGCCGAGCAGCGCCCCGCCGGCCCGGCCCTTTCCTCGTATCGAGACCGCCGCCGCCGAAACCACTGATGACACCGCTGTCGCTCCCTCGCACTCGCCTCGCACTGGCTGCCCACGTCCACGTCCACGTCCACGTCCACGTCCGCGTCCGCGTCCGCGCGGGCCGAGCAGAGCTTAGAGCATGGCGGAAGACACAGTTCCCCCTCAGAATCCACACCACACCACCTTTTCTCAAAGACCTTTCAGGAATCAGCCTCTGACTCCCAGTCATATTTAAGGACCATGAATCCCTGCCACCACAGGCATCGTTCGTATCCGCTCACGTAGTAGACCCGCCCACCGGCGCATTGGTACAACTCTCCGGCTCTTATCAGATCTTTATCTACGGAGTGGATAGTGCGCCCACCTCTAGGGACACCCCCAGCCGCCGGCAGGCGACGACAACTACTGCGCTGGACAGCGTCCTTGACCACGCTCGCGGTCAGCTTCACGCTGGCGACCGGCGCCGCCGAGGCGATACCGACGCCGGCCAAGGCCATGGCAGCAGCAGCGGGCAAGCGGGTGGACACCACCAAGGTGCCCACCCCCGAGCAGCAGTCCGGCTCGGCCGCCGGAAAGTCGCACCTGGTCCCCTCGGACACCACCCGCGGCACCGGCACCGGTCCGCAGCCGGGCCACGGCCCGGGCACCGCCCCCGGCCAGCTAGCGCCGTTCACGCCGAAGGACCGGGTCGCCGACCCGTTCCTGGTGGACCGCTCGGGCAACGTGCGGACCGCGCCTGGCAGTGAGCCCGGCAAGTCCGCGCTCTCCGGCTTCGACGCCGGCAAGAGCGTCGAGGACACCGGCCGGCGCGACGACCACGAGAAGGTCTTCCGCAACCCGGACGGCACCCAGACCGTGCGCACCTACGCCGGCCGGGTCTCGTACCCCAACCCGGACGGCACCTGGTCGGACATCGACTCGACCCTGGTCCCGTCCACCAAGCCGGCCGCCGCCCCGAGTACCGGCGCCACCGCCACTGCGGGCGCCAGGCCGGCCGCCGCACCGCGCGCGCTCGCCATGGCCGCGCGGCCCGCGAGCGACTCCAGCGGCGCCACCGGCGGCGTCCCCGACAGCAGCCCCGACAGCAGCCCCAAGCTGACCAAGAAGGCCGACTCCCAGGACGTCGAGTTCGCCACCAGCGCGAACGACCCGCAGCTGATGTCGATCAGCGGCGACGGCACCGACCGGGTCTCCTTCGGCCTGGACGACGCCACCGCGGCTACCGGCCGGGTCGCCGGCAACGAGGTGGTCTTCCCCGGCGCCCGCCCGGACGCGGATCTGGACCTGAAGACCGTGGACGAGGGCTTCAAGGAGACCATCGTCCTGAACGGCACGGACGCGCCCACGGTCTGGACCTTCCCGATCACCGCCCCCGGCCTGACCCCGAAGATCGCCGCCAACGGCGACGCGGTCTTCCTGGACGCCGCCGGCACCGTCAAGGTGACCGTCCCGGCGGGCACCATGACCGACGCCGACATCGACCCGCGCTCGGGCGAGGGCGCGTTCTCGGACGGCGTGCACTACGCGATCGTCGACGACCACGGCGGCAAGGCGCTCCAGGTCACCGTCGACGCGTCCTGGCTGCGGAACCCGGCCCGGGTCTTCCCGGTCAAGGTCGACCCGTCCTCGGCGAACACCACCGCCGACACCACGGCGTTCTTCGAGAACAACCTGATCAGCGGTCAGACCAACATCGCCAGCAGCTCCAGCAACTCCGACCTCAAGGTCGGCGACTACGACGGCTCGCACGCCTCGGCCTCGTACGTCCGGTTTCCGGTGCAGACCTCGATCGCCAACGCCTCGGTGATCAGCGGCGGGGTCAACCTGTACACCACCTGGTCCGGTTACTGCGCCACGGCCGCCGAGGTGGACGTCAAGGCGATCACCGGCGGCTGGAACCTGGGCACCTCGCAGGGCTGGCCCGGCGTCGGCTACCCGGCCGCCCAGTCCGGCTCGGCCTCGTTCACCGGCGGCACCGGCACGGGCTGCGGCGGTTCGCAGTGGGAGCGGATCCCGCTGAACGCCACCGGCATCGGCCAGGTGACGTCCTGGACCCACGGCGGCACCAACAACGGCTTCCTGCTGTACGGTTCGGCGAACGACGTGAACCACTGGAAGCGGTTCAACTCGACCGCCTCCGGCTCGAACCCGCCGTTCCTGGACATCACCTACGCCCCGGACGACGCGAGCTTCAACTTCGCGTCCACCTGGGACTTCGCGCCCTCGCACATCCAGCAGGGCCAGATCGCCGTCACGGTCACCAACACCTCGTCCAACACCTGGGCGTCGGGCAGCGGCAACGGCTCCTACGCGCTCGGCTCGCGCACCTACCGCGCGGACGGCTCGCTGGTCGGCTGGGGTTCGAGCGTCTCGCTGCCGAACAACGTCGGGCCGAACCAGTCGGTGAAGCTGGAGGCGATCAGCCCCGCGCTGCCGCCCGGCACCTACACGCTCTGCTGGGAGATGGAGAAGCGCGGCTTCTACGCGTTCAGCGACGTCGGCGGGCACAATGCCTGCTGGTCGTACACCATCAACAACATCCCGCCGCAGGTGGACAGTTCCTACCCGCCGAACAACGCCTCCGAGCCGACGCTCACCCCGACGCTGTTCGCCACCGGGCACGACCCGGACAACTGGCCGGGCACCGGGCTGAGCTACAAGTTCGGCGTCTGCGGCGGCACTCCGACCGCGCCGACCGGCTGCTTCGACTCCGGCAGCCTGGCCACCGCCACCAGCTGGCCGGTCCCGACCGGCAAACTCGCCTGGGGCCAGAGCTACTTCTGGCAGGTCTGGATCTCCGACGGCAACGCCACCGCCGGCCCGTTCGTCCAGGGCTACTTCAACACCGCCGTCGGCCAGCCGCAGATCACCTCGCACCTGACCGAGAACCCGGCCGGTCGCGGCTTCGACCCGCAGAGCGGCAACTTCACCACCGATGCCGCCGACTCCACCGTGGCCACCGCGGGCCCGGCGCTGGACGTGCACCGCACGTACAACAGCCTCGACCCGCGCAGCAACGGCATGTTCGGCGCCGGCTGGATCTCCCCGCTGGACATGCGGGCGGTGATCGACGACGACGGCTCGAACAACGTCGTGATCACCGACGTGGACGGCCGGCAGATCCGGTTCGGCTGCAACCCGAGCAGCAGCCCGAGCACCGGCCCGCCGTGTGCCTCCTACGCGCCGCCGCAGGGCACCTACGCCACGCTGACCGCGCAGAGTGGCGCCAACAACGCCGTCACCTCGTTCACGCTGACCGAGAAGGGCGGCACCGCCTACACCTTCACGGTCACGGCCGCGAACGTGAACGCCTTCCAGCTCAGCCAGGTCAAGGACTCCGACGGCCGGGCCAACACGCTGGCCTATGACGGCAACGGCCTGCTGAGCGGCGTCACCAGCGCGACCAGCGGCCGGGTGCTGCACTTCAACTGGTCCACGCCGAGCGGCGCGGGCTTCCCGCACGTGTCGCGGGTCTTCACCGACCCGGTCTCCGGCGCCGACCAGAACACCGATCTGACCTACCTCTACAACTACACCGGCGACCAGCTGACTTCGGTCTGCCCGCCGACCTCCGGCACGGCCTGCACCACGTACGCCTACACCGGCGGCTCGCACTACAAGACCGCGGTGCTGGACGCCGGACCGCAGTCCTACTGGCGGCTGAACGAGGCCGCCGGCAGCACCGCCGCGAGCAGCGTCACGCTCAACGAGGGCAACGACAACGCCACCTACAGCAATGTGACGCTCGGTCAGGGCGGCCCGATCGCCGGCTCGCCGGCCACCGCGGCCGGCTTCAACGGCACCAACTCCTCGGTCCGGCTGCCGGACAACCTGCTCTCGTCCACCTCGAGCCTGGCCGTCGAGCTCTGGTTCAGGACGACCACCGCGGGTGGCCCGCTGCTCTCGTACCAGAACACCACGCTCGGTACGCCCGCGACCAGTTGGACCCCGGCCCTGTACCTGGGCCCGGACGGCAAGCTGCGCGGCGAGTTCTGGCAGGGCGCGGCGCAGCCGATCACCTCGGCGAACCCGGTCAACGACGGCAACTGGCACCACGTGCTGCTCTCCGGCGCGCAGAACACCCAGACGCTGTACCTGGACGGCACCCAGGTCGGCACGCTGGCCGGCACCATCGCCAACTCCGCCCAGCCGATCGCCTACGTCGGCGCCGGCTTCTCCAGTGGCGACTGGCTCGGCGCCGGTCAGAGCGCCGGCGAGCGCTACTTCAACGGTCAGATCTCCGACGTCGCCTTCTACAGCCACCCGGTCGGCGCCGCCACCGCCGCCGCGCACAACCAGAGCGGCCGCACCGCCGCCAACGCGCTGCTGACCAAGGTCACCGAGCCCTCCGGCGCGGTGCACGCCCAGATCTCCTACGACACCTCGGCCGACCGGGTCATCCGGACCACCGACGCCAACGGCGGCGTCTGGCAGCTCAACACCCCGACGGTGACCGGTTCTTCCGGCGTCTACCGGTCGGCCGTGATGGGCTCGGCGCCGCAGGGCTACTGGCGGCTGGCCGACACCGCCGGGTCGGACGCGGCGAACCAGCTGGGCACCGCGTACGGCAACTACAACAAGGTCACGCTCGGCACCCCGGGCCCGTACGCCGCGAGCGACATCACCGCCGCCTCCTTCGACGGCGCCTCCTCGTGGACGGCGCTGCCCAGCGGCCTGGTGCCGAACAGCGGCCCGTCCGCGCTGGAGCTCTGGTTCAACACCACGACCCCGGGCGGCGTGCTCTTCTCCTACCAGGCGCAGCTGGTCACCGACCCGAACGGCCCGCAGTACTCCTACACCCCCGCGCTGTACGTGGGCGGCGACGGCAAGCTGCAGGGCGAGTTCTGGGACGGCAACGGGAACGCGATGAGCTCTCCCGGCTCGGTGACCGACGGCAAGTGGCACCACGTGGTGCTCTCCACCGACGCGACCGGCGCCGGCCAGGCGCTCTACCTGGACGGCGCCCAGGTCGGCTCGAAGACCGGCACGGTCAGCCAGGCCAACTGGGGCATGACCAACGTCTACCTGGGCGCCGGCCTGATCGCGGGCAGCTGGCCCGACCAACCGAGTGACCACGCAGGCCACTTCAAGGGCGCGATCAGCGAGTTCGCCTTCTTCAACCACCAGTTGACCGCCGCCGACGTGGCCAACCACTTCCAGGCCTACGCCTCCGGCAAGTTGGCGCCGCTGACCACCGCGACGGTGACCGACCCGAGCGGGAAGACGGTCTCCTCGGCCTACGACCCGAACAACGGCGGCCGGATGATCTCGTCCACCGACGCGCTCGGCGCCACCACCAGCTACGGGTACGACACCGGCGGCTTCCAGGCCACCGTCACCGACCCGAACGGCAACACCAGGATCGAGGGGCACGACGCCCGCGGCAACGTGGTCAGCGAGACCAGCTGCCAGGACCGCGCGCACCAGATCTGCTCGACCAGCTACCACAGTTACTACCTGAACGCCGCGAACCCGGTCGATCCCCGCAACGACGCGGTGACCGACACCCGGGACGGCCGTTCCGCCTCGGCGAGCGACAACACCTACTGGACGCACAACGACCTGGACGCGGCCGGCCGGGTGATCGCCACCACCACGCCGCCCTACACCAACGGCACCGGACGGGTGGCCACCACCACGTACACCGCCGGCACCGAGGCGGCCGCCGACTCCGGCACCGTCCCGCCCGGGCTGCTCGCGAGCAAGACCACCGCGGGCGGTGCGAAGGCGACTTACGGCTACTTCCACAACGGCGACCTCGCGCAGGTCACCGACCCGGCGGGCCTGGTCACCAAGTACAGCTACGACCAGCTCGGCCGGCTGACCGGCCACACCGTCTACGACGCGGTCTCCGCGCCGAACGGCCTGACCACCTCGGTCACTTACGACGGCGACGGCAAGTTCCTCACCGAGACCGAGCCGCCGGTCACCGACCGGGTCACCGGCACGGTGCACACCGAGCAGACCTCGTACAGCTACGACCCGGACGAGAACCTGCTCACCGAGGCCAAGTCCGACCTGACCGGCAAGGACGCCCCCCGGACCGAGACGTACGCGTACAACCCGCTCGGCCAGCTGGCCACCCAGACCGACGCCAACGGGCACAGCGAGTCCTACGGCTACGACGCCTACGGCAACCGGTCGTCCAAGACCGACGCCAACGGCACCACGATCGCCTACGCCTACTCCCCCCGCGGCGAGTTGCTGACCAGCACGCTCAAGGGCTTCACCGGCGACCCGACCGCGCCCTCCCCGGCCGCCGACCTGGTGCTGGACTCCAAGGCGTACGACCCCGCCGGCCGCCTCGCCTCGGACACCGACGCGATGGGCCGGGTCACCTCCTACACCTACTTCGACGACGACCTGCCCCGGACCGAGCAGCGCTCCGACGGCACCGCCGCCAACACGATCCAGCTGCACGCCTTCAGCTACGACGGCGCCGGCGACCGGCTCACCGACCTGGCGGACGGCGAGACGCTGACCAGCTACACGGTCGACGCCGCGCAGCGGGTCACCACCGAGGCCGTCAAGGTCGGCCTCGGCGCGAACAGCCAGCCGATCTGGCGCACCACGTCGACCAGTTACGACGCGGACGACCACGAGACCTCGGTCGCCAGGACCGACTCGACCGGCGCGCTGACCGCCCAGACCGACTACACCTACGACCCGATGGGCCGGGAGCTGACCGAGACCGTCCACGACGGCGCGAGCGGCAACCTGACCACCACCTGGACCCGTGACCAACGCGGCCTGACCGCCGCCGAGCGGGACCCGAACGGGAACGAGACCGACTACCAGTACGACGCGCAGGGCCGCCAGGCCTACGTCACCGAGCCGTCCCGCCCCGTCGAGGCGGTGGGCGGCACCGCCGTCACGGCCTCGCCGTTCGAGTCCGTCGGCTACGACACGTTCGGCGACCCGACCTCGCGCTCCGACGAGAACGGGAACACCACCTACAGCAGCTACGACGCGGTGGGCAACCTGACCGGCACCGTCGAGCCGAACTACACGGCGCCGGGCAGCACCACCCCGATCACCGCCTCGACCGCCGACAGCTACGACAAGCTCAACCAACTGATATCGCACACCGACCAGTTGGGCCACATCACCAGCTCGGTCTACGACCAGCTCGGCCGCGACGTCAGCAAGACCGAGCCGGCCGTGGGAAGCGCGACCAGCGGCGGTGTCTGGCACTACGGCTACGACGCGGTCGGCGAGCAGCTCTCGCAGACCGACCCGACCGGCGCGGCGCAGCAGGCCACCTACGACTTCCTCGGCCGCAAGCTGACCCAGACCCAGCTCGAGCGCTCCCCGGTGGCCGCCGCGTACACCACCACGCTGGCGTACAACGCGACCGACGACCTGGTCTCGCAGACCTCCCCGACCGGGGTGGTCACCGGCTACGGCTACGACCTCGACCACGAGCGGACCAGCCAGAGCGACGCCTACGGGAACACCACGGCCATCGCCTACGACGCCCTCGGGCGCCCGGTGACGAACACCGACCCGTCCGGCACCGGGCAGAGCACGGTCTACGACCCGGCCGGCCGGATCACCGCGGTCAACGACTTCGACAGCACCGGAAAGGTCCTGCGCACCCGCGCCCTGGCCTACGACCCGGCGGGCAACGTCACGTCGGCGACCTCGGCGCTGGGCGCCATCGCCGGCTACACCTACGACTCCGACCACCACCTGCTGACCGAGACCGAGACGACCGCGCCCGGCTCGACCATCACCACCTCCTTCGGCTACGACGCGGTCGGCAACCGCACCCGCTACACCGACGGCCGCGGCAA
This sequence comes from Kitasatospora sp. NBC_01266, assembly GCF_036242395.1. NCBI lineage: Bacteria > Bacillati > Actinomycetota > Actinomycetes > Kitasatosporales > Streptomycetaceae > Kitasatospora > Kitasatospora sp. NBC_01266. The sequence goes on along the minus strand of NZ_CP108458.1, from coordinate 7,535,806 downwards.
CAACTTCCTGACCACCTACAACAGCTGGAACCTGCCCGAGTCCCAGGTCGAACCGGCCACCACGGCCTACCCGAACGCGGCCGACCGCACCTGGACCACGAGCTACGACGCGGCCGGACAGGCCGTCACCCTCGCGGAGCCGGGCGGCGTCACCCGCACCCGCAGCTACGACCAGCTCGGCCGGCTGACCAAGGAGACCGGCACCGGCGCCGAGAGCGCCACCAGTGACCACACCTTCGGCTACGACCTGATGGGCCGGATCACCTCCGCCGGGGCGACCGGCGGCAACGACACCTTCAGCTACAACGACCGCGGCCAGCTGCTCGCGGCCGCCGGCCCCTCCGGCACGTCCTCCTTCGGCTACGACGGCGAGGGGAAGACCACCACCAGGACCGACGCCTCCGGCACCGCCAGCTACAGCTACGACCAGGCCGGACGCCTGGCCACCATGGCCGACCCGGCCTCCGGTGCCACCGCCGGCTACAGCTACGACAAGGACTCGCAGCCCGTCACCATCGGCTACGGGACCGGCGGCAACACCCGCAGCTTCGGCTACGACGCGCTGCACCGGATGACCAGCGACACGGTCACCACCGCGGCCGGCGCGACCGTCGCCTCGATCGCGTACGGCTACAACCTCGACGACCAGCTGACCGCCAAGACCACCACCGGTTACGCGGGCGCCGCGGCGAACAGCTACACCTACGACACCGCCGGTCGCCTGACCTCGTGGAGCAACGGGACCACAACCGTCCCGTACGCCTACGACGCGTCCGGCAACCGCACCCAGATCGGAGCGCAGAACCTCAGCTACGACGCCCGCAACCGGCTGATCTCGGACGGCACCGCGAGCTACACCTACACCGCGCGCGGCACCATGTCCGGGAAGACGCCGAACGGCTCGCAGACCACCGAGGTCATGCAGTTCGACGCGTTCGACCGGCTGAAGACGGACGGCGCGCAGGGCTACGACTACGACGCGCTGGACCGGCTGGTGACCACCGGCCCCAGCGGCGGGACCGGCAGCGGGACCGGCACCGGCACGGGCGCGGGCACCGGCCCGACGACCACGCTGGCCTACTCCGGGATCGGCGACGAGGTCGCCTCGGACGGCGCCGCCAGCTACTCGCGCGACCCCGGCGGCGTGATCACCGGGATCACCGAGGGCGGGGTTCAGACCGCGGCCGTCACCGACCAGCACGACGACCTGGTCGGCACCTTCACCGCGGCCGGCGGCACGCTGACCGACTCCGCGGCGTTCGACCCGCTCGGCAACACCATCGCCACCTCGGGCACCAGGCACCTGCTCGGTTTCCAGTCGGACTTCACGGATCCGACCACCGGCAAGGTCGACATGCTGTCCCGCTGGTACGACCCGTCGACCAGCAACTTCATCTCCCGGGACAGCTACAGCCCCGACCACGCCGTCTCGGACCTGCCCGACCGCTACGCGGTCCAGGGCATGGACCCGTGGTGGTCGGACCCCAACCCGAGCATCGCGCAGGACCGCTACGCCTACGCCGACGGCGACCCGCTGGCCTTCACCGACCCCGACGGCCACTGGCCCGGCTGGCTGAAGAAGGCCGGACACTTCGTCGCGAGCACCGCGTCGAGCGTGGTCCACAACCCGATGGGCGCGCTGAAGACCGGCGCGAACTTCGTCTACCAGGTCTCCGGCGCCGCCGACGTGGTCAACTGCGCCACCCACCCGGGCTGGGGCAGCTGCGCCAGGGCCGCGCTCGCGGTCGCCTCGTACATCCCCGCCGTCGGCGAGGGCGCCATCGCCCTGCGGGCCGCCTCGGTGGCCAGCCGGGGAGCCCGGATCGCGGGCGCGATCGGCCGCGGTGCCCGGGCGATCAACACCGGCATCTACGCCTACCACGTGTCCAGCGACGTCTACCACGGCCACTACCGGCGGGCCTTCACGGATGTGGCCACCGGGTACGTGCTCGGCAGGCTCTCCAGGCACATCGGGGGCGGAGCACGCCGATTGAGCGGCGCGCTCTTCCGCGGCGAAGGCCGGTTCGGCCGGTCCACGTCCGTCGGACACGTCTCCGACGAGCACGCGGGCTCGGGCTCCCGGAACAAGTGGGCCACTCCGGAGCAGATGAAGAACGCGACCGGCAAGGCCTCCCGTGCCCGGCGGCGGGTCCTCAGCGCGGTGCTGAAGGAGGACTTCCAGCATCTCCGCTTCACGCACACCCCGGAATACAGCCCCACGGTCTACTCGGGCATGGCGCGACCGCGTACGGGTACCCAGATCGGACGAGTTCCGTTCGAGAGCCGACTGGAACTCCGTCGGACCATCGCGCACGAGGAGCTGCATCACCGCTGGTTCGCTCGCGGCCTGACCGGCCATCACCCGCGCGACGGCAGTGGTACGTCCGAAAAGTTCTACTATACGGTCAACAGGTACCTCGGAATGCGTGGATGGGAGTGACATTGATGGAGCGCGCATTCGAATATCCGCAGGTCTGCACCTCGTGCGGCCACGAAGTGACCGGCTGGCAGGGCCAGGAGCTCCGCTCCCAGAAGGTCGGCTGGTTCATCGAGTGGGAGTGCCCGAACTGCGGCACCGTGAGCGACGACCACGGGACCGGCCCCGGACCGGAGGCGCTCCGGCAGGGCCTGCTGGCCAAGTTCGGCGCGGTCGGTATCCAGCTGACCGAAGGCCGGGACGGCAGTGTCGCCGCGGTTCGGCGGCTGCGGGAGGTGTTCGGCTATTCCCCGGGCGAGGCGCTGGCCAAATTCAGGGAGTCGAAATCCGGCGGAACCCTCGGCACCGCCGTCGAGGTGGCGGCCGTGGTGGACGCACTTCGCCGGGACGGATACGCGTACGCGGCCAGTGCGTGACTTGCGTGAACTGAAAAGCTGAAACCAGGCCGCGCGGTACGGCGCCAGCATCGCTGGTGCCGTACCGCGCGGCCGTTTCCGGCCTCAGGCCGTGGGCGCCTCGGCCGCCGCCCCCGGCACCGCGTCCGGGAAGACCGGGCGGGGCCCCTTCGGCCCGCTGCCGGTGCGCCGCCACTCGCGCGGGTAGCCCACCGAGACCTCCTCGAAGCGGATGTCGTCGATCCACATCGTCCGGGGAATGTGCAGGTGTCCGTAGACCGCGACCGCCGCACGGTACTTCAGGTGCCAGTCGGCGGTGCGCTCGGTTCCGCACCACTGCGCGAACTCCGGGTAGCGCAGCACCAGCGTCGGCTCGCGGCGCAGCGGGAAGTGGTTGATCAGCACGGTCGGCAGCGTCGGGTCGAGGTCGGCCAGCCGCCGCTCGGTCGCCGCGATCCGCGCCTCGCACCACTCGTCCAGGCTGGCGTACGGGTCGGGGTGCAGCAGCATCTCGTCGGTGCAGACGATCCCGGTGCCCCGGGCGTAGGCCAGCCCCTGCTCCTTGGTGTGGGTGCCCGGCGGCCGGAAGGTGTAGTCGTACAGCACGAAGAGCGGCACCACGGTGACCGGCCCGCCGGCGCCGCGCCAGACCAGGTGCGGATCCTCCGGCGTGCGGACGTCCAGGCCGCGGCAGAGCTCGACCAGCGCCTGGTAGCGGTGCTCGCCGCGCAGTTGGACCGGGTCGTCGTTCGGTGTCCACAACTCGTGGTTGCCCGGCGCCCAGATCACCTCGGCGTAGCGCTCGCGCAGGGTCCGCAGGGTCCACTCGATGTCGCTGAACCGCTCGCTGACGTCGCCGGCCACGATCAGCCAGTCCTGCGGCGAGGCGGGTTGGAGCCGCTCGACGAACTCGCGGTTCTCCTTGTACCCCACGTGCAGGTCACTGATCGCGAACAAGGTGCCGGTCAAGCCGCTGTCTCCTTCAGCACAGCCGGCTGTGCACCCCGAGGAGTGCGGCGGGCAGCCGGCGGGTGTACGGACCACCGGGGCTGCCCTGACCGCCCCGCCGGTCGTTCTCCACAACTCGCTCATTCTCCATGACCGCCCCCGATCTCTCAGGTGTTGTGCGAGATCCGGGTCGTACGAGATCGAATCGACGGGCGGCGGGTGCCCGCGGCCCTGCCGGAACCGGGATCCCACCGCGGTCGGTCCGCCCGGGTACGGGACCATGGGCGCCATGGTGACCATCGGCTTCCTGCACACCTCGCCCGTCCACCCGCCGGCCTTCCACGACCTGCTCACCGAGCTCGCGCCACAGGCGATGGAGCGTCACCTGGTCGACGAATCGCTGCTCGCCGACGCCCGCGCCGGGCGCCCGTACGCGGACCGGCTGCGCGCGCGGCTCGGTGAGCTGGCCGGGGCCGGCGCCGAGGTGATCGTCTGCACCTGCTCCACCATCGGCGGCACGGCGGAGCAACTGGCGGAACAGCCGGCACCGGAGGTGCTGCGGATCGACCGCCCGATGGCCGAACAGGCCGCCCGCTACCCGCGGATCGGCGTGCTGCACGCCGTCGAGTCCACCCTGGCTCCGACCCGCGCGCTGCTCATCGAGGCGGGAGCCGACGCCGCCGGCCTGCGGTCGCTGCCCTGTCCCGGCGCCTGGGCGCTGTTCGAGGCCGGCGACCTGGCCGGCTACCACGCCGCCGTGGCGCAGCGGATCCGCGCGGCGGTCGGGGGCGACGGGGTGGACGTAGTCGTGCTCGCCCAGGCCTCGATGGCCCCCGCGCTCGACCTGCTAGGCGAGTTGCCCGTCCCGGTGCTCAGCAGCCCGCGGCCGGCCGTGCGGCGTGCGCTGCGACTCGCGGGGGTCGACCCGGCCTGAGGGCAGCCAGTGCCGCGATCGCCGCGCCACGTTCGCGCGTGAGCACCGACACGCCGGGGCCGCCACTACTGTCGTCGTTGTCCTGTTTCCCGGGTCGCACCTACGCGTTGAGGAGAGCCGCCCATGGAGTTCCTGGTCGACATGGTGACCACCGTCCCAGCCGGCACCACCGAGCAGGCCGTGGCCGACCTCCGCGCCCGCGAGGCGGCCCGGTCACGGGAACTGGCCGCGCAGGGCAGCCTGCTGCGCCTGTGGCGGCCGCCGCTCGCGCCCGGTGAATGGCGCACCTGGGGCCTGTTCAGCGCGGCCGATGCGGAGCAGTTGGAGCAGGTCCTGGCGTCGATGCCGCTGCGGGTGTGGCGACGCGACACGGTGACGCCGCTCTCCCCGCACCCGAGCGACCCGGGGCGGTAGCGCACCGCCTGGGCAGCGGGTCAGCCCCTCGGCATCACGTTCGCCAGCGGCTCGCCCTTGGCGAAGCGGCTCAGCTGGGCGCCGATCAGCCGCCGGGCGCGCGGCAGGAAGGCGGAGGAGCTGCCGCCGACGTGCGGGGTGATCAGCACACCGGGTGCGTGCCAGAGCGGGTGGCCGGCCGGCAGCGGCTCGGGGTCGGTCACGTCCAGTGCCGCCCGCAGCCGCCCCGCCGTCAGCTCGGCGAGCAGCGCGTCCGTCACCACGACGGGGCCGCGCGCGACGTTGACCAGCAGGGCGCCGTCCCGCATCGCGCCGAGGAAGGCGCTGTCCACCAGGCCCCTGGTGGCGGGCGAGAGCGGCACGGCCAGGATCACCACGTCTGCCAGAGGCAGCAGTTCGGGCAGGTCGGCGAGCGCCCGCACCGGTCCGGCGGGCGCCGTGCGGGCGCTGCGGGCCACCCGCAGCACCTCGCACTCGAAGGGCCGCAGCCGGTCCTCGATCGCCGCGCCGACCGAGCCGTAGCCGACGATCAGCACGGTCCGGTCCGCGAGCGCCGGGTAGAAGCCGGCCCGCCACTCCTCCGCGTCCTGACCCCGGACGAAGCCCGGGATGTCGCGCAGCGCGGCCAGCGTGAGCGTCACCGCCAGCTCGGCGGTGCTCGCGTCGTGCACCCCGCGGGCGTTGCAGAGCAGGGCGCCGGGCGGCACGTGCCCGAGGATGTCGTCCACGCCGGCGGTCTGCGTCTGCACCACCCGCAGCCGCTCCATCGCGGGCAGCAGCGGCAGCACCGTGTCGGTCCGCAGGTACGGGACGACCAGCAACTCGACCCGCGCCAGCAGCTCGCCCGGCGGCGGGCCGGGCCGGCCGTCGCAGGCGGTGCCGTCGAAGGTGTGCAGCTCCAGCCCGCTCGGCAGTCCGGGGATCTCCGCCGCCGGGTACGGCAGCAGCACCACGGGGTCGGACGGCTGGGCGGCGGTCTCAGGGCTCATGGGTGCTGAATCTACCGACCGTGCGCGGGCGCGGCCCACGCCAGGGCCGGTGGGACGTCCGGGCCGCGGCGCCGAGGACCGTGGCCGCCCGACGCCGTATCGGGCAGGATGGGCGCGTGCCGATGAACCCACCGGAACCGAGGCGGCACCGGCTGGGCCGGCGCGTGAGCCGCCACGTCCGCGAACGCGGGGGTCACCCGCACGTCGGCGCGGTCCGCTTCCGAGCCGGATTCGCCCGCGCAGCAGCCGAATTGGCCCCGGCGTGATTCCGCTCCCCGTGCCGCCCCCGGAGGCCGGCTGGCAGGACACGGGCACCGGCGTCTTCAGCTACGCGGCCCGTGTGGACGGACGCTGGTGGGTGCTGCGACTCAACGACTTTCCCGAGCACCCGCTCTACACCTTCTTCGTCGACGCGCGGGTCATCGGCGATGTGGTCGATGATCCGGCCGTCTGGCGGCAGTTGCCGCCCTGCGCGACGCTCCCCGCCCTGCTCGCGACGGAGCGCGCGGAGGTCCTGCGGCTGATGGCCGGTCTGGGCCCCTACGGCGCCGAGGCCGGCACCCCGTGCACAGGCGTCTTCTGCAGCTGCACCGTCCTCACCGACGAGTTCGTGGCCAGGCTCCGCGGCCCCCAACGCCCTGCTGCGGAGCCGCAGTAGTCTGCTGCCCCATGACCGATGATCCGACGAATCAGAGCGCCACGCGGACCTTCTACGACACCGTCGCCGCCGACTACGCCGAGCGCTTCGGCAACGAGCTCGACACCAATGTGCTCGGCCGGGCGCTGCTCGGTGCCTTCGCCGAGCAGGTCCGGGCGGCGGACCTGGGGCCGGTCGCGGACCTCGGCTGCGGCCAGGGGCGGGTGACGGCGTACCTGGCCTCCCTCGGGGTGGACGCCTTCGGCGTCGACCTCTCGCCCGGGATGATCGCGCAGGGCCGGCGGACCTACCCCGACCTGCGGTTCGAGGTGGGCTCGATGACCGGGCTGGACCTCGCGGACGCCTCGCTGGGCGGCGTCCTCGCGTGGTACTCGATCATCCACACGCCTGCGGACCGGCTGCCGCTGGTGCTCGCGGAGTTCCACCGGGTGCTGGCGCCGGGTGGTCAACTGCTGCTCGCGTTCCAGTCCGGCGGCGAGGTCCGGCAGGTGGAGTGGCCCACGCTGCCGGTCTCCCTCGACTTCCTGCGCTGGACACCGGAGCGGATCACCGAACTGCTGGGCCAGGCCGGCTTCACCGTGACGGCCCGGCTGGTGCGTGAGCCGTCCGGGCAAGAGAAGGTGCCGCAGGCCCACCTGCTGGCGGAGAAGCCGGCGCGGGGGTAGCGCGAGCGGCGGGGGGCGGGCCTGGGCGGGTGTGGCGGCGCGGGGCCGTTGGACCGCTGTCAGCGGGCTGATAGCAGCCGACAGCTGTCGGATGACAGATTCCGTCATCTGTCATCCGTCCGCCGGACACCCACGCCGTTTGGCCCACCCCCGCCCACTCCGTACAGTTCACGGGGTACATCCCCCACATCGGCGATCAAGGAAGCGGCAACAGCATGACGACGGCAGAGGCGCAGCGGCACGACCGGCAGGGGCCGATCGGCGATCCGACGCCGGCCGCCCAGGAGACGGCCCAGACGGCCCCCGGCACGGCAACCGCTCCCGCTCCCGCCCCCGGCGCCCCCGAGGAAGAGATCGAGTACGGCCCCGGCATCGACGCCGAGCGGCTGCGCCTCTGCCTCGACGTGCTCGCCGAGCTGGACGACCTCCCGGTCGACCACCCGGACGCGATCACCGTGCGCCAGGCCGTCGCGGGCATCTTCCGCACCGTGAAGCAGCGCCGCCGCCAGGAGTACCGCGCCGCGAAGACCGCGAACGACCGCGCCGTGACCGCCCGCACCGCGACCGGCGCGCCGGGCCGGATCGACGACGAGACCGCCGGTGTCTTCGGCCTGAGCACCCCCACCACCACCGAGATCGCCGGCGTCCTGCAGCGCCCGCGCTCCTGCTACATCTGCAAGACCCGCTACGTCGAGGTGGACGCCTTCTACCACCAGCTCTGCCCGTCCTGCGCCCGCTCCAGCCGGGCCCGCCGGGACGCGACGACCGACCTGACGGGCCGTCGGGCGCTGCTCACCGGCGGTCGCGCCAAGATCGGGATGTACATCGCGCTGCGCCTGCTGCGTGACGGCGCGCACACCACCATCACCACCCGGTTCCCGAAGGACGCGATCCGCCGCTTCAAGGAGATGCCGGACAGCGCGGACTGGCTGCACCGCCTGAAGATCGTCGGCATCGACCTGCGCGACCCCGCCCAGGTGGTCGCGCTGGCCGACTCGGTGGCCGCCGAGGGCCCGCTGGACATCCTGATCAACAACGCCGCGCAGACCGTGCGCCGCTCCCCCGCCGCCTACGCCGAGCTGGTCGCCGCCGAGTCCGCGCCGCTGCCCACCGGGCAGCTGCCCGCCAGCGAGGTGATCGGCGTCTTCGGCAGCGGCAGCGTCGACCGGCCCGCGCTCCCCGGGCAGGCGAGCGGCGAGCGCGAGGCGCTCACCGCCCAGCAGGTGACGGCGCTCGCGCTGGTCTCCGGTTCGGCCTCGCCGGCCCGGATCGAGGCCGGCACCGCGATCGACGCGGGCGGCCTGGTGCCGGACCTGGCCGACTCCAACAGCTGGGTGCAGACCGTCAACGAGGTCGACCCGATCGAGCTGCTGGAGGTGCAGCTCTGCAACTCCACCGCGCCGTTCATCCTGGTCAGCCGCCTGCGCCCGGCGCTCGCCGCCGCCTCGGCACGACGCAAGTACGTGGTGAACGTCTCCGCGATGGAGGGCCAGTTCAGCCGCGGCTACAAGGGCGCGGGCCACCCGCACACCAACATGGCCAAGGCCGCGCTCAACATGCTCACCCGCACCAGCGCCAAGGAGATGCTGGAGACGGACGGCATCCTGATGACCGCCGTGGACACCGGCTGGATCACCGACGAGCGCCCGCACCCGGACAAGATGCGGCTCGCCGACGAGGGCTTCCACGCCCCGCTGGACCTGGTGGACGGCGCGGCCCGGGTCTACGACCCGATCATCCGCGGCGAGCAGGGCGAGGACCTGCACGGCTGCTTCCTGAAGGACTTCGAGCCGGCCGCATGGTGACACCGGCGGCGCCCGGCCGCCCGCTGATCGGCGCCGGGGTGATCGTCCCCACCCCGGACGGGCGCGGCGTCCTGCTGGGCCGCCGCACCACCCCGGGCGAGCCGCGGACCTGGAGCCTGCCCGGCGGCAAGGTGGACCACCCCGGCGAGTCCTTCGAGCAGGCCGCGGCCCGCGAGCTGGCCGAGGAGACCGGGATCGAGCTGCCCGCCGAGCGGATGCGGGTGCTCGGCGTGGTCCTCGACCACCTGGACGGCCGCCCCCGGCTGACCGCCGCCGTGCTCGCCCCGCCGAGCGACGCGGTGGCCGAGGTCACCGAGCCGGACAACTGCGGGGGCTGGCAGCGGTTCGCGCTGGACGAGCTGCCGGCGCCGCTGTTCGCGCCGTCCGCCTGGGTGCTGGCGCACTGGCTGCCCGACCCGGCCCCGCTGCCGTCCGGCGTCTTCAACTACCGCACGACGGCCGGGCTGTAGTCGACAGCCCGGCCGGACGTGCCGTCTGACCGTCCGTCAGAACTCCTTGGCCGCCGCCGTGATCGCCTCCCGGATCCGGTAGTAGGTGCCGCAGCGGCAGATGTTGCGGATCTCGTCGAAGTCGGCCTCACCGATCTCGTGACCGGCCGCGCGGGCCTGGCGCACCTTGGCGACGGCCGCCATGATCTGGCCGGGCTGGCAGTAGCCGCACTGGGCCACGTCGAAGTCCAGCCAGGCCTGCTGCATGGGGTGCAGGTCCTTGCCGACGGTGGCGGGCAGGCCCTCGATGGTGGTGATCTGGTCGGTCGCCTGCACCGCGCTGACCGGCACCGAGCAGGGGTTGAAGGCCTGGCCGTTGATGTGGCTGGTGCAGGCCTGGCAGACGCCGAGGCCGCAGCCGTACTTGGGGCCGGTGACGCCGAGCACGTCGCGCAGCACCCAGAGCAGCCGCACGTCGTCATCGACCTCGGCGGTGACCTGCGTGCCGTTGAGGATGAAGGTGTGTTGGGGCACGGGTTCTACTCCTAGTAGGCGCGGCTGAGGCCGTCGGTCGGGGACTGCGGGATCGGCGGCTCGGCGGGCAGCGGGACGAAGCCGAGCGGGGCGGTGAAGTTGATCGGGAAGGTGGTCGGCATGGTGCCGGTGGCCCGGCCGTACGCGCAGGCCACCGCGGCCATCGCCCCGGCCACCGCCAACTCGCCCGCACCGCCCGGGACTCCGGTGGTCGGCGGCATCACGATGATCTGCAGCTCGGGCGGCGTGTTCCACTGCCGGGTGTAGAAGTAGTTGTCCCAACTGCCCTCCTGGAACATACCGTTCTCCAGGTGCAGGCCGGCGGTCAGGGCGACGGCGATGCCGTCCATGATGCCGCCCATCATCTGCGCCTCCAGGCCGCGCGGGTTGACGGCGAGTCCGACATCGACGGCGCAGACGACCTTGGTGACCCGCGGTCCGGTCCAGGCGTCCGGCACCTGCCGTCCGACCGTGGCGGGCGTGCAGTCGATCTCGGCCAGCACGGCCACGAAGCCGTGGTATTCGGGGTGCAGGGCGATCCCCTGCGCGGTGCCGGCCGGCATCGTCCGTCCCCACTCGCCCGCCTGCGCCACCTGGTCGAGGACCGCCCTCGCGCGGTCGTCCTTGAGGAACTGGCGGCGGAACTGGTAGGCGTCCTGGCCCATCGCCGCCGCGAGCTGGTCGACCATCAGCTCCTGCGCGCAGCGCACGTTGGGCGAGTAGATGCCGCGCATGCTGCCGGTGTTGAACCCGTGATCGACCTCGTTCAGCAACTGCGTGGTGACGCCGAACTCGTAGGGCGTCTGCTGGGTGAGTTCGAACATCACCTCGGAGAAGCCGAGGTTGCCGACCGGCAGCTTCGCGGCCAGCGAGGTGATGATCTCGCCCAGACCGTGCCCGAAGTCGGTGCCGATCGAGGTGTGCCGCTGCTCGAAGCTGACCACGTTGCCCAGCGAGTAGGTGGCGCGCACCCGGGAGGTCGCCATCGGGTGGCTGCGGCCCTGGCGGAAGTCGTCGGTCCGGTGCCACATCAGCTTGACCGGCTTGCCGATCGCCTGGGAGATCAACGCGGCCTCGATGGCGGCGTCGTGGAAGAGCTTGCGGCCGAACGAACCGCCGCCCTGGGTGACATGCACGGTGACCGCGCCGGGCAGCAGGCCGAGCGCCGCCCCGATGGTCTCCTGCGCGACGATCGGCGCCTTCAGCGCACCCCAGATCTCCGCCCGGCCGGGCCGCACGTCGGCGATCGCGCAGTTCGGCTCCAACGCGCTGTTGCTGGCGAAGTGGAAGGTGAACCGGGCGTCCACGGCCTGGGTGAGCAGCGGCAGCGGCGGCACCACCAGCGGGAGTTCGGCGGCCAGCAGCTCCTGCTGCACGCTGGCGTCAGAGGCTCCCTCGACGGTACCGGGTCCCCAGGTCACTTGCAGGGCGCGGACGGCGTCGATGCACTGCCCGAAGGTCTGGCCGCGCACCGCGACGCCGGTGGCGACGGTCACCACGTCGGTGATGCCCGGCATCGCCTGCACGGCGGCCAGGTTCTGCACCGACTGGACGGTGCCGTTGATCGTCGGCGGGCGGCAGACCATGGTCGGCAGCGCGCCGGGCACGCTCAGGTCCATGGCGAACTGCTTGCGCCCGGTCACCGCGTCCAGCGCGTCGATCCGGCTCTGCGGCGTGCCGATGACGCTGAACTGCGCGGCCGGCTTGAGGCCGACCGAGACCTGCACGGTGGTCTGGCTCGCGGCGGCCACCGCCAGCGCGCCGTAGCCGATGCTCGCACCGCTCGCCGAGTTCACCACACCGGCGCTGGTGGTCAGCGTCGAGATCGGGACCCCGAGCTGGGCCGCCGCCGCCTGCAGCAGCCGCTGGCGGGCGATCGCGGCGGCCACCCGGATCGGGGTGTAGGTGGAGATGGTGGTGTTCGAGCCGCCGGTCAGTTGGTTGAAGACCAGTTCGGGGCGGGCGTCGGCGAGGGTGACCTGGACCTGGCTCAGCGGCAGGTCCAGTTCCTCGGCGATCAGCATCGCGCTGGAGGTGGTCACGCCCTGGCCGACCTCGGCGCGCGGCAGTGCGAAGGAGGCGGTGCCGTCGGTGTTCAGCTGGATGCTGATCAGGTTCGCGGTGGGCAGCGCCGCGTCCGTGAGCAGATCGTTCAGGTCGTACACCTCGGCCGGCTCGGGCAGCGAGGGGATCGCCGCCTCGGCCCGCTCCGGCGCCGCCACCTCGCCGAGCTGGGCCGCCACCGTGAGGGTGGAGGCCGCGAGCACATAGCCCAGGAACCTCCGCCGCCCCAGTGACTGATCCTGATCACCCATCAACTGTCCTCTCCCCTGACATGGTCACGAAGCGCGAGCCTGCCACATCGCGGCCGGGCGCTGTCACCCGGCCCTGCACCCGTGAGCTGCGGGGACGGAACGGCGTGGAGCGGGTGGCACGGACGGACCGCCGCGATCGAACGGGGCGCGTGCCGGAGGGGCACGGACGGGCCTGGACGGGCCTGGACTGCCACCAGCGGCGCGGCCGACCGCCTTCGATGCCCCCTGGTGATCGACCGGCCACCGAGGGCGATCAGCCGGATCGGTGAACGAGCGAGCCCGGCCGCCGGACCGTGTACGGTCCCGGTGGCCGGGCATCACATGGCTATGAAGAAGATCCTGGAACTCCTGGTCTGCCTGATCCACCCGCTGGCCGTCGTGCTGATCTGGATCGACCTGGCGACCCGCCGCGACATCGGCCGTGGCGTCAAGCTCGCCTGGGGCATCCTGTCGCTGATCCCGCTGGTCCCCTTCGTCTACGTGCTGACCGGCGGCGCGCTCTGGTAGCCAGTGCATGGCGTCGCCGAGCAGCAGGGGGTCTGACGACAGGCCCTCGCGCCGGTCCGACAGCACCGGTCCGACAGCTCCGGTCCGACAGCACCGATCCGACAGCGCCCGCCCGGCTCGCGAGGCCGGGCGGGAGCTGTCGGACGAGCCCTACGGGCCGCGCCCCGGCGGGCAGGGCGCGGCCCGCGGCGGTCAGTAGGTGCCGCTGCCGGTGGCGATCATCGAGCCGACCGCGTCGGCCTCCTCGATCTGGTTGGCGACGAACTTCCACGGCACGGTGAAGTAGCCGTTGGCGCCCCACGAGGAGCCCCAGGAGTTGGCGATCTTCACGCCCTGGGAGTTGTAGCCGACGATGGCCACCTCGTGGCCGCCCAGCGGCTGCCCGGCCAGCTCGCTGCGGCTCGGGTAGTAGGTGTAGTTGGCGGCGGTGGCCGGGGTGATGTCCTCCAGGCTCTGGTAGACCTCGAAGGCGAAGACCACCGGCTCACCCTGGGCGAGCGAGCTCTTCACCTCGTTCTCCAGCGCGCTGCCGGTGTCCAGGGCGGTGTAGCCGGAGAGCTTCCAGTTGGCCGCGTTCGCGGTCTCGTTGGCGTCGGGCTGGGTGGTGTAGTCGAAGTCGCCCTGCCAGTAGTCGGCCTTGGTGTCCAGACCCTGGGTGGTCAGGATGTCGAAGTGCTGGCTGGCGTAGCTGCCCTGGTCGTCGCCCTGGGCGATCTGCGCGTAGGTGTACATCGGCGCGTGCGGGGCGCCCTTGATGCCCTGTTCGCCCTCCATGATGCCGATCGCGGAGTAGTCGATGGCCCACGCCACGCAGGAGCCCACCTGGCCCTGGTCACCCACCTGGGGGAGGTAGTTGCTCAGGTCCACGCTGGCCGGCAAGGCGGCGGCGCGGAACGCCCGCGGGGCCAGCGCGGTGCGGGTGTGGTCGGCGGTCCGGCTGACCAACGCGCCCAGCGCGTAGTGGTGGTGGTGCTGCGCCGTGGCGGGGGCGGCCATCGCGGCCGGGGCGGCGGCGACCGAGCCGAGCGCGCCGGCTATCGCCAGGACCGCGATGACGCGGCTGCGGCGGTTCATCTTCTTGGACACGTCTGGTGTTCCTTCTCTCGTGGGGGGCCTGACCGGGCGGCATGTGGGGGCCGTCCGAGTCGGCGAGTGAACCGCCTTGTGGTCGGCGGGACATGACTCACCTTAGAATCCGATGAAGAGAACATGCCAGATCGTCAATCGGACATGACAGAAACACGACAAAACCTCCCATGCATGCTTAGCCGCCATCCGGCCGGATCTGACGTACCGTCAGCCAGAGTTCGTTTCCGCCACCGGTTCGGCCGCCACCAGGGCATCGGACGTTCGCGACCTGTTCATCGAATCCCTGCCACGCGACGGCGGCGCGGTGCGGCAGAGTCGTCCCGGATCGGCCGAACCAACCTCCCTTGCACGGACCGGAACTGACGGAGAGGCAGGACTCACCATGTCCGGAATGACCCGACGCAGGCTGCTCGGCGCGGCGGCCGGTGTGGCCGGCGGCGCGGCGGCGATGACACTGCTGCCGCCGAGTGTGCAGCAGGCGGTAGCCGCGGGCGTGCCCCGGCGCGGCTCACTGCGCGACGTGGAGCACGTGGTCCTCCTGATGCAGGAGAACCGCTCCTTCGACCACTACTTCGGCACCCTGTCCGGCGTGCGCGGCTTCAACGACCCGCACGCGCTGCGCCTGGACAACGGGCGCCCGGTCTTCTACCAGCCGGACAGCGTCAACCCGGACGGCTACCTGCTGCCGTTCCACCTGGACACCCGCACCACCAGTGCCCAGGCGATCCCGTCCACCAGCCACGCCTGGGCGGTGCAGCACCAGGCCTGGAACGGCGGCAAGATGGACCAGTGGCTGCCCGCCCACCGGGCCGCCGACGGCGTCAACGGCCCGTACGTGATGGGGTACTACACCCGCGAGGACATCCCGTTCCAGTTCGCGCTGGCCGAGTCCTTCACCATCTGCGACAACTACTTCTGCTCGGTGCAGGGTCCGACCTGGCCGAACCGGCTCTACTGGATGACCGGCAGCATCGACCCCGACGGCAACGACGGCGGCCCGATCATCCAGAACGCCGCGCCCACCCCGCTGACCTGGACCACCTACGCCGAGCAGCTGGAGTCGGCCGGGGTGAGTTGGAAGGTCTACCAGGAGGCCGACAACTACGGCACCGACGTGCTCTCGCTGTTCGCCAACTTCCAGCAGGCGAAGCCGGGCGACCCGCTCTACGACAAGGGCATGGCCGCGCAGCCCACCGGGACCTTCGAGGACGACGCCCGCAACGGGCGGCTGCCGGCGGTCTCCTGGATCCTGCCGACCAGCTACCAGTCCGAGCACCCGGACTACCTGCCCGCCGCCGGCGCCGACTTCGTCGCCTCGAAGATCGAGGCGATAGCGAGCAACCCGGAACTCTGGGCGAAGACCGTCTTCATCCTCAACTACGACGAGAACGACGGCCTGTTCGACCACGTGGCGCCGCCGGTCCCGCACCACCCGGACACGGAGGGCGAGTTCATCCAGGGGCTGCCGATCGGCGGCGGCTTCCGGGTCCCGTGCATCATCGTCTCGCCCTGGACGGTGGGCGGCTGGGTGGCCTCGGAGGCGTTCGACCACACCTCCGTCCTGCAGTTCCTGGAAGCCTTCACCGGTGTCACCGCCGCGAACGTCACCGACTGGCGGCGCAACACCTTCGGCGACCTCACCTCGGCCTTCCAGTTCCGCAGCGGCAGCTCGCGGGCGCCCAAGCTGCCCGGCACCGCCGCCCAACTCGCCCTGGCCGAGCAGGAAGTGGCCAACAACCCGAAGCCGGTCCTGCCCGGCGCCGACCAGAGCTTCCCGCGCCAGGAGCCGGGACACCGCCGTCAGGTCCCGCCGCACCGCGGCTGAGCGGCACGCGGGTGCGGGCGGGCCGACCGGGCCCGCCCACACCCGTACCCAGCGGTCTCCCGGGCCGAGGCCCGGGGCCGCCTCGACGGCATCAGCCGACTCCGCCGGGCGGGCCGCCCTCCCCCTGGGCCTGACCTGGAAGTATCTTCGAACAGCAGGAACTCCAGGGAGGCGGGCATGAACGAGACTTTCCAACCCCGACGACGCGCGCTGCTCGGCATCGCGATGGCCGCGGCGGCCGCCCCGGCGGTCAGCGGCTGTGCCGGCCACCACAAGGCCGAGCAGGCCACCGACGCCGCACAGCACGCGCAGACCACGTCGGCCAAGCAGCTGGGCGAGCCGCTGAGCGGGACCCCCGGTGACGGCCCGCAGGTGCTCATGATGATCCGTCACGCCGAGAAGCCGACCGGCTCCGGCGCCCCGTACGGACTCACCCCCGATGGCGAGCACGACGACAAGTCGCTCACCGTCCAGGGCTGGACC